>JBHPCX010000050.1:0-26852 GCA_042573485.1 Thermodesulfobacteriota bacterium | reverse complement strand
GTACAGAGTTCAGGGTCTACAAAGGTTTGTATTTTTTCAATACGTATGTTGAATCCCTGCTGACTATGCCGGATTTTATGTATTTTTGCAGGCATTATGCAGCGGATGTTTGGATTTCTCAGTATTCGTATAAGACCGGGTCTGTTTGCATAATTAAATGTTACACCTGAGTCCAGACGGTATTGTTCAGCAGAAAGTTTTTCATTAAGGTCCGTATCTTTTTCAATAATTGTAACTGGAATTCCAAGCTCTCCAAGCTTATTGGCAGCTGCTATTCCTGCAGGTGTCGCGCCAACTATCATTACATTATGGAGCCTGTTTTTAGGACTTTTCATTAAACCACCCCTGTTTTTCCGGAAGCCTTCTTTGTTTTGCTCTTAAGTGTTGCCCTGGCAAATTCCCAGCCACGCTCAAAAGCCTTAAGGTTAATTTCAACTGTTTTTGGCGGAACTGAATCTGAAACAGTCTGTTTGGCAGAGTCAAGTGAGACTACCTCTGTTATCCCTGATAAAAAACCTATCATTATAATATTTGCCATCATTTTAAGTCCCATCTCTTCAGCAAATCTTGTCGCGGGAACCGCGTAATAATCGTGGTCAATGTTTGCTTTTACCAGGTCCTGGTCCATAATTAAGACCGTGTCTTTCTCGAGTTGATCGCGGTATTTATCAAATCCGGCCTGTGACATACATACAAGGATATCCGGTACAGTAATGTAGGGATAATATATCTGTTCATCGGCAATTGTTACCTGAACGCTGCAGGCTCCTCCCCTGGATTCGGGACCGTATGACTGTACCAAAGAGCTTTCAAGCTTATCACCAAGGGCAGCTGCCTTTCCTACAATACGGCCGGCCATTATTACTCCCTGCCCGCCGAATCCTGTTATTATCACTTTTTTTTGCATAACAGTTTCCTGATTATAATAATCTGCATGTCCGATCATAGTTTTCTATGCAGGTCGGACGTTCTCTATTTATGAATTCACCCAGAACAACACCTTTTTGAAAATCCACATCCAGTTCAGTTGGGTCCGCATTATTTTTAATAATTGTATTGTCCCTGTAGAGATTGAGTGTTTCCAGTGATTTTTCCTTGTTTCTCCTGCCGTAATTTGTTGGGCAGGGAGCAAGCACCTCAATAAATGAAAACCCGCTCTTTAAGAGGGCTGTTTCAATACAGGCAGTAAGTTCACGGATATGGAGCATTGTCCAGCGTGCCACATAGGTTGCCCCTGACGCCCAGGCCATTAACGGCAGGTTGAAAGGAGCATCAGGATTTCCTACCTGGGTCGTTGTGGTTTTTGCCTGAAGAGGCGTTGTTGCGGCAACCTGACCTCCGGTCATTCCGTATATCAGGTTGTTTACGCAGATTACTGTCATATCTATATTTCTGCGTGCCGCGTGTATGAAATGGTTTCCGCCGATAGCGAACAGGTCCCCGTCACCACTGAAAACTATGGTGTTCAACTCTGGATTCCCCAGTTTTAAACCGGTGGCAAAGGGGATAGCCCTTCCATGTGTCGTATGGAAACTGTCAAGGTTTGCATATCCCGCTCCACGACCGGTACAACCGATACCTGAAACCATACAGGTTTTTTGAAGGTCAATACCGCTGGCTATCATTGCCTTAAGGCAGGAGGAAAATACTGTTCCAATACCGCATCCCGTACACCAGATGTGTGGAATTCGGTCGGTCCTTATTAAATGATCAAGGGGATGTGATTCTTCAATGGCGGATAAACGAGGATTTGCAGCCATCAGATTGCCTCCTTTATTTTAGCGAGAACTTCTTCCGGAGTAATAACAGTCCCTCCGGGATGACCAACCAGGTGACAATCTGCCCGGTCTCCGGCGCACCTTGATACTTCCAGGTGTATTTGGCCAAGGTTGATTTCCACTGTAACAAATCCTTTGACACGTTTTGCCAGTTCTCTGATTTTGTCTTCGGCAAAGGGCCATATTGTCAGAAGCCTTAAAAGCCCTACTTTCATGCCCATAGATCTCGCCTGGTGCATAGCCGCGAGGCTGGTCCTTGCCGAAATGCCGTATGAAACCAGTACAATTTCAGCATCTTCAAGATTATGGGATTCAGTCATTATAATATCATCCCTGTTGTCACGGATTTTATGAACAATGCGATCCATCATTTCAGCCTGGGCTTCAACCGTCATGACAGGATAGCCCCTTTCATCGTGAGTAAGGCCTGTAACATGAATATTATAACCATCCCCTGCGCTGGGCATGGGGGCTACGCCATTTGAGGCTGGACGATAAAGTTTGAACCGGTCTTTTCGGCCGCTGGGTTTCGGCCTGGAAATGGTTTTTATTTCTGATGTTTCGGGAATAATTACTTTTTCACTCATGTGCCCGATGACTTCATCGGTCATTAATAATACCGGGATCCGGTATTTTTCACTCAGGTTAAATGCTGTAATTGTCTGCTCAAATATTTCCTGCGCGGAAGAAGGGGAGAGAGCAATTATTTCATAATGACCATGGGATCCCCATCGGGCCTGCATCATATCCCCCTGTGCCCCCATTGTGGGTAATCCGGTGGAAGGTCCGGCGCGCTGCACATTCACTACAACACATGGAGTTTCAGTGCATACACCCAGCCCTATATTTTCCATCATGAGGCTGAAACCAGGTCCTGAAGTGGATGTCATGCTTTTTTGACCGGCCCATGATGCCCCGAGAATAGACGCCATCGCCGCGATTTCATCTTCCATCTGGATGAATGTACCGCCAACTTCAGGAAGTCTGATCGACATATGCTCAGCAACTTCAGTAGCCGGGGTGATCGGGTACCCGCCGAAAAACATGCAGCCTGCGGCCATGGCGCCTTCGGCGCAGGCTTCGTCTCCTGTAATATAATGTTCACCTGTAAGAACTGCTGGTCTCATATTTTTCCATTTAAAAGTTGAGTTAATTATTTTTTTTCATCCTCTATAGCGGAACTGCTACGGAGGACGGGCAAGCTATCAGCTTTTAGCATTCAGCTTTCAGCATAAGGCTCTAATTGAATTAATTAGCTGAACGCTGATAGCTGAAAGCTCCACCCAGATGTCTTTTTCTGGAGGGTCATTCTTTTATTTCTTCCGAATAAATCGCGAACTCAGGGCAAATGATTTCGCAATAATGGCAGTTTACACAATCGTCCGGTTTAATGGCTTCGGGAGGATGGTATCCTTTTTTATTAAAGCGCTTTGAAAAGACAAGAATTGTACGCGGGCAAAATTCAATACAATAACCGCAGCCCTTACAGCGGTCATCAATAATTATTACTTTCCCTTTTGTAATTTCTATTACGTCGGAATCAAATGGTACGCGCCAGAATTTCATCTCATAACCCTTTGCCCTGCATTATTAAAAAAGACATGGCTAATTTAATATTAACCATGCCATGAACTGTTTCTTTCTGGAATAAATAAAGCACGTTACATTAATTGAAAGGTAAAATCAAGCAGAATTATGAGGTTGGTTTAGGAATTTAGAGATACCCCCAGCTTTTTTGGGAGGGTATCTCAAAATATTGATATTATGCTCTACCGCAATATGTTCTATAAAGGAGGAAAAACAACACAAGAGAAAGTGTAGTATTGAAAATCTAAAGGAAGGTATTGCTACTGTTTATTAAATTTACAGCTTATACGTAATTTTCAAATAAAGATTTCTATATAATTACTCAATCAGGTCCATATGCCGGCGGACCTTTGCTGCCCTGGAGGCATTTCCGGCCGATTCATAATAGTCAGCCTGACGCTCCATCCACTTTAGAAGGGCCGCTTTCCATCCGTTTTGAGAAGAAGTATCGATTGCGGCCTGGATAATCATTTCGCTTTCCTTCTTTCGGTGGACTGCAATCCCTGCCGCTATCAGGCGGGAAACAGGTTCCTCTTTCATTGAGTCTATGGCCTTTTCAATTTCAGTAATATCATTTATTTTAAGAGATTTTAAAAAATCTCCGTATTTAGATGGCAGGAGGGATTCGTTGACGGAGTAAATATCGCCATTAAGAAATAGATAATAATTCTCATTGGCGGGAATCGGATTTAGATCAGCCAATTTTCTGTAATCTCCCGCGTCCGGTTCCATCAATAGAGCCACCTGCATGGCCATCTGTGTCAACCATGCTTTCTGCATTAGATCAAGATTCCCGCTCTTTTTTAATTCGTTAAGGGCATCTTTAAAATGGGACTCTGCTCCGGACTTTTTTCTATCAGTCAGGCAGTATTCTTTGTAAGAGTCCAATTGATTAATGCCGAATATAAGCCAGGGGGGACGTTTATTTGAACCGCATCCCGCGAACAAAAATAGAAAGCATATCAAATACAGTAACTTTTTCATGGCAGCTCGATCCCCGATTCATCCTTGAACGGAATCAACTGGTCCAGATCGTTGATCAGGATTCTTATTTCATTAATTGCCGCATCTAATTTATTGCGAAGAGCTGGTAATTCTTCTGTCGCGAGGGCAGCCTCACCGCTTATCTTGTTGAAATTGTCCACTGTCACTGAAAGATCATTAAGACTGTTAAGAATATCTTTTAAAAGAGGAATAACGCCTTCTTTACCAAATATATTTCCGTCTGCTTTTTCCGCAATCGAGTCAAATTTTTTGAGTGTTTCATTTATCTGGACTGATGCATCACGAAGGTTACTGGTAAATTCATGCATGTTTGCAGCGCTTTCCTGACGGCCTGTTATTAGTTCTGCGAGGGATTCCTTTTCTGAATACTGGGCTGTCAACCTTTCGATATTTACCATGGATTGGTTCAAGTTTTTCTGGAAATCGAGTAATTCCTCTGTTTCTTTTGTGATGTTATCGATGGCTGTTGTCAAAGACTCTATTAATTTTTCCGCCTTACCCGCGATTGTCTGGCCGCTTTCAATCAGTTCATTGATGTTGTCACGATAGAAAATTTTAGGTTGGTCTTCTTCTGTCAGAAGTTCACCTTCCAGTCTGGTTGTTTCTACCTTGATTCGCGGTGAACCGAGTAACGGTGTTTCGAGTATGAATTTGCTGCTTAATCGGAGCACAGCTTTGTTTTTTTCCGGGATTTTGATTACAGCGAGCACGGCATTCTCTTCTTCATCCAGCTTTATGGAACTCACCTTGCCGATTTCAAATCCCAGGAAAAGGACCGGCATACCCTGGGTAATATTTTCCCCGGTATCGGATCTCAGTGTATATGTATATTCCTTCGTAAATATATCTTTCTTATAGGCGACATATCCTACAGCAATTATAATCAGTAGAGTAGTTACTATTATAAAGATACCGACTTTGAATTCAATTTTCTGATCCATCCAGCCTCCTGTACCGTAATCTCCTCCAGATACAATCATATATATAGGCTTCTGTAAACAAATCATCAACAGATTGCAGTGAATCCATAATAAAATGGTCCTCCATGATGTTTGTTAATATGGAAAAGGGCCTGTCCAGAACCAGTACAGCATCCTCCACCATGGCAGCCCTGAGAAGCATAACGCAAAAGAGTTCTTCCGGTGAAAGTTTAATGATTCTCCTGTCCGCGATTGAAACCATGCCAAAGCGGCTGAGGAGATCGTCTACAATGGTCTCAGCCTGCTTTAAAGGCATATTCCTGTGATATTGCGGGATGAGGGTGATGTTGTTTCTGACATTCAGGTTGGAGATCAGAGGGGCGTCAAGGGACACAAATCCCAGCAGCCTTTTATTATTATTTATAAAAAAACGTAGTTCTTCTTCCAGATTTTCTTCGGTTTCAAAAAGCCTTATATGAATCTTATCGTCGATGATATCACCTCAATAAATACAATGGCCAGAAACACCCTCACCATGCCGGTAAGTACTGAAACAGGTATACTTGTCAGATCTTCTTCAGACGCGTTTAAGCCGCAGCGAATAGGGATAAGGATAATAAAAAATCCGAATGTTCCACATTTTAGCAGGGTAATAATAATATCCTGTAAGGAGGTGGATTGTAACAGTATCCCGATATAATCGTCAATTCCCGTTCCGAAGATTGCACTGGAAACGAAAAGCCCGATCGCGAGAACCAGTATTGAAAAAAGACTGCTCAATAAAATCATTGAAAGCATTCCGCAAAGAATTCTTGGAACCAACAAATAGGTTATCGGATCGATGTTAAACGTATCCAAAGTATCCAGTTCTCGATTGACTTTCATGACAGCAATTTCAGCGTTAATCGCTGAACTGGAACGAAGTGCGATGAGCAGTACCGTTACAAAGGGTGCGATCTCAGTGACTACGAAACCCATCAAAAGACTGCCGAGGTAATCGGTAAGACCCAGGTTCTTGATCGCCTGAAAAACCATACCGTTGACTATCGTTCCGAAAATGACCGCCATAAGGATAAACAGGGGAAGTACCTGGATGGCTGTGTAATAAAACTGGTGAATAAAAACCATCCATGATGCATTGTTATAACTTTTCCGCTTGAACAGTTGAGTAACAATATGTAAAGCTAAAAAAAGCGTATTCCTGAGAATCCGGATATTCTTACAAGCACCTTTGCCAATTCTTTCTATAGTTTCAACTCTAGCTATAGTTTGAATGTGTGCTATAGTTTGAATTTTTTCTATGGCTTTAATCATAATTTAAACCGTGGTTTTTAGAAAAAGATACCTCTCCCATAATTGATCCCTGGATTTTAAAGAAAGGAACAATGTTTTTCAAGAAGTAATAGCAATTTGAATGATTTTAAAAAATATTTGATTTCATTCAGTTGAAATAATAGCATTATTAAATTCATTAATTATATTGTCCCTGATATCCTGGAATTGTGTGTACCACGGAGGGAGTTTACATGAAATTATTTGACAGCCCCGGTTTCAAAATAATTCTATTTACCTTCATCATTACTATTATTCTATCTTCCCGTTGCATCGCCGGGGATACCGACGCTACAAATATCCACTGGTTCATGCTGTTAATCGGCCTTTTGGGAGGACTCGCTCTTTTTCTCTATGGAATTGAAAAAATGAGTGACGGCATGAAAAAGACGGCCGGTAACAGGATGAGAAGTATCCTTGCTGCATTAACGAAAAACAGGATAATGGCACTGATTGCGGGTGCCTTAGTGACTATGATTATCCAGTCAAGCAGTGCTACAACAGTAATGCTTGTAAGTTTTGTTCAGGCGGGGCTTATGAATTTTACCCAGTCCCTTGGTGTAATACTGGGAGCTGATATCGGTACAACTGTCACAGCCCAGTTGATCGCATTTAAAGTGACGGATTACGCACTGTTAATGGTCGCGGTTGGATTCGGGATGCAGATGGTTTCAAAGAAGGATGATATTATAAATATGGGAGAGATCATTCTTGGTTTTGGAATCCTCTTTTACGGCATGAAACTCATGAGTGATACAATGTCACCTTTACGTGATTATCCTGTCTTTATCGATGTCATGAGACAGCTTGAGCATCCCTTTATGGGAATTCTTGCCGGCACGGTTTTTACAGCGCTGGTTCAAAGCAGTAGTGCATCGACAGGTGTCGTAATCGTGCTTGCCCACCAGGGACTGATAAGCCTGGAAACAGGTATTCCGATAATATTTGGTGCCAATATAGGTACATGCGTAACAGCTGGACTGGCTTCTATAAACACCTCAAGAGAGGCAAAACGGGTTGCCCTTGCCCACGTACTTTTTAAAGTAGCAGGAGTGCTTATTTTTCTGTTCTGGATCCCCGGTTTTGCTGATCTCATCAGGTTTATATCGGATAGATTTGGTGGTGATATAGCGCGCCAGATAGCCAATGCCCATACAATTTTTAATGTAAGTCTGGGAATAGTTTTTCTGCCTTTTGTTCCCTTCTTTTCTAATTTAATAAAAAAATTACTTCCGGATAAGGAAGGACCTGTCAGTATCGAGATAAAAACAAAATATCTTGATGAAACAAGTATTACTTCTCCAGCCATGGCAGCCATGGCAATTGAACTTGCCAGGAGAGAGCTTTCCTACATGGCGGAGATTCTGGGGCGTATGCTGAGGGGTATTATTATTCCCTTTATGTCCGATAAAAAATGGATCATGGATGAGGAAGATCTTACAGATGATGAAAAGGAGGCCCTTATAAAGGAAATTCCCGTAAGGGATGAACGTCATCCTAATCTTACTCTCTTTGAAGCACTAGACATGCGTGAAGAATATATTGATTTTCTCAATGACAGAATCCATGAGTTTTTAATTAAAATCGCACAACATGAATCATCAATTGAGCAGGCCCATGAAATTTACGGAATGATTTCTATTGCAAGTGATATAGAGAGCATTGGGGATCTTATACACAGGAACCTGCTGAAGTTGATTGAAAAAAAGAATTCCCTTGATAAGGATTTTTCTGTTGAAGGAAAAGAAGAAATATTGATTTATCATGACAAGGTGTGCAATCAGATTGACAGGCTGGCAGAGGCATTAGCGGAGCGAAATATTGAAAAGGCCGTCATAATAATGGGAAGGGAGAGAAAATATCTTGACCTCGAAGAGCAATACAGGGTAAGGCACCTTGAAAGGGTGCGTCTTGAAAAAATGGCCTCTGTTCGAACACATGAAGTTCACATGGAATTAATGGATGTACTAAAACAGATAATTGTGTATACGAGCAATATTGCAAAGACCTTTCTTATGAAAAGCTACCCTGAGCAGGGAAAGTAATTGCAAATCAAAACATATTATTTTTTTATTTGAGCTGTCAGCCATCAGCCATCAGCTAAAGACATTAAAACAAAGGCTTAGCTGAGGGCTCTGTCTTGAAGTTATGTATTTTTAAATAAATAATTTATTGAATCAGAAAGAGCAAATAAATGAGTAAACTAAAAGGTTTTCAGAAAAAATATTTAAGGGGTCTTGCCCATGGGATGAAACCTGTTGTCCAGATAGGACAGAAGGGACTCACTGGTGAACTGATTAAATCCGCAGACCAGGCGCTGGAAACCCATGAGTTGATAAAAGTAAAGTTCAATGAATTTAAAGAAAAGGACCGGAAAAAGGAAATCTCAGAGAATATCTGTAGAAAAACAGGATCTGAGGTTGCCGGTACGATCGGCCATACAGTAATTTTATACAGGGAACAAAAAGATCCCGAAAAAAAGAAGATTTTTCTACCCGGGCCATAGATATTTAACCACTAACCACACGAAATAAACGAAAAGAAAAAAGTTTTTACTTTAGTGAGTTTTGTGTATTTCATGGTTACATTTTTTTCCAAGATCTAAAAAATGGATATTGCCGAATACTCCATAGTCCTTCTTCCAGGACTTGACGGAACAGGGAAATTATTTACTCCCCTTGTTGACTCATTTCCGAAAAGAATTACTCCAATAGTAATTTCATACCCCTGCCATCAACGCAAAACTTATGAAGAACTAAAAGAAATTGTTATGCTGTCTTTGCCCCATGACCTACCGTTTTTCATACTTGGGGAATCTTTTTCAGGGCCGCTCTCAGTCATGATAGCCAATGAAAGACCGGAAGGGCTTATGGGTTTAATACTCTGTGCCACTTTTATAAAAAATCCCTTTGTCCCTTTTACTTCATGGATGAAAATATTTTCAGTCGGCCCCATTTACAGGTTATGGCCGGCCCTTATTGACCTGAGGGCAAGAATCGGGGGCAGGGATTTTAGAGGAATCGCTGATCTTGCTCTCGAAGCGATAGAGTTGGTAAATCCTGATGTTATTGCCCACAGGGTGAAGTCCATATTGTCAGTAAATGTAGAAAATGAATTGAGGTCGTGTCCTTACCCGGTCCTTTATCTAATGGCAGGCAGGGACAAATTGGTCCGGAAACATAATTTTAAAAAAATAAAGTCAGTAAATGAGGATATAGAACTGGCAATAATAGATACACTCCATTTTGTCCTTCAGCTGGAGCCTCAAAAAGCTTCTGAAATACTGGTCGAATATATGGACAAAATCATGAAAGAAAAAGGTGAAATAATAGCTATTTAACCTTTTTTATAAATTTCAGCTCAACTTCAATTCTAAAATTCTATTCCGGCAACACTTCTCCACTTTTTATCTTCATGCAATTATATCAATAAAATAAGATAGTTATACCTTTTTTAAAAAGCCAAAAAAAATTGTTGACATAAAATAAAAGATTGATATTATCAAAACTGACTGAGCGCTCAGTATAAATAAGAGGTTTCCATGAATAAAAAACAGGCAATACTTGATGTCGCAGCAAATCTTTTCTCCCAAAAGGGATTTAAAGAAACACCTATTTCCGAGATATCCAAATTAACAGGGGCTGCTGAAGGAACAATCTTTTACCATTTCAAGACTAAAGAAGGTCTTTTCCTGTCAATCCTTAAGGATTTAAAAGACAGCATTGTTGAAGAATTTCAGCGTTATATTGAAGAAAAAAAATTCGATAGCGGTATTCTTATGATGGAAGATATTATTTCCTTTTATCTGTATCTTTCCGGTTCAATGGAAGATAGATTCCTGCTTCTCCACAGGCATGATGCCTACGAGTTGTCCATAAATAATTCTGAGTGCAGAGAATATCTTGAAGCAATTTATGATTGCCTTATTGATATTTTTGAGAGAGCGATATCAATCGGGCAGAAAGATGGTTCAATTGATAAAATGATAACTCCGAGAAAGACAGCAATGATTATTTTTGCCATGATCGATGCCCTGGTACGTTTTAATACATACAGTCTTTATAACGCCGGAGCTCTCTACGATGAACTGATTAATTCCTGCCGCAGGATTCTCAGAGCAGAAAAAGAATAATAGAAGGTGATCTTCATGTTAAAAAAAATATTCCCTTTTCTAGGCTGGTTTAAAGATTATTCATTGCACCATTTCAGGGTAGACGCAATTTCCGGCCTAACAGTAGCTCTTGTCCTTATTCCCCAATCTATGGCCTATGCTCAGCTGGCAGGGCTTCCACCATATTATGGATTATATGCTTCCTTTCTACCTCCTATGATCGCGGCATTGTTCGGATCAAGCCGGCAACTCGCAACAGGACCTGTTGCCATAGTATCCCTTATGACAGCCGCAAGTCTTGAGCCGCTCGCTGCAACTGGAAGTCCTGGTTTTATAGCCTATGCGATACTGCTTGCGCTAATGGTTGGTGTGTTCCAGTTTTTACTGGGAGTTCTGAGGCTCGGTCTTGTAGTTAATTTTCTTTCTCATCCTGTAGTAAACGGTTTTACAAACGCCGGTGCAATAATTATCGCGTCTTCACAGTTGTCAAAGCTGTTTGGTGTATACGTGGATAAAGGTGAGCATCATTATGAAACAATAATAAGAGTTATTCAGGCTGCTTTACACTATACTCACTGGCCGACACTATTCACGGGGGCATTTGCTTTCGCGATAATGTACGGACTAAAATGGATTTCACCAAAAATTCCGAACGTTCTTGTCGCTGTTGTGGTAACGACCGTTATTTCATGGGGCTTTAATTATGAAAATAATAAAATAATTGATTTAAGCCAGATGGGTTCTCCAATAGCTATCGAGATAGTAAAAAAATTTAACTCAGAAACGAATAAAATCGCTGAGTTTGCCAATAGTAAAACAGTTATTTTCAAGAATATAGAAGATGCTCACAAAAACCATGACGTGTTAAAGTTCCTCGAGTATGAACATGAAGCCAGTATAGTGGATATGAGTATCGAGGCATTAAAGGAGAAGACTCATACATACCGTGATCAAATAAGGAGTTTTCTCTTCAAACCTGTCAAGGAACAGAACGGGACATTGAAATTTTTCCTTGAGAATGAAATACCAATGGGATCGGATGTTGAGGATCACATCTGGAGAATAAAAGTTGGAAATACACCCATAGATGAAAGAATCATAATGATGACAGGAGGGGGGGATGTTGTCGGTATAATACCAAAGGGGCTTCCTTCCCTATCCATTCCGAAAATTGATTTTAGTATTCTTGTCCACCTTTTCCCCTACGCAATCATCATATCTCTACTTGGATTTATGGAAGCAATTTCAATTGCCAAGGCAATGGCCGGTAAAACAGGCCAGCGGCTCAATCCTGACAGAGAATTGATTGGACAGGGACTGGCAAATATCCTGGGTTCCATTGGTAAAAGCTATCCAACATCGGGATCTTTTTCCAGATCTGCAGTAAACCTACAGGCAGGAGCCGTGACAGGGCTTTCAAGTGTATTCACAAGCGTTGCAGTCATCATAGTCCTTATGTTTTTTACGCCTCTTCTTTATCATTTGCCCCAACCGGTTCTGGCATCAGTCATAATGATGGCTGTAATAGGTTTGATCAATGTGTCGGGATTTGTACACGCGTGGGAGGCACAATGGTATGACGGACTCATTTCCGTAATCACCTTTGTTTGTACCCTGATATTCGCTCCTCATCTGGACAGAGGGATAATGATTGGGGTTATTCTTTCTTTGCTCGTTTTCTTGTACAAAAGTATGAGACCCGGTGTAGCATCACTTGCCCGAACTGAAGATCAGGCCTTCAGATGCGCTGAAACACACGGTCTAAAGGAATGCGAATATATAGCGATGATCAGATTTGACGGGTCACTTTTTTTTGCCAATGAAAGCTACCTGGAAGATGAGATAATGAAAATAATGAAGGCCAAACCACGCTTGAGACATATCGTAATTGTATCCAACGGTATAAATGATATAGATGCCTCCGGTGAAGAAACATTGTCTCTTCTGGTTGACAGGGTAAGGAGTGCCGGAATAGATATTTCCCTGAGCGGAGTGAATGAAACGGTAATGAAAGTTTTAAAGAGAACGCATTTTTTGGAAAAAATAGGAGAAGATAATCTTTATTCCACGATGGAAAAGGCAATTGAGAATGTTTATGACTACGCACACAGAAAAAGTGAAGAACCAGTTTGTCCATTAAAATCGGTCTGCTATCTGACCGAAAGCATTTCCTGATAGGCAAGGAGAATAGAAAATGGCGATTATAAGTTTATTCAGTGGTACTTTCTGCAGGGAAGATGCTCTGACCCAAAAAATTGTTGAAAGCACCGGATATCAGTTAATTAGAGATGCAGACATAATCCATAAGGCAAGCCGGATCACCGGAATACCGGCAAACAAGATTGTGCGCTCCTTTTCAGCGAAGCCATCCGTATTTAATAAATTTACTCACGAAAGGGAGAGGTCCATTGCCCATCTCAAATTCGCGCTGACTGATAAAATATCAGAAAAAAATATGATAATAGACGGATTTACAGGTCAGTTGCTGCCCGAAAATCTCAATCATGTTTTACGGATATGCCTTATTGCAGACATGAAGTCACGGGTTTCTCTGGCCATGGATAAGGAGTCGATTTCAGAAAATGAAGCAGTAAAAATAATAAGGAAAACAGATGAAGACCGGGCTGCCTGGATATATGGAATCTTTAATAAAAATGATCCATGGGACCCATCTCTTTACGATATTATGATACCCACAGACAAGATGAAAGATGATGAAATCATTCAGCTTGTTAATGAAAGCATGAGTAGAGATGTGCTTAAATACAGGGAAACCACTGAGAGGGCGTTTGATGAGTTCAAGCTTGCTTCCAAAATTGAGGCAGCACTTACCAGGGAAGGGCATAATGTTGATGTTAAAGTGGATGGTGGGAGAGCGATTCTTTCAATTAATAAAAATGTGCTCATGCTTTCAAGGTTGGAAGAGGAATTGAAAAATATTGCATCAAAAGTCCCTGGTGTAAAAGAGGTCATTACTAAAGTTGGTCCTGGTTTTCACCAGGCTGATATTTACCGCAAATATGATTTTGAGATGCCGTCAAAAGTTCTGCTTGTTGATGATGAGCGTGAGTTTGTACAGACCCTTTCAGAAAGACTATTAATGAGAGATATGGGCTCTGCAGTCGCCTATGACGGGGAATCCGCATTGGAACTTATAAGGGAGGATGAACCTGAAGTAATGATTCTTGATCTCAGAATGCCGGGTATAGACGGAATTGAAGTCTTAAAAAGAGTAAAGAAAAATCAGCCGAATATTGAAGTAATTATTCTAACAGGACATGGTTCTGAAGCTGACAGGGAAATCTGTATGGATCTCGGAGCATTTGCCTACCTCCATAAACCTGTTGATATAGATGCCCTGAGCGAAACAATAAAGCAGGCTAATGAAAAGATCCAGAAGAAGAAGGCAGGACCTTCTTCGTGAACATAAAACAATATAAATCTACTGGTGATTAAATATGAGTCTGCTGGATAAAATAACATCCCCGCAGAGGGATAAATCAATGAATCAGCCCATAAGAAAAGGGTATCTATTTAATTACCGGCGGATATGGCGTGTAGCGGTAGTTTTGACCGGTAGTGTAGCGCTTCTTCCTCTTATTATAATAACTGTTATCGATTACAAGGTAACTCAGAACGCGATAGAATCTGAATTCCTGCTTCGGACTACTCGGATCGTCTCAAATAATCACAGGAGTATTTCCTTTTTTCTGTCAGAACGTAAATCAGCACTTGATTTCATTGTCCATTCAAACAGTTTTGAAAGTCTAAACAGCGGTGACCGTCTTGCAAGTATTCTCATTAATTTGAAAAAAAGTTTCGGGGGTGGTTTTGTTGACCTGGGACTCATTGATGGTAAAGGTGTTCAAAGAGTGTATGAAGGGCCTTACTCCCTCAAGGGAAAGGATTATAGCCAACAGGAATGGTACAAACAGGTAGTTGAACATGGTGTTCATATAAGCGATGTTTTCCTCGGATATAGAAAAGTTCCTCATATTATCATAGCAGTTAAAAAAGAATTCAATGACGGGTCATTTTTTGTCCTGAGGTCCGCGATTGATATGGAGCCCTTTGAGACTCTACTTTCAAACCTTGAACTGGCAGGTGATGGTGATGCGTTTATGATAAATCATGAAGGCACATTACAGACAAATTCAAAGTATTACGGGACGGTACTTGATAAGACTCCGTTGAAAGTCCCGGAATATTCCCGGGAAAGTATGGTTTATGAGGAAGAAACTCCGGATGGGAAAAAAGTATTAATCGGCTACAGGTTTATTGACCAATCCCCTTTTATTCTAATGGTTGTAAAAGATAAACGGGTGTTGATGAAACCATGGTCCAGTACAAGACTCCTACTGATTCTTTTTCTTATTTTCAGTATTACTGTTATAACCAGTGTTATCCTCTGGATGGCTACCTATATGGTAAGAAAAATGAGAATTTCAGACGAAAGGCGTCTTAGTACATTTCATCAGGTTGAATATGCAAACAAAATGGCATCCATTGGAAGGCTTGCAGCGAGTGTTGCCCATGAGATTAATAATCCATTGGCAATTATAAATGAGAAAGCAGGTCTCATCAGGGATCTATTCCTTATAAAAGAGCAGTATTCCTCTGACAGTAAGCTCATGGGGCTTGTTGACTCCATTATAAAATCTGTGAACCGGACAGGGACTATAACAAAAAGACTTCTTTCCTTCGCGCGTAACCTGCAGGCAAGTGTTGAGCCGGTCAACCTGAAAGAAACAATTCAGGAGATCCTTGGTTTCATGGACAAAGAAGCTCAGCACAGATCAATAAAGATCTCTCTTGAAATTGACGATAATATCCCTGTGTTTGAAAGTGACAGGGGAAAACTGCAGCAGATCTTTCTTAATATAATCAATAATGCCTTTGCAGCTTTGAAAGATGAGGGGACCCTTGCTATAAAGGCTAAAATGGAAGATGATAATTTTGTATCTTTATCTTTTTCTGACAACGGGCATGGTATCCCCAGGGAGGACCTGAAAAGGATTTTTGAACCGTTTTATTCCACGAAAAAGGGACAGGGAGGCACTGGTCTTGGCCTATCGATAACCTATAACCTTTCACAGGAAATCGGTGGGAAGATTAATGTTACAAGTGAGATTAATGAAGGTACTACTTTTGAAATACTAATACCAATAAACCGGGGAAAACAGAAATGACTGATATAAAAGTGCTTCTGGTGGATGATGAGGGAGAACTGGTTGAAACCCTGGCCGAGAGGTTGATGATGAGGGGAATAAACGCCCATTGGGCCACAAGCGCTGAGGAAGCATTGGTAAAGGCGGACAAAGAATCATTTGATCTGGCAATCCTGGATGTGAAGATGCCGGGTATTAGCGGAATAACATTGAAAAAGTTGATGGAACAGAGAAAACCTCAAATGAGATTTATATTCATGACAGGCCATGGTTCGGAAGCGGATTTTCAAGCAGGTTCCAAGGAGGCGGGATCGGAATATTATCTTGTTAAGCCGGTCAATATCGATGATCTCATAATAAAAATAAAAGAGGTCATTGTGACAAATGGAGAATTTATATGATAAACGATAATAAAAGTCCCGAATATGAAGGGCTACATTTTTTCGGAAAGATGAATGCCTCCATATCCCACGAACTCCGAAATGCCCTGGCGGTAATAAACGAAAATGCCGGATTGATAAAAGATCTGCTGCTTATGTCCGAAAAGGGACATCCTCTTGACCTTGAAAGGGTTAGCAAAAGAGTGGATAAGGTTCTTGAACAGGTTCGAAGGACAGATTCCATTGTTGATAATATGAATCGATTCGCGCACAGTATTGATAATGAATTTTTAAAAATAGACGCATTTGAATACCTGAAGTTTGTTGTAAAACTTTCTGAGAGATTTGCCGATATGAAAAGGGTCATACTGAAGCTGGAATCTTATGAACAGAAAGTTGAAATCGCAACGTTTCCATTTCTTTTTGAAAATCTTCTTTATCTTTGTATTGACCGGGCTATGGAGAGTCCGGGAGAAGACGGAACTATCTCAATATCGATAGAGAAAAAAGGAGAGAAGGTTTTTTTTCGATTTTCAGGCTTAAGTACCGGATCCAAAAAAGAAAGCACAACTTTTCCGGGGTCGGATGAACTATTTAAAAAATTGAATGCCAGGATTATTGATGGAGATGTGCCTGGGTCTTTCATGCTCAACATACCTGAGCATCTGGAGTTATAGGAGCTTATGTTTCAACTATTTTATTAAGGAGAGATATTATGAAAACACGCATATTAATAGTCGATGATGAAGAGGATTTCGTGGAGGCGTTGTCCGAAAGGCTTATGATACGTGAATATGATGTAACAATGGCCTTTACAGGTCAGGATGCTATCGCTAAGAATAAACAGTTTAATTTTGATATTGTAATCCTGGATGTAAAAATGCCCGGTACGAATGGTATAGATGTGTTGAAGGAGATAAAAAGTACAAAACCGTTGACAGAAGTGATAATGCTTACCGGGAATGCTACAGTTGAGACGGCTATAGAGGGAATGAAGCTGGGAGCTTTTGACTATCTTATGAAACCATGCGAGACTGATGATCTTATAAACAAGATAAAAAAAGCCTCAGATAGAAAGACGGAACATGATGAACGAATAAGAGAGGCAAGAGTAAAGGATATTATTTCATCACCCAGAACGGTTTTATAATAAAACTGTAAGGTCT
The DNA here is from genome assembly GCA_042573485.1 of Thermodesulfobacteriota bacterium. GTDB lineage: Bacteria > Desulfobacterota > DSM-4660 > Desulfatiglandales > HGW-15 > JAAZBV01. Next base: position 9,405 of record JBHPCX010000050.1, on the reverse strand, counting down.
AAAGCTATCAAAATGAAAGCCTTTCAAAGGGCATGGAATTTCCACGTCATTATCGTTGCGGAAACCTGTTATCCTGTACCATGTAAATTTTATGATTTTGATTAACTATCTTTTTGTATTCCCGTTACGATGAAATAATGAATAAATAACCGGTATCAACACCAGAGTTATTACTGTAGACCCTGTAAGCCCTCCTACTACAGCTCTTGCCAGGGGCGCCTGGGCATCGGCTCCTTCCCCGATACCTAGAGCAAGGGGCAGTAGACCGAATATGGTTGTAAGAGTCGTCATAAGAATAGGCCTCAGCCTCCTCCGACCTGCCTCCATAACAGCCTCTTTAACCGGCATCCCGTCTCTGCCAAGCTGGCCCGCCTGATCCACAAGAAGTATGGCATTATTAACCGCTATACCGCCAAGCATGATGCATCCTATATAGGATTGTATATTCAGGGTAGTATCCGTAATGAAAAGGGTAACAAGTACTCCTACGGCTCCGACTGGTACGGAAAACATAACTACCAGAGGGTTTTTCAGGGATTCATATTGAATGGCCAGAACCATGTACACAAGTACAAGTGCAAGCATGAGGGATATAACAAGTTCGTGAAAGGCCTCTTTCTGTTCCTCGAAATTGCCTGCTACTCTTATATCGTAACCAACAGGCTTCGCTATCTGATATATGAGTTCCTGCACATCTTCTGCTACAGAGCCGATATCCCTGTCGGCGATATTGGCTGTTACATAGGCTATACGCTGCTGGTCCTTCCTTTCAATAACAAGAGGTCCTATCCCCGACTCATCCCTGACGACGTTTCGAAGAGTAACAGGTTCCCCGGAACCGGTCGTTAGAGTGAGGCTCAGGATTTCATCAATAGACAGCTTTTCGGCATCCTTCAGCTGAACAAGAATCCTGTAAGAATTGCCCTCTGTGCGGTACTCTCCAGCCCTTGTTCCGGCAACTGCTGTCTCAAGGATCCTTGTAACATCCCTGGCACTCAGCCCCAGGTCGGCTGCTTTATCCCTGTCCACGTGAATCTCCTTCTGGGGAACGCCGTCCTTTCTACTCACATCTGTGTCTGTAATACCGGGGACCTCTCTAATCGCGTTCAACACCCTGTCTGTCAAAAGATCAAGGGTGTCAAGGTCATATCCACGTATTTCAATTGAAAGCCCTTCATTCCCTGAGCCGATCAGTCTGTTCAGAATGAACTGCCCCTGGGGCGCCTGAACCCTGATATCCATTCCGGGAATTTTTCCGCTCAATCGTCTTCTAAGATCGTTTGCTATCTCAACATTGGATCTGCTGCGCTCTTTAAGCGGTGTCAGGGCTAGATTTAATTCTCCCCGTGAACCCCCTCCTCCGCGCCATGATGACCCCACACTTACTACCGATGAGATAAGCTCCGGAACAGCAGGATAAACGATATCTTCAACTTTTCTCGTCTGTTCATCAGCAAGTTCAAGCCGAAGGCCGACTTCCATTTCTCCGTTTATACGTACTTCACCCTCATCACTGGGAGGAAGAAGTTCGGTTCCTATCAACGGGTATAGAAAAAAACTAAGTAAAAGTAATAGCGCTGAAATAAATATGGTTTTTCCCCTGTGAGCCAGGGCTTGCCCAAGAAGATCCCGGTAGTAACTGTTTAAGGAATTCAGAAGGGTTGAAGATAAATCTACAAAGCGGCTGATCCATGCACTCTTTTTCGGGGCTTTCTGCTCTGAGTTTTCAAGAAGCCTGGAGGCAAGCATGGGAACCAGGCTAAGAGAAACCATGAGGGAGCAGATTAATGAAAATATAATGACATAAGCCAGTTCTTTGAACAGAATTCCTGACACACCCCTCACGAAAATGAGAGGAAGAAATATTACCAGGGTTGTAATGGTGCTGGCGATAATCGCGGGTGCCACTTCTTTTGTTCCGTTTATAGCCGCGATATCCGGGGTAGCATTATATTCATCCCGATGGCGAAAGGTGTTTTCAAGAACAACAATTGAGCCGTCCACCATCATGCCGACACCAAGTGCAAGCCCGCCCAGCGTCATGAGATTGAGAGTAAAATCGCCGAAATAGAGGAGTGTGAAAGTGGCTATTATGGAAATGGGTATGGCCAGTGAGATTACAACAGTGCTCCTTATATTCCTCAGGAAAAACAGAAGTACGATAATCGCCAGGCCACCGCCATAAAAAACCGATCTCGCTACATTCTGTATTGATCTTTCAATAAAGTTGCCTTGATTTATAACCGGGATAATATTGACCTGGGGAAAATCCCTGTTAACTCTTTCAATTTCCTCCAAAACACGTTTTGATACCTCTACCGTGTTTTCATCCGCTTCCTTACGGATACCAATCCTCAACCCTATTTCTCTGTTTACCCTTACAATTCTTTCAACCTTTTCAAAGGTATCTTTTACCTCCGCGATCTGCCCGAGAGTTACCGCTGACCCTTCAAGGGTAAAGAGAACAGTGTTTTTTAACTGATCCAAATTTGTAAACTCGGCCGGCGCTCTCAGGGCAATGTCGTACTTACCTTCCTCTATCTTTCCCGCAGGTCTGTCCAGATTGGCATCACGGATCGCCTGTAATATTCTGTCAAGCGGAATCCCCAGGGCCTTGATGCTCTGGGGATTCAGCTCAACCCTGATCTCTCTGTTATAGCCGCCCCAGATGTCAACCTGGGCAACACCGGGTACCCTGGCGAACCTGTATCTGATCTGTTCCTCAACCAATTCGGTTAGTTCAACGGGGTCCAGTTTGCTGGATATCCCCAGGATCACAACTGGATAACTCGATACATCAAATTTGTTAACTCTTGGTCTGACTATGTCATCAGGCAGTTCATTTATCTCATCTTCAATTTTACTCTGAACCTCAATAGCTGCCGTATCGATATTAGTACCCCATACAAAGGTTACCCGTATGCGGCTGTTACCCTCTGAAGAATTGGATGTTAATTCTTCAACACCGGGTACTGTGGCGATTATCTCCTCCAGTGGTTGGGTGACGAGTCTTTCCATTACTTCCGGACTTGCTCCCGGATATGATGTGCGCACACTCAGGTTGGGCAGTTCAACACTGGGAAGCATATCTATTCTTAGCCGGCTCAATGATACTACTCCCAGTATAACCACAATTAGGGTAAGCATTGTAATTACTATAGGGCGTTTTACACTGAATTCAGCAAGAGTCATTTGAGTGTCTCCATTTTGTTACCTGAAGTCCTATCATCATTTTATTCTGAAATCAGGATATTTGAACCGTCATCCAGAAGCTGCTGGCCAAGAGTAACCACAAGACCTTTTTTTAATCCCACACATTGGATCTGTACCATTTCATCCTCACGGATTCCAACCTCTACAGAACACCATCTCACGGTTTTATGATCGTCATTAATAATGAAAATACCATCTTTTTTATCTCTTTTTGTTAGGGCCTGCTCAGGAATAATCAGGGCATTCTCCACCTTTTGAAACACAATTGTGGCGCGTATGAACATGCCCGGTTTTAACCGGAATTCATGGTTCTCTATGGTAATTTCAATTCTTGCCTGTCTTGTTGCCTGCCGGAAGACAGGAGCAATACGGCTTATTACACCCTTAAAAATATCATCCGGGTGGGCATCCGTAGTTAAAAAGGCTGGCTGGCCGGTTTTAAGGTAAACATAATCCTTTTCAGACACATAAATAATGCCATGAACAGGATCAAGTTCAACGATCGAAAGAATAGGAGTATTTGGAGAAACCATATCTCCTTCATTGACAAATCTTTCTCCAACTGTTCTGGCTTCATCACCGCTTGCCCAGCCGGCTGTTATTTTTGTGTAACCCTGTCTTATTCTTGTTGTCTCAAGAGATGCATCTGCCTTTTTTACCTGGGCTGCTGAGACCGCAAGCCTGGCCTGTTTTGCCAGCTGATTGGCCTTGGCCGAATCATATTCGGAATCCGAAACCATCCCTTCCTTGAGCAATTCACTGATCCTTTTTAACTCTCTTTCGGCTATTTCATATGCACTCTCAGCCTCAGCGAGATTTGCCTTTGCCACAGCAAGATCAGCATTTGCAAGAAGAACAGCCTGTTCATATTCGGCATCATCCAGCTGGGCGATAAACTGGTTTCGCTTGATTGTATCTCCAATATCAACATTAAGGACTTCTACGCGGCCGCTTATTTTCGGTGCGACTATAAATTCGGATGGTGACTCAAGTGTCCCGCTGAATGTTTTTCTGAGTTCAATGGATTCCTTTTTGATTTCTGCAACTTCAACTGGTACTGCCCTGGAACCTCCTTGATCCCGCCGGTCATTACCCTCTCCATGTTCCTTTATACCGGAAATAACTTTCCATCCAAAGGCAATGATAAGTATGATTGCCAGAATTATCGCTATTTTCTTTTTTCCTGTAACTTTCATATCAGATGTTCCTCATATTCCTGGATTCTATTGCTGTATTAATCTGATGAATATTTATATATATTCAGGCGGCTGTTTTTATTAAAAGGTCATAACAATAAACAATTAATGCAATATTAGGAAAATAAATGAAAATAATAACATAACAGGGACTGATAAAAAAATATCTTTTTTGATGCTTGGAAAAATATCGTTAGCAAAGACAGAAAAATTACGTCAATAATTACTAAAAACTACTAAAATGAATATTTAATGCCGGTATAAAAAAATCTTGTCTTTGCCGGGACCAGGAAAGGCATTATATGTTCTCTGTTAAACATATTATCTATCTCGAAAAAGAGTTTAACACCTTTTTTAAAATCATACTCAATCCTGCCATCAGCTTCGTAGTGGCTTCCAACACCTATAGTATTCATGCTATTGCTGAACTCTTCTGAAGTCCAGTTCACTGTTGTGCTTATGGAAAGCCTGTCAATGGGTTCAGCTATTATTTTCCCCTGGAATCTATGCTTCGCTCTCATGGGAAGCCACAAACCCGTAGCATCATCCTTTGCTGATTTATAATTATAGGACAGTAACAGGTTGAACCGTGGATCGGGCTTCCAGGATATGGAGCTGTCAAATCCCTTTTCAGTCGCGCTGCCCACATTTACAAAAGTACGCTTTAATCCGTTTTCGGTATTTATTGAGTCCATACTGACCAGTTCTTCAACTTCCGTATAATATGGGGTGATATTAAAGGAAAGTGTATCTACGGGTGAGTAAAAGAGATTAAGCTTATAGGTTGTAAATTCTTCCTTTTTAAGATCAGGATTGGCAATGACAAAGGCATCTGATCGATATCTATCCTTGTAGCCGGGAACCCTGTCCGTAAGGTTAAACCCGAAAACTGCTCTGAATTTACCCTTTTTGTAGCCCAGGTTCAATTCAGGATTCAGGCTGTTATCAAAGTTATTATAATAGGTTCCTCTCATCCCAAGATACAGTGAATAGGGTCTGTTTTCTGGCTCAAACTTGTAGGTCGTGAAAATCCATCCTTTTTTTTCATTGTGCAGTGCATTGGGCATTTGAACATTATTAATATTTGTTTCTACACCTACTTCCGCGTGTTCATATCCAACGCCCGTGCTCATGCTTCCTCTTTCTGAAAAGGAAAAATCCGTAGTAAATTCCTGGCTGACAATTTCAGGAGTTATTTTTATATTGTGAGGAATTGGAGCGGGAGGTGCATCTATGCTCCGGTCCATTGAATCTGTATAAATAAACTTGCTGTTTAACCTTTTAATTTTTACTAAAAGTGTGGCAGAAAAGCTTTCAAAGGTAGCTTCATTGTAGGGAGTGGGTGCAAAATATGGCCCCCCAAGGCCTTTTATATCTTTGAAATAATTGAAGGATGGTGCAAAAATAACATCAGGCTGCGGTGCGTAGGAAAGATTCAGTCCTGCCTTCTGTTCGATATCATGTTCGTTCAACCGCCATCCGTCATCCGATACGTAACCGCCCATCACACCGATTTTTACTCCCTTAAACTGAGTCTGGATATCACCGCTGTATTCCTTAAAGTTCATATTGCCCGTGGCGACTTCCAGGTTGCCCCTGAAGGTGTCAGCCAGCTTGGATGTAATGAGGATGACTCCACCGCTGGAATTTTCACCGTATTGGGCTCCACCTCCCTTGATGACCTCAAGTTTGCCGATATTATTTAATAATATCTGATCCCATTTAATGTCACCTGATATTGGATCCTTGAGGCTGCGTCCATCCAGCAGAACAAGAATTTCCATTGATCCGTTAATGGATAAATCCTTTCCCGAAGCAGTTACGCCAGGGATCCTTTCAAGGACTTCCATTACACTTGATACATTCATTGTATCAATGTCTTCGGCTGTAAAAACATTATCTTGTTTCTCAGCTTGTATTTGTCCCTGTGCCCAGCAAAAAGTGTATGAAAAAATAAAAAGTAATAATACTATTATAAGTTGGTGAACCACTTTATTTTTATTAAAAGAAAGATAGGGCATTTAAATTATCCTTTACATATATATTTATTTTATAGATTAATTAGACTGATTTAAATTTGCAGCATCTCCCTGCTGCTTGATCGATTATGTTATGGGTGGATATATAAATTAGAATTGAGGAATTATTAAATAATCAGGGTAAGGTTTTTTAAATAGATTGTATCTGACCGACATAATGCAGGTTTATAAAAGGACTGAAAATTTAAAATTAAATCAGGGGTTAAATCTTGTATTACAAAGGCGGAATAAAGAATGTTGATTTTAAAGATATTTTTAATAAAAATCCTGTTATTAAAATTGACTGTTTTTGAATCCTGTCCATTTTCCACTGTACAATTTTTACACGATGAACCAGGGCAACAAGTGTGAAATAAGCTTTTATTTTCAACATATGTAATGTCATGAAAAGTGGATTTTTCGCAAAAACACGCTACAGCCAAAGCAGTATTTATAAAAACATTAAATATTAAAAATAAAATTATTAAAATTTGAAATTTTGTTCGGTTTTTCATATGGGTTTTATAATCAGATATATTTATTATCGTTTCTTAAGTGTAACACCAACACCTCCCAGGTACTGATTCTGTATAAGTGTTTCTAGATCAGGGTTTTTCGTCAGTGCATCTATATAGTCCTGATTCATCTGGTTTATGTTATGTGATACAATCAGACCTCCGGGACGGACAAGAGGGAGGAGCTTGTTCAGGTAATCCAGGTATCCATCCTTGTCAGCATCTATAAAAAGGAGGTCAATAGGCTCTTTCAGCTTTGTTACTTCCTTATGTGCATCTCCTTCAATAATAGTCGCCAGATGAGCTACTCCCGCCTTTTTAAAATTATCAGAAGCCAGCCTGGCACTTCTTGGGTCTATTTCAAATGTTGTAAGCTTCCCTCCGGTGGTGTGCAATGCCATCATTATCCACAAACCGGAATAGCCGTTTGAGGTGCCTATTTCAATAACATTTTTTGCACCCATCGTCTCGGTGAGAAGGCGGAGCAGCCTTCCGTCATCCATGGGGACATTCATCATATTCCCCTGGCTTGCAGCCATATCTTCCATAACACTAAAAATATTTTTCTCATGCCCCTCCCTGAGAACAGGTAATGTCTCGCTGGACATCGGGCTTCTTCCCCGTCCGAAAGAGCCCCTGCGCTGCCCTTCAGATATTTCCGGTATGGTCAACGAAATAGTCATTAAAAGGATTAACGGAACAATTATTTTATCTGCTTTCATAATAGTCTCCTTTTTTACCAGGTTATTATAAATAAGTCCTGATATTAAAAAGCAATTAATATGCCACGTGAGACCTGCGGACATATCTGCTTAAAATAACAACTAATTTTCCGCTATCATATTATTTTTGATATCAATGCTTTATATAATATCTGCGGGCTGGGTATTAAGTACCCGGAGTATATTTAGAAACTGGGTGTTAAGTAAACATCATTATGTAAACTTATCTGCTGATCAATATACAATTTAAGATTAAATATTGTTAAATTAAATAAACTGAAATCCAGTTTAAATAATAGATTTTGTGCGGTTACGGGGTTCTCACGTTGTTATTTTTAACGCTTGGTGAAGAGAAGTGTTATCTTGAGGTGGAAGACACTCCGTTTATAGTTATAAGAGTGGAATTTAAGGGAAAAGAAAAGAAGGATGAGAGCGCATCCATTTTTTTAACGGATGATACTTTTGAGAAACTTGATCCTAATACCCTCAAGGTGGGAAGGGACAATGTCCTTTACTGCTCAATAAAGGGAAACAATTTTACGGCCAGGTTCAGCAGGGCGGCATATTACCAGATCGCGGCATACATAAAAGAAGAGGGAGATAAATATTATCTCCCTCTCGGTGGTGAAAAATATTATTTGAAATGAACCTATTCGATTTTATAAATAAGTTATGGTTACCTCAGGCTGTCAAAGTATGAACGGTCTATATCTGACTTTGCCTTCATTCTTTCTATCCAGCTGCTGAAGATTGCCTGCTGTTTTCTCAGCATAAGGGCTTCCGAGTATCTGTTTTTCTCCTCATTAAATTTACTTTTATCAATCTGCTGCTTTTCTTCAAACTTTATGACATAGGCACCGCTGTAATTCTCAAATACTTTGTCAGGATAGGGTGAATTCATGTCTAATTTGAACGCTGCTTCATGAAGCCCCGGTGCTGTTCCTATTTTATCCGGAAAATCCAGTCTTGAAAAATAATCTGCAGTGTCAGGTATTTTGTACTTCTCCTTTGCCAGTTCAATCCAGTCTTTGCCTTCCTTAAGCTCCTGAAGATACTTTTCCGCTTCCCGTTTTGCCTGTTTTAAAGCCATGTCTTCGATATAATCAATTTCAACTGCGGCCATAACTTCATTCAGTTCAGGGAGATAGGAGGCCTTTTTATCGATGATTTGCATAATATAATATTCATTGTTAAGCTCTATTAATTCACTTATATCTTTATTTGCCAGAGCAAACAATGTTTCCAGCAGTTTGCTGTTCCCTTGAAAAAGCTCCGGAGGTTCAAATCGTGCAAAGAGGTCCGTGCTTTCTATAGGTACATCATGCTGGGATGCATATTCTGCCAGATCGACGTCGTAGGGCATTTGATCGATTAGTGACAATGCTTTCTCATTCGCCAGGTCCATACTGCTGTTTCGTGTCATAATACTGGCTATCTGGTCACGGACTTCTTTAAAGTCTACAACCGGATTGTCCATAATATCATCAACCTTTATTATGTGGTACCCGACCGGTGATTTCACAAGATCACTGATTTCACCCTTTTCAAGGCTGAAGGCGGCATCATCAAATTCCTCATACAAAGTGCCCTTTGGAAAATAACCGAGATCACCGCCATTAGTCTTTGTGGGCCCTTCGGAGTATTCCTCAGCCAGCTTTGCGAAATCTTCTCCCTGTTTTGCTTTTTCAAGAACGGCCGCGGCCTTTTCCCTTACCTCTTTTTCCTTTTCCGGAGTCGCGTC
>JBHPCX010000004.1:0-89053 GCA_042573485.1 Thermodesulfobacteriota bacterium | reverse complement strand
GAGACTAACTGTAACCAATTGAATTTATTTAATTCTTAACCGGACACTAGTGATACGTTTTATCAAATCACTCCTAGAACCTTTATAAAAGATTCCTACTGTTTGCTGGCAAATATGTAAACAACGGATTGTTTCATTATTTCAAATGGATTCCCGCCTTCGCGGGAATGACGGATGGGGAATTCCCCGGTTCATCCTTCGCCAACCACCGTTGCTAAAGCTTTGGTGGTCAGAGAGGCTTCCGCCTTCGCTAAAAGCTAAAGCGAGACAAGACGGTGCGGTAGGCAAGCCAGGGAATGACAGGTCACTAGGCGACAATACAAACTCTTCTTCCCTTAAAAACTAGTAGTAGCGCGGGATACGAAGTATCCGTGACAATCCCTACCCTACCATCGATGAAGCCACTAATTCAGTGATATCCATAACCCGGATCTTCCCCCGCTCTTCTTTAGGGATTGCCTTTGATCCTTTGGTAAGATTGTCTTTGCAGGCCGCACAACCCGTAACGATTATTTCAGCACCTACATCAAGGGCATCTTTAACCCTGAGTGTTGCTATATCCTTTGCTAGATTATGGTCATTAGCCATTACAAGACCACCGCCTCCGCAGCACCTGGCGAGCAACCTGTTTGTTTCCATCTCCACAAAGTCTATACCGGGAATGTTCTGAATTATATTTCTGGGCTCATCAAATATCTGAAATGATCTTCCCAGGTCGCAGGGATCATGATATGTGATTTTCTTTGAAAATTCATCCTTGAGCTTAATCCTTCCTTCGTTAATCAATTTTTCAAGATAGTGCACGGAATGATATACTTTAAGATCGAGGTCACCCGCTTCCTGGTACAGTTTTTTAAACGCCTTGTAACATCCAGCACATGGCGTAACCAGTTCACGGGCCTTTGTTGCACCAATTCTTTCAATCATTTTCTGTGCGTGGGCCTCAAACTCATCCGAACCCATGAGGTAAAGAGGCAATCCGCAGCACCCTTCATCCTCACCAAGAACAGTATAATCAACATCGGCCGCGTCAAGTGGCTTTAACAGGCTTGGGACCATCTCCATGTCTGAATAGCTTGGAACACAACCCATGAAAAGAAGTGTTTCGGCAGTCGCCTTCAACTCACCGTTTTCCGCCTTTTCTTCCAGTTCCGGAGGATATACCTCTATCCTTTCTTCTCTTGGGCTGCCATATACATTCTCGTTAGTAAATATGTTTTTTCTTAATCCTATTACCTGCTCAGATGCGAACCCCTCTTTGAACAGCTTCCTTCTGACACCACCTCCAATGTCATCAAACTTTATCATGGCCGGACAGTAGTATGTGCATGCCTGGCACATGGTACAGGCGTAAAAGGCCTCCGCCATTTCCCTTGAAGGCTTTTCTTCCCCTGTCATCAGGTAATAGGCAAGGGAAATTCTGCCTCTCGCGTTCCTGGATTCCCTGTGTGTAACGCTGAAGGTTGGACATCCCATCCTGCAGTAGCCGCAATGAATGCATGACATAACTTCGTTATCAATATCAATCCCGTATGAATCAATTGCTTCGGGATTTTCCATAAACTGCCTGTAGGCAAAATAGTCCAGGATATCCGGAGTTGTCCCTGTGTCATCGAGATTCATCTTCCCCGGATTCAGAATATTCAGGGGGTCAAGGGCCTTTTTAATACTTCTCATAACATTCAGGCCTTCACCCAGCTGCCTTTCAATATGGGGAGCCCTGGCAAGGCCTGTTCCATGTTCAGCAGTAAGAGTGCCTCCCGCTTCCAATACAGCCTGGACGAGTTCTTCAGAAGCAGATCTTACCTTTTCCCAGTCCTCCCTGCTCCTTACATCCGCGACAAAGGTCGTGTGGATATTACCGTCACCAACATGACCGAATGAAGTTATAAGGATGTCGTGTTTCTTTGATATTTCCTGCGCCTTTTTTATGGTTTCAGGTATTCGGGTCGATGCCACACCAAGATCTTCTGTTATTGAAATCATGCGGTTTCCAGGTTTGATGCGGGAAAGGGTCGGTACGAGACCGCCCCTTGCCTTCATCATTTCTTCTCTCCTGGAAGGGTCATCACTCCATTCGAATTCCATGCCCCCATGCTGTTCACAGATCTTTTTCATCAGCCCCATGTCTTTTTTTACTACTTCTTCGGCACCGTCAGCCTCCATAAGAAGCATTGCCTCGATCTTGCTCGTATCTCTGCCAAGGGCTTTTTCCACGGCCTTGAGGCTGTTGTTATCCATTATCTCACAGGCGGCGAGTTTGATACCTGATGTGGATATTTCCGTAACAGCCTCAACCGCGCTGTTAATATTACCAAATATGGCCATTGAAAGGGCGCTGTATTCAGGCTTCGCCATTAACTTTACCGTGACTTCAGTAATAATACCAAGTGTACCTTCAGCCGCTGAAAACAGGTGTGTAAGGTCATATCCCAGGGACGACTTGGGAGCAATCGTACCGGTTTCAACCACCCTTCCATCTGCCAGAACAACTTTCAGACCTTTAACATAGTCACGTGTCGTTCCATATTTGACTGCCCGGTGCCCGCTGGCGTTAGTCGATACCATACCCCCTATAGTCGCAATCACCTCGCTGCCGGGATTCGGGGGAAACATTAGGTTGTCTTTTGCCACTGTCCTGTTAAGGACATCACATATAACGCCAGTCTCAATGCGCGCGTAAAAATCCTTTTTATTTATCTCCAGTATCCTGTTCATGAGATGGAGGTCCAGTATTAGTCCGCCCTTTATTGCAAGGACTGCACCCGTTACACTGGTGCCTGTGCCCCTTGCAGTTACAGGGAATCGGTGTTTTGATGCCAGCTTCATGATTTCAGATATCTGTTCTGTTGTTGAAGGAAAAACAATCGCGTCCGGAATACCCTGGTGAACAGACATGTCACGGGAATAACTCAGACACTCCACCCGGTCGCTGAACACATTTTCTTCACCGACTATTTTCTTTATTTCATTAATGTAATCCATCTATTTCTCCATCATTTCCTATTGAGAAAGTTGTTTTAATCAGATCTTAAAGGGATGACAAATAATTCAAAGAGTTCTTCCCCGCCAGTCGCCCGGAGTTAACGGCGAATCCGGACGCTAATCCGGTGGAGTATCGCATACCATAACTATCTCCATACATTCCACCCGCATCAAAACCTCCGGCATACAGGCCGGGAATCCTGTCATCATTTTTATCCAGCACTTCTGTTCGATAATTAATCTTAATACCTCCCATAGTGCCTAAAAAAACAGTTTGCGCCCTAACCGCATAATAAGGACTTTCCGTTAACGGGAACAGATACTTTGGATTCTTACTGAATAATGGATCGTGGCCCTGTTTAGCGAACGAATTGTATTCATCAATGGTATTCTGTAATGTTTCCGGATCAACATTAATTTGCCTCGCTAAATCTTTGATGGAATCAGCCTTAAATACATCTTCCGGACGGGTTCCGGCTTCCTCATCAAGCTCTTTATCGAGAACATCCAGTGGCGATCCAGGCGGGAAATCCATTATCATCGCTTTATCGATACCTCTTTCCATTAGTCGCCTGATAGTGGTCATATCAAACAGATTATAACTAAGGCCATCTTTCTGTTTTACATGAGCATTGCCCATGGAAGTGTCTTCAAACGTAACGCACTCATTACAAAATCGTTCTCCCCGGCTGTTTACCCATAAGTAAGGCTGCACCACGGAAAAAGCTACCTGGTTCATTGTTTCGGGTGTGTTCCTGCCTGTTCGAAGCACTTCAAGGACTCCTATTCCTTCTTCAGCCGCTCCTAACTCATGGGCCATACGGATACCGTCACCCATTTTCCCTTCATTTCCGACAGCAAAAAGGTTTTTATTCAACTCCAGGCCGGAGTATTTGCGTATCCACTCTTCGTTATTGGCGTATCCGCCGCTGGCGATAATGACCACTTTGGATGTGTATTCCTTCCTGGTTTCATTTTCTTCGACTGTTACCTGATATGTCCCTTCATCACTTTTTATTATCCGGACTACGGGGGTTGATGTCTTAATGGTCACACCCAATTGAATCGCCTTTTCATTCAGCGCTTTAACAACATCCTCTCCTGAATTTTGTACAAGATGATAGGTCTGAGGCGCATCCGGGATATTCGTAACAACATCCGTAAATACAACGCCTATCTTGTTTTTTAACCATCGAATTGTTTTCGAGGATTCGTCCACCACGGCCCTGACAAGGCGGGGATTAGCCAACCAATGACTGTATTCCATGATATTTGTAAAAGCCTCATCACGGCTGTATGTGATAAATTTTTGCCTCTGCATATCACTTTCAGCAGCAAAAATACCTAAAAAATTGATTGATGTCCCTCCAATTTCAGCCTGTTTTTCAAACATGGTGACCCTTGCTCCGTCTGCTGCCAATGTTACTGCTGCAGCATGACCCGTAACCCCTGATCCGACTATAATAACATCTATTTGACCTTGATCCATATCAACCTCTAATTGACTTAAATAAATAGTTGTTTAATTTGGAATATGAATAAAAAACATGGTGAAATATCTTAGAGACATGCTATTTGCTAATAAAGCAGGAAGTGGTGCCAAAATCATGTATATGAATTTGGCACCAGGTTGATAAAAGAAATCCTTAATCTGGAACATACTGCTGGTCACCTGTTATTTTTTTATGATCAGATAATTATATAGATGCTAACCTACAGCTGTTCCTCAAGTAATTGCACGCTCTCATCAAAATCAAAATCTCTCGGGTTTCCCTGGCGTGCAAAATCATTCTCATACTGATGTTTTACAATATGAGGGATATCCTCCTTTTTCAGGCCAAATTGCTCACTCAAATTACCTGTTTTTATCTCCAGGTCGTTAAGCAGCCTTTCTGTTTCCACAAACCACATATCCGATGCTTCCATCTTGCTCAACCCGGTTGTGTCAACACCCATGGCCCTTGCCATTTCAGCGAATTTCTCCGGTACGCACTTTTGATTATATCTTTCCATTTCAAGGGTAACCACAGCGTTAGCCTGTCCATGATGAGCATCACAGAGACATGATATTCCATGTCCAAGACCATGGACCACTCCTACACCTCCACCGAATCCCAGGGCTACAGCGGCTGTGCAGGACGCCCATACCATGTTTTCAGCAGCGACATGGTTTGATGGATTGTGGGCAAATTCCCTTAAATTCTCTGCAATCAATTTAATGACATGGATCATAGCACCCTGATTCAGCGGGGATGAAAGCCTGCAGATATATGATTCAAAAGCGTGTGAATATGCGTCAAAACCTGTCCAGGCAATCAAATGGTTAGGCATAATACGGGCCAGGGCAGGGTCATTCAAAGCACAGGTTGGCGCCATGTTGGGAACCGGGCAAAACATTTTGGCGTTAATCTTGGTATCAATCAACGCGGCCCCGGCGGTGGACTCTGCCCCGGTACCGGTTGTAGTATTCACGCTGATTTGCGGATGTGTAATGGGTTTAAATTTCGCCATTTCTTCCTGCCAGGGGACGTCCACCCTGGCAGCCATTTTACTTAAATCCACACCAGGGTTAGCGGCCAGGGCCCTTACCCCTTTTCCACAGTCATGTGAACTGCCGCCGCCCACTGAGACAACACCATCACACTTTGCTTCATCAAATACTTTATATCCTTCATGAACCTCCGTATCCCTGGGATTGGAAGATACTCCACTAAAAACCGTTGATGAAATACCGTGATGGTTAAGTATTCCAACTATCTCATCGACGATCCCTGTCCCTTTCAAACCGGTTGTTGTTATCAGCGCATTCTTAATTCCGGCTTTCTTACACTCATCCGCAACCATCTGATGCGCTCCCCAACCGACAATAACACCGCCGATCCTGTCATTGTATGTTAATGGGAACTGGACCATTTGTTTGTTAATCATCTTTATCTCCTTGATAAAATTAATAATAAATATTTTTTCAAGGGTGGAAGTATAGATAAAATAGAATTATGCGTCAAATGATATTTGATTTGTAAATAGAGGAGATTAATCCCTCAGGCGAGTCTTAACATATAAATTATTAATTTGATTCGGTAATAAAAATAATTATCCCTGGAAGCAGGTTATTAACACTTGACCTGCTTTTCTACAAAAGTATATTAAATAATTGTTTTTACATTAAATTGCCAATCCATTTTTTCATAAAACAACTGGAGGTGTAAAATGGAAAAGCCTGCCGAATTATACTGGTCATTACGTATGGAAGAAGTTAAAGTTGCCCTTGAAAAAAATTACTTTGAGGCATTCATTGCCGGGGACACTGACGCGGCAAAGGACCTTGTTGAAAATGAAATTATTCCCGGGATAAAGCCTGAAAGTATATCCTGGGGCGGATCAAAGACCTTTATGGCAACCGGTATTTATGACTCCCTTAAAAACAGCAAAAACTATGAAATAATCGACACCTATGACCGGAAACGGTTCACTCCCGAAGAGGTAGCCGAAAGACGCAGGCAGGCACTTCTGACAGATCTCTTTATTACGGGGACAAACGCTGTCACTGAATCGGGTCACCTGGTGAACCTAGATATGATAGGCAACAGGGTGGGAGCAATAACTTACGGCCCAAAAAATGTCCTGATACTTGTCGGACGCAATAAGATAGTAGCAGACCTTGATGATGCCATGTACAGGATTAAAAACTATGCTGCCCCGGTCAATGCCATGAGGCTCGATATGAAAACACCCTGTGTGAAATCAGGAAGGTGCGCGGACTGCAAGAGCTCAACAAGGATATGTAATGTGTGGACAATTTCGGAAAAATCCTTTCCAAAGGGCAGGATAAAGGTAGTAATAATTAATCAGGACCTGGGGATGTAGGAAAGAAAAAAACTGAACATTGAACTCTCAACGTTCAACATTCAACGTCCAATAAAAGTAATGTATTTCATTCAAAGTTGGAAGTTCGAAGTTCAACGTTCGAAGTTCATATTTTAGATTTACCCCCCCGACACCGGCGGAAATATCATCACCTCATCACCATCCTTGAGCCTTGTATCCAGTCCGTCCAGAAAGCTGATGTCCTGGCCGTTTACCATAAGGCGTAAATGTGCCTTTATCTTTTTGCTTTCCGGCTCGAAAAGCACTTCCGATATACCATTTCCCCATCGATTAACAATCTCCGTTATTAAACCTGAAAGACTGGAATTATCAGGGACTTCAATTCCAACTTCTCTCTCTCCGATGATATCTTTTATTCCCAGTATGGTGTATAAATTTACTCTAATCATAATGTGCACTATTCGACCGCATCCCCCAATCCCAGTTCCTCGAGTTTCTCCTTGGTAGGCGTACCTGTCTTGAGGTCCCATCCCCTGGCAGTATAATATTCATCCAGCATAAGGTTCAGATCATCCTTGCTGATAAAATTTCCCTTTGAAACACCATCCTTTATAGGTTCGGTCATTATTCTTTCCGGGAGGTTATCATCATCCCTTGTCATGCCTTCCCGGGCGTTAAATAACCTCGCGAGGTTGTTTATCCTCTCTCCTACTCTTTCAACCTCTTCCGGTGTAAATTCAAGGCCCGTAACAGCCTCCATCAAACTCGCCGTATTCTGGGTGGCAACTCCCGGTACAGCCATATCGAGTAAAAAGGCACACATGGTAGGGGTATCACATGTGGCAGACCTTACATCCTGGTTCCATTTAGTGAGTTTCCCCTTTCCTTCCGCGGCAAACCTGTCAACTGCTTCAGGTACAGGTATGCCGAATATTTCCTGGAACGCGTAACCCCTGTTATGATCAGCACCAGTGTATGATGTGGCATAATTAAGTCCATGGGCCTTTGCCCCCCTGACATCATAACCGGGCAGTTCAAGACCCTTTACATGCATGGCATATTTTTCTGATCCTTTGCCTATTCTTTCAGCCGCGATCCTGGTGCCATCTGACAAAACATCACCGAAACCTTCCCTGTAGGCCATCAGCCTGAGCATATCCACCATTACCCTGTGGTTTCCGAATTTCAGATCTATTCCGCCCGTATCTTCCAGGGTTATGATCCCTTTTTCAAAGAGCTCCATGGCAAAGGCTATTGTTGCTCCCGCTGAAATCGTATCCAGCCCCAGTTCGTCAGACAGCCTGTCGGCCGCGATAATGGCATCAATATTATCCACACCTGTTGTCCCGCCAAAGGAATACATTGTTTCAAATTCAGGGCCTTCAGCCATAATACCTGAATATTCTCCTGTTTTCGCAAGCTTCAGCTGGCTGCACCCGACCGGGCATCCGTAACAGTGTTCACTGCCCATGTTCCTGGTAACCTGGGTCTCAACACCAATTTCTTCTACGGGAACGAATACCCCCGTTTCTTCAAAGTTTTTTCCGGGGAATATTCCAAGACCGCTCAAGGCATCGACAACCATGGGAGTTCCGAGTTTTGCAAAATGTGGATAAAGGACTTCACTGTCATTCATTTGCTTTGCCATAAAATCTCTTGCTGTTTTCAGTTTTTCCTTTGACGCGATATCTACTTCTCCGGTACCCCTTACAGCTATTGCCTTCAGGTTCTTAGAACCCATTACAGCTCCCAGCCCTTTTCTGCCTGCCGCCCTCAGTTCATTTATAATGCAGGCCAGTTTACTTAGATTTTCACCGGCAGGGCCTATACATGCTATTCTTGTGTTCTGATCATTCAATTCATTTTTTATTATCTGCTGGGTATCGGTTGTCTTCATCCCCCATACTTTTTTGGCACTCCTGAATTTTACATTCCCGTCCTTGATGGATATGTACACAGGCTCCTCAGATCTTCCTTCGATAATCATGATATCATAGCCCGCGAATTTCAACTCAACAGGGAAATATCCGCCTGTAAGAGATACGCCAACCCCGCCAGTAAGGGGGGATTTACCTGTGATCGCCATACGGCTCGCGCAGGGTACCGATGTGCCCGAGAATGGGCCGGACGCGAAGATCAATTTGTTTTCAGGCCCCAGGGGGTCAGTGCCCTTCCCGACCTCATCAAACAATAATTTAATACCGAATCCCGCTCCACCGATAAACATCCTGGCCAGGTCTTCCGGCAGACTCTCAGTTTTAACCGACTGATCAGACAGATTGATTCTCAGTATTTTCCCGGTATATCCTCCTTTATACATATCTCCCCTCCTTTAAAGATTATGATCAGGAATAATTTAGAAAATATATTTAAAACACAGGTTGATTAATAAAAAAATATGAATGAATATTTCCCGGACATGCACACTAAAAATCAAATTATTATCTCCGGGGAATTTTTATGGATTGTGTCTGGTTAGTTAAATAAAAAACAAGAATATGAAAAGAGCAAATAATCCCTAACATACTTATATATTATTCGGCCTGAGAACCGATAAGTTCGAGATAAATGTGTGTTTCAACCGATTTCAAACCATCCAGATCCCCGACAACATTACGCATAAATTCTGAAAATTCCTCCGTGGATCGAAAAACCGCCATTGAAGAAAGATTATACCTGCCTGTTATTGTCCACACACCCCTGACATTCGGGTGTTTTATCAATTCTTTGGTAACATTGTCGATCTTTTTCTGATCCAGTTCCATCCGTATCCCAACGATTACCGAAAAGCCCAGTTTTTTCAGATCAGGGATAGCTACAATCTTAATAATGCCTTCCTGAATAAGCCTCCTGGTTCTCCGCCTTATTGTTGTCGAGCTGATGTTCAGGTTCCTGGCCAAAACATCACTGCTAACTCTTGCATCCTTTTCAAGTTCTTTTATTAATGCTCGATCTATATCATCCAGTAACATACCCCACCTCCATCCGGGTTGACCTGATTCTTTGCATTAAAATCCTACTCAAATTATCCGATAATATACATAATAAAGGGTATTTTAACAAGGAACAAGGTTCTTTTTAATCATAATGGCCAGCAAGGTGACATAATTAATCATTTCGAACTGGCGTGCTGAATGGACACTATTTTACTATTTCACTGACCTGAAAGAACGGCTTTATATCAGTAAAATTTTTCACGTCAGCGGCAAACTCGCCTTCATGGACTTCAGACCCCTTTTGAAATTCTTCCATGGAATTGAACACCATTTGAGCTATAGTAACAAAGGGTGCCGCTTCCCCTGGTTTTCCGCCCCCTATACCTTTATCAACTTCAACTTTCACAAGACCGTAGGGTTCCATTAATTTTTCAACAAGAGGGATATGGGTATTAAGATAATAATCCATATCAATTTTTCCTTCTCCTGACGGGTAATACACAGATGCACGTATCATACCTTCCTCCTTTAAAAATAACTTTTCCCGGGACCGGTTGAAAAATGAAAAATCGGCCTGTCCACTCTCAGGATGTTTAGCGGACAGTGTTCAATTCCTGCTGGGATAAAGGCCACAAAACTTTTATCCGCTATATTCTGTTCTCCGCCTATCCACAATTCTACTTCACCGCAAAGATCTTCAGGATCTTCGGGATTAGTGCCATAAAATGCTATTACTTCGTCATAATCATGTACATGAGACTTTACACCATGTTCACTCCAGTTTTTACCCTTTGGCCATTCTCCCGGCCAGAACCAGGCGCATTCCAGATAAAAAGCCCCTTCAAGGATGGTCTTATCAAGATACATCATACGTGTTGCTTCATCAGGTTTAAAAACAGGGTCCCATGGAGTAGAAGGTATGTTATTCCTGGGCTTTGTCGCAAAATACCTGCTGTCCATTTTTCCCATTTATTTTCTCCAAATTAATAAAAGCGTTTATTTTTTTTAAGGAGTTGTCAGATTTTTTCATAATTATATCTGCAGATAGCCTCCTGAATAAACCGCGTGTTTTGATTTTAAAAGATTATGGATTTAATTTCTTGATACCGGGTAGAGCTGTTAATCTTTAAAAAATCAAAACACTGGGAAAAAGGGGATCAGATATGATTATGAAAAAGTTCTGACACCGTATTATATTCTACAACTAGCCATTTTTTAAATTTTTTAACCCGCCTTATCCTTTTGGTGTCGACGGATAAACCGCTTTTATTATTCCTTATACCCTGCCGGCGCTGCTTCAGCCAGAGATCCTGTTCCGATTACTATTGGCATCAGCAAATGGGGCCTTTCGAATTTCTTCCATGTAAGGGGACCGTGCTTGAGAGACCTTGGGGCATATATTGCCGTGGTTGTATCAAATGTCAGGGGCTGATCATCTATGCAGAACTCGATTTCAGCCCCGAGTATTTCAGGATTCTCAGGATCATTTCCAACAAGCAATACTACCTCTTCATAATCATGGGAGTGATCAGGTATGGGCGGATTTTGTCCGGGCATACCTGGTATCCAGCCGAAATCCACATACACACTGCTTTCCGGAACAAGATCACTGCTCATATATATCCGGGCGGGACTTTTCATCGCCTCTGTTACATCGGTTCCCTGAAGAATGGCAGGTTTTCTTACAACATACTTTTCATAATCCACATCATCCGATTTTTCAGGCTGTTTTTGACCGGTGACTTCTTCAGCTGACCAGCCTGCTTTATTCTTTTCAGGTCCAAGAATAATAGAAATCTCCAGATGGGGCCTTGGAAAGTCCTTCCATGTCACCGGACCATGCCTAACACCCTTCTTAATGTACAGAGCCGATGTTGTGTTCAGGCTTATCGGCTGTCCGCCGAGGTAATATTCTATCTCACCGCCGAGGCTCTCTAAATTATATGGATCTCCTCCAACAAAGAAGACTATCTTGTCATATTCATGAGCGTGTTCAAAGACATGGGGATTGGGCTCCGGTATTCCATATATCCAGCTTATATCGATATACTTGTTACAACCTTCAACAAGGTCATTGCTCATGTAAGTCATTGCGGGAGCACTTCGTCCTTTGACATCTTTACCAATTTCCCTGAGAGGGCTCCTTACCATATACTTTTCATAGTTTGTTTGATTCATTTTTCTTTCCTTAAGGAACGGGCTGCATTAAAGATTCTTCTGGTGCCCGCCAGGATCTGACTGGGCGAGAACACCGGCATCAAAAATAATGGCCATCTCAATATGGGGTTTTGTGTAGTTCTTCCATTTAAGAGGTCCATGACTTATCTTTTTAGGTGCATAAAGGGCGGAAGTCTTTTTGATCATAAGAGGTTTGCCGTCAAGAAATATTTCTATTTCCGCTCCCAGTTCTTCAGGGTCATCAGGATTGGCCCCTATATGAAACACAAGCTCGTTACTGTCTTCATGTACATGTTCCATAATATGCGGATCAGGATCAGGCATACCCCATATCCAGCTGAATTCGAGATAGGTATTCGAATCGGGAACAAGATTATTACTCATAAAGGTCATTGAAGGATGCATCCTGTTTTTCGTGGGGGTAGGAGCCACAACCTCGTATGCAGGTTTTCGGACAATATATTTCCCGGGGTCAGATACATGTCTCAACTCAGATACTTTATCAGTTGAGGTTACACCCTTAAGGTTACCCCTGTTAATGAGTATTGTCATCTCCACATGAGGAGTTTCATGGTTTCTCCAGATCGCAGGACCATGACTTACACCAGCTGGTACAAAGATCGAGCTTGAGCTGTTAAATTGCAATACGGTTCCATCAAGCTGAAATTCAATGTCCGCGCCAAGGTTCTCCGGATCTTTATAGTCATTGCCCCAGAATAAAACCACCTTATCACTGTCACATACTAACGCCCTGTCTCCAGGAATCGATTCAGGCATTCCTGTTATCCAGCGGATCTGAGTATAGTACTGAAGACCGGGAATCTGGGAGTCACTGGCATATGTTAAAAGCTGTCCATGGTTCCTGCCCTTCAGGTCCCTTTTAATTGGCCTGTCAATCAAATAACTTGAAACATCCTGTTCAATCATATTCATGACTCCCCTTTATTCCTGTTCTGATATATTTCTTTTGTAGAAAGTGTCATTCCCTGCCTCGTATAGAAAAATCGGGCTGTCAATCCTGTTGATAATAAGGGGACAGTGCATGGTACCTTTCGGGATATACATCAGGCAGCTCTTTGTTAGGATATGTTTCTCATCCTCAATCCAGAATTCCACTTCCCCTCCAAGTTCCCTGGGGTTTTCTCTCCGGGACCCTATCAAACCAATAACCTCATCAAAATCATGGGAGTGGGCTGCTTCAATCTGGAAGGGTTTCCCGTCCTTCAATTCCCAGAGCCACTCACAACCTGAAAAAAAGGACCCTTTAACAATTGAATCATTAATGCCGAACATTAATGTCCTGTCCAGATATTTACCCTCCTTCTCCTGTTTATCCAGCATTTTTAAAACCGGTTCGGGAAAAGGCGGCATTAAATCTTCGGTTACTATATTTTTAGCAAATTTTGATTCAGACATTTTTCAACCTGCTATATCCTGGACATGGCTTCTTCCGGTTCCCGCGGTGTAATGGAAAATGGGCCTGTCCACCCTCCTGATGATAAGAGGACAGTGTTTCAGCCCCTTCGGGATAAAGAGCATAACGCTTTTGGTAAAAATATGCTTTTCATCTTCATACCAGAATTCAATTTCCCCGTTCAGTTCATCGGGATTTTCAAAATCAGAACCAAAGAAGGTGATTACTTCATCGAAATCATGGATGTGGGGCTTTTCCACAGACCCTTCATCACCCTTCCATATCCAGACAGCCTCTGTATAAAATGATCCCTCTACAACATGATCATCCATCCAGGCTATTCTTTTCGCGTTTTCAGGAGGGATGTCCTGAGGTTTTCCCGGATAGGACATCTTCTTCATTTCAGGGGTTATGCCCTGGACAATAAATTTATCATATTTCACTTTACTCATTTTAAACTCCCGAAAGTATTAACAGGCCTATCACCCGATATTACTATAATATGTTCTACTTTCCAATCATCAATCCCGGCAGCCAGAGACTCAGTTGAGGAAATGCAACCGTTAAGGCAAGAAACAGTACAAGGACTATTAAAAAAGGCCATATACCTTTTATCAAGTCAATACTCGAAATATTAAAACTATTCCTGACAAGAAAAAAATTGATCCCCATTGGAGGTGTAATCAGGGCAATTTCCATATTTACGACAAACAATATTCCAAACCACAATGGATCAAAGCCAAGCTCGGTAATTATCGGTATAAAAATAGGTACCGTAAGCATCATTATGGTTATTCCATCAATAAAGCACCCCAGGAACAACAGAAAAATCATTATTGCCACAACTACAGCCAATGGAGGCAAATTCATTGATGCTATGAATACAGACAGTTTCTGTGCGATTGATGAACTTCCAAAAACATATGTAAAAAAAGATGACCCCACAAGTATAATCATAATTGTGGCATTGAGTACCGCGGTTTTAACCATTGCCCTGTGAAGACCTTTTAGTCTTAAATTAAAAAAAAGCACAGCTATAACAAGTACGATAAAACACCCGACGCCACCCGCCTCAGTAGGAGTAGCTATACCAAAATATATTGACCCCAGTATGCCGAACATTACAAGGACAATGGGCCAGATAAGTTTGAGTGAAGAGATTCTTTCACCCCAGCTTATTTTCCCCGCTGCCCTGCCGAGTTCGGGATTCCTCGCGCACATTATTATGGGAACGAGAGACAGCATCACGGCCAGCAGTATCCCGGGGATCACCCCGGCGATAAACAGGCGGCCAAGGGGAACATTGGCCAGGATTGCAAAAATGATCATCGTAGCACTGGGAGGTATCAAAGGGCCAAGGACTCCACCGCAGGTCAAAGCGCCCAGGCCAAGGGGTTTATTATATGAATATCTCTTAAATTCAGGGACTGCGACATTTCCAACAGCTATAATTGTCGGACCGCTCGCGCCAAGGGCGGCGGCCATTCCTGCCTCCCCGAGGATACCTGCTACAAACAGTCCGCCCGGCAGACGTGACATCCAGTTTCTTGCTGTTCGGAAAAGGTGTTCGCCCATCTTTGTCTCGGCAATAAGGTAGGACATGAGTGTAAAGAGGGGGAGAGGCGTCCATGTAAGATTATAAAGCAGCTGAAATGTGGTCCAGCCGGCCTTCTGGAGAGCAAAGCTTCCAAAGGCAAAATATCCCACTACTATTGAGCTGAATCCCAGTGAATAGGCTATAGGCACACCCAGCAGGAGTAGAAAGAACATTAAGCCGGCGCATAATATGGACGCGGTGTTATAATCCACTAAACCTCCGAAAACAGAACTTCACTCAAATACCGGTCTATCCAGCCAGATGAACTCAGGTATTATTTCACAGGAATCAGTTCAGGATGATTGATCATTTCCCAGTTCAATAAAACCCCTGATAATCTTCAATACGAGAACAACACTGACCAACCCATACCCAATAGGAATAATTATCTTCACGGGAAAAAGAGGAACAGCCCAGACGGACATGCTTTTCTCGCCTATTTCAAGAGAATACATTGCCACCTTCCAGCCTTCCCAGGTTAAAACAGAACAAAAAACCAGGCCCATCAAGGGGCCAAACACATTCAATAAAAATCTCCTGATTTTTTCAGGAAGCAGAACCACAAAAAAATCAACCCTCAGGTGCCCATCAAGTTTTTCAAGATAGGCCAGGGCAAGAACAAATGTCCACAAAAGGAACATGGTGCTCAACTCATATGAATAGGGCTCGGGACTTTTAAAGAAATATCGCCTTATAACACCATATGAAGCGGTAAATGCCATAAGTACTATCAATATGCCGCTCAGAAGGGCAAAAAAATTACTTACGCGTTCTATTATAAGGTCTGCTTTTTTTAAAAAGGAGTGTGACATTATTTAATGCTCTTTACCTTATAGGGATGTTTGCTGTTTACATCATCCGCAATTTCTTTAACCTTTAATCCGAACTCCCCCATGCTTGACAATTGTTTCTTCTGATATTGAATCAGCTTTTTTTCCCACCTTTCCCGTTCTTCTTTTGAAATAATATGGATATTTTTACCTTTTTTTATAAATGTCTGCATATCCGATATTTCATACTCTGCCAGTTTATTATGCATCCAGTCGACTGCCTTTTCTGTTTCTTCAAGGAGAATTTTCCGGACATTTTCAGGCATGCTTTTCCAGAGGTCCAGGTTAATTGTATAACCGTTCCAGGCCGCGGCACCAAAAAAATAGGTGACATCAGAACAGACGTCCAGGAGACCGTTTTCAATACTGCCGTGTGTGCCGTTTGCCGTCCCGTCTATTACACCCTTTTGCAGGCTTGTATAGAGATCCGTCCACATTACGGTTACAGGTGACGCGCCAAGCTCCTGAATCATTTTTGCCATAGCTGGGCTGATCGCGCCAATCATCATGCCCTTCAGATCTTCAAGTTTATTAACCGGTTTCAGGGATAAAAATTCTATTCCGCTGAAATGAATCAGCCCCAGTGCTTTCGCGTTAAATTTTTTCTGCAGTATCTCATCATGAAGAGGGAGTAGCCGTTTTGCCGCAGCTGTCCCTGCCTCGATATTATTAAACAAAAATGGTGTTTCAATAAGAGACAGCCTGGGATCATGTCCGGCGTAAATACCCCATGCTATATCCGCCATTTCAATGGCTCCAACTCTGACCGCATCAAAATATTCCGGAATACGAGCAAGAGATTCTCCCGGAAAGACCTGAATTTTGTACTGGTCACCCACTCTATTATTAAATCTCCTTGCCAGTTCTTCATCTTTATATGTCAGTGGATCACCGGCAGCAGCAGGGACAACCAGCCTGATGATTCTGGGTCTTTTTGCCAGGACTGAAGATGTGTTCAGGACAAAAAGGCAGAAAAGCAAAGTAGAAAGCATAAAACCTTTATGGGAGAAGACTTTTCTTCTGATCATAACTTACTCCATTAAGCAGAAAGCAGAGATAATAGTTATTAAAATAATAACGAGAGCCACAGATAAAACTTATTTGCTTGTTGTAAGGTTAAACTATATCACCAGGAAAATCTTGACAAGGCATAAAATGAAAACATAAATATATTTAAAACACAGGCGTTTAAATTTCGAAATATAAAAGGGGGTAAAATGAGTTTCAAAGAATATACAGATTTCGCCAATGAAAATAACATGTGTTACCTGGCAACTGTGGAAGGCGATCAGCCAAGAGTCAGGGCAATGGGAATGTGGTATGCTGATGAAACAGGTTTCTGGTTTCAGTCACAGTCAGTAAAGGCTGTCTATAAGCAGATCCAGGCAAATGAAAAAGTTGAAGTATATTTTTGCACACCAAAATTTAGCAAAGTAATGAGAGTTTACGGCAAAATGAAGATTGTGGAAGATACAGAAGTAAAGAAAAAATGTATAGCTGAAAGGCTGAACCTTAGCCGTATGGGAATTACAGAACCTGATGATCCTCTCCTGGCGGTATTTCATCTTTACACCGGTGAAGCATACTTCTGGACAATGGCTGACAGCATGAAGGAAGCCGATATCCCCAGAGAAAAATTTTAATTATTAGCTGTCAGCTATCAGCATTCAGCTTTCAGCTTAAAACTTAAAAACCGGACACAGGTACTCACTTATTGTCCGGTTTTGCTTTTCCTTGTACCCTGAACCGTGCGCCTTGCACCAGTTGGTCTGCCTTATTGTTAGACAAGGCTGGTTGAATTCTCAGCAGCAAAGGAAATTAATACGTGTGGTCCTTCATTTTACCGATTTCATAATCCGCCCACTTCACATATTCCTTCATCATAAAGGGTATAGGGAGGTTAAAAGGACACCTTATTAAACAATCTCCGCATTGAATGCAATTTTTTGCCCTCTCAAGCGCACTCTCGAAATCGGGGCTTGTTAACATCTCCTGCCCCTTTACCTTCACCATGTTTTTAATGCTGAGTATCTTGTGAATGGGAATTTCAACGGTACAGGGTTCACAATATCCACACCTGTGGCAGAATTTTTCCTCGAATCCCTTATTCAGGGAAATAATCTGTTGTTTTTCTTCATCAGTAAAACTGTAGTCACCTTGAAAAACATCCCAGTTTTTGTCTATATATTCTTTTTCTTCCATTCCAGCTATAACCATCACGCTTGGAAAAGAAAACACCCACCTGAGTGCAAGCTCAGGAATGCCTATAACTCCACCCGAAAGGGGTTTCACTGTAAAAATGCCTGTCTTCTTTTCCATTGCCTTCGGAATAACCGTTTTTAATGCAATTGGTTCAATTATACTCAGGCAAACCATAATTGTTTCAAAAATATTGTCATCAACAGCTTTTTCAGCAACATCAATATTGTAGCTTGATATACCGATGTGTCCAATAATACCTTCTTCCTTTGCCCTGCGAAGTCCTTCAAGGGCTCCATCAGATGCTGTAACACGCTTGTAATCTTCATCAGAGGCAACAGAGTGACAATGATAAAAATCAATATAATCCAGCTGAAGTTCTTTAAGGCTCTCTTCTATTTCTTTTCTGATACCGTCAGCGGTTCGTAAAATAGACTTGCTCGATACTGTGACTTTTTTATTTGTCATTTTCAGAGCCTTACCAATCCTGCTTTCACTGGTGGAGTACATTCTGGCAGTATCAATAAAATCGATACCCTTCTCAACCGCGTACCTTACTGCTTCTATCGCGTCTTCTTCACTCACGCGCTGTAAAGGTATCCCGCCCATGGCAAGCCTTGCGGCCTCGATTCCGGTACTTCCAATTGTCATTTTTTTCATAACAATCCTTCTTATTTACAAAACAACCTTCTAAGGTCTTAATTTTTTTCTTATAACATTTTAAAATAGAATCTGAATATAAGGAGTTTCTCCACCTGTTTAAGGTTTTCCTCTCAACCTGAATAAGAACATCGCGAAAATGGTTAATGCGATTATAAAAAGTCCCCCGAAAAGATATGTCATGTTAATCCCTCTTACCAGTGCATCGGGAGTTACTTCGGATATATCCGGTAAAGTTTCCATTTTTGTATAGGATATTAATGTAGCGCTGAAAATTGTCCCCATTATAGGCACTCCCGCAGTCTGAGCAAGACTCCTGGTCAATGAAAGAAGCCCGGATGCAACACCGAACCTTTCAGGAGGAGCAGCCCCCATAATTGCACTGTTATTAGGTGTAGAAAAAGTCCCTAGCCCGATACCCAGAGGCACAAGCCTCAGTAAATACCCCGCCACTCCTGTCTCTGGAGTCAAAGTACTTACAGACAGGCAGCCCGCGGCAAGAAGAAACATACCAATTATACTCAGGCCTTGTGTTCCCACACGATCTGACAGGTTACCTGATATATAGGAAAAAATTCCAACACAAACAGGAGTAACCATCATTATAAAACCTATTTCCTTTGGCGTATAGTGCCTCACGAACTGCAGGAAAAAGGGCATCAGGAAAAATCCGCTGATGGTAACAAAAGATACAAAGCCCATCATAAGATTTAGGCAAAAGGGTATATTCTTAAATAATGACAGGTCAACCATCGGAAATTCAATTTTATTCTCAATGAATAAAAAAACAATTACACCTGCGAATGCTATTGCCAGCATTAACTGCACAATTACTTCCCCGAAACCCCGGTCCTGGCCAAAAGTCATTCCAAGTGCGAAGCAGCCAAGTGCAATAAACAAGGTAACTGCACCAAGAATATCAAACCTCTGATTTGTTTGATGAGGCGATATCTTCGGTAAAAACTTGGCGCAGGCCCAGAGGGCTAAAACCCCCAGTGGCACTTTAAAAAGGAATATCCATCGCCAGCCGCCCGCGGCTATTATAAGTCCACCGATCGCGGGCCCGAGAGCAAAGGCGACTGAGGATACGGCCCCAATTATTCCCATTACACGTCCTCTTTCTCCCGGAGGAAAGGATTCCGCAACCAGCGCCATACCCAGCGCGTGAATAATAACAGCTCCCAGGCCTTGCAATACCCTGAAAGCGATCATCCAGCCGACATTCGGGGAAAATCCGCATAGCAGGGAGCCAATGGTAAACAGCAGCAGCCCCCAGCTATTGAGTTTTTTCTTATCATGCATATCACCCATTCTTGCGGCACCCATCATTACCGAGGTCATTACAAGGTTATATGAGATCATGACCCATTGCACTGCCAGAAATTTAGTATTCAGTTGAACCATGAGGGTTGGCAGTGAGATATTGATAATGCTCATATCAAGGGCGCTCATAAACATACCGGTTGTAATCGCCAGCATGGCGCCCCATTTTTCTTCAGGTGAATAGATTATGTTAGATGATTTCTCCATTATTCTTTTTCTTATTTCCAGTTCAGTATTAATGTGAAAGAGATATTTACCCTTTTGAGAAATTGTTTAATATCAGTGATTGTTATTAAATACAACAAATGAAAACTCTAAATATTTTTACAATTTTCTATTTACATCATTATTGACAATACCCACCTAAAAAAGTAATTTTTGGCTAAAAAATTTGTAAAAGGAGAATATAAATGAGTGAAATAGTAAAAGTGTGCATTCAAGCTGAGATGAGTGATGAAGAGATTTTTTTCAAGGAAGAGGATGCAAAACTTATCCGTGATTTGAGAGATAGAAACAAAAAAGAATCCGATCAGGAATACCGGGTTAATCATTCATACCATTGTTTTAGATGCGGGACTAAAAGCCTGGTTGAAGTAGACAGGGGAGACATAAAAATTGATATATGTGCCAATGAAAACTGCGGCGCGGTCCACCTTGATTCGGGTGAGCTTGAAAACCTTCTGAAGGATGAAAAGGCTATCCAGGGGATAAGGAAATCATTTCTTTCAATATTCAGCAAATAATTATTCTGCTGTTCAGGCGAATAGAAACCATTATCCTTTTCCTGCTTATATAGCGGATAGTAACACGCGGCTGGGATTACCTGATTAAGAATATTTTAGAGATTGTCCAGATTTGCCCCGAGCTGCCTTGAAAGGTCTCTTCCGGCTTCTGCGACTAATGTACCATGCTTTCTGGTGGCTTCGGGCGTGAATAGACCAATAACAAGAAGATATCCGATGGGTTTTCCATTAATATCTATAACAGGCGCTGAAGCAGCATTCAATCCGGGAGTTATTTCTCCGATATCAGTTGCGTAACCTGTCTTTCTGCATTGTTCAAGTTCCATCATAAGACGATCTTTGTCAAAATTTTCAGGTTTCCCATGAAAATGAAGTTTTTCTTTTTGCAGAAGGGCATCCAGATCACCTTCAGGCATAAAGGCCGCAATTGCCTTGCCGTGTGCTCCATAGGAAATGGGGACATGATTGCCAACCCGAATTGTTACACCAACATTCTTGATACTTTCATATCGAGATACTACAACCACAGTATCACCATCGATTATACCCAGAGCAGCAGTGCCCTTTACTTTATCGGAAAGGTCTCTGAGCATCGGGTCTGCAAAGGCAATCACATTTATACCATCAAGCACTTTTCTTGAAAGAGTGATTAAACCGGTCCCCAGTGAATATCCCTTCTTCCGCCCACGGCTCTGAACCAGACCAAAGCGCTGAAGAGTATGAAGAATGCCAAAGGCCTTGCTTTTGTGTATTCCAACCTGTTCACAGATTTCCGTAAGACTCATATGGGAGGATTTAGATCCTGCAAGACATAACAACACACGAATAGCCTGTTCTACTGCTGGAACAATATATTTATTTTTTGGATCTTTTTTATCCATTTTAGTTTACCCTCCAGAACCTTTGTTTTGTATTTCAAATCTAGCCAGAAGCTTATTAGATGTCAAGGGTAATTTTTATTTGAAAGTGTGAAATCGCTTACTGGAAAGCCCTCAGAATCCCTATAAAAGACACTTGAAAGTGCGGAAAAAAGCTTTTCAATAATCCTGAATTCATTATCCCACACAATAATATAACTACCCAATAATATTGACAAACCACCAGTATTTCATTAGGATTTCAATCTTGGCTTCATAAGTTTTATTATCCTTTAGAGACCGGAATAATTTAAAAGTCTATTTTCCACCACATTTACAACACTGTAGATACATTATTTAAAAAGGAGGAATTAAATGGCGGGTGTTTACGCAGGCAAACTACTTTTAGTCGACCTATCCTCAGGTAAACTGGAAGAGAAGGAATTATCCGAGGATTTCATGAAAAAATTTATCGGCGGATATGGCATAGGGGCTAAACTACTATATGATATGATTGAACCGGATGCTGATCCCCTTGGGCCCGGAAATGTCATCGGATTTATGCCGGGACTGTTAAACGGAACAGGCGCGTTATTCGGAGGGCGTTACACAGTAGTCTGTAAATCACCTGTTACAAATGGCTGGAACGATGCAAATTCAGGTGGATTTTTCGGCCCGGAGTTAAAAAGGGCTGGATTTGATGGTGTAATAGTCTCGGGTGCTTCTGACAAACCTGTATATATTTATGTCGAAGATGGAAAAGCTGAAATAAGAGATGCATCAAAACTCTGGGGCAAAAACAGTGTTGAAACCCTGGAAGGTTTAATAGAGGAAACAGGAGAGAAGAAACTGAGAGCCGCAGTCATCGGTCAGGCCGGTGAGATGCTTTCCCTGATGGCATGTGTAATAAATGACACGCATCGCGCGGCCGGCAGGGGCGGCTGCGGCGCGGTTATGGGATCAAAAAAGCTTAAAGCTGTGGCTGTACGGGGAACAGGCAAATTTACCGTTGCCAAGCCCGATGATTTTAAAGCAATAACCAAGGAAATACCGGGCGCCATGAAAGAAGGACCTATGGCTGGTATGATAGAAGGTTTTAGCAACTTTGGTACCGGCGGAGGAACAGGCGGGATGATAATGTCAGGTGACTCTCCCATTAAAAACTGGGGTGGTGCAGGTGAAACAGATATGGGAAAAGAAGAAGCTGATAAACTTGCGACCCTGTCCTATGACTCAAAGTATAATACAGGCAAATATGCATGTTCCAACTGCCCAATGGGTTGTGGGGCTCACTACAGTGTAAAGGACGGCAAATGGCCGGTAGAAGATACTGACAGACCGGAATACGAAACAATTGGGGCATTTGGAGCTATGATGCTTAACAGCAATGCAGAATCTGTAATAAAATGCAATGATATCTGTAATAAATACGGTTTAGATACTATATCAGTCGGCGCAACTATAGCCTGGGCGATGGAATGTTTTGAAAACGGCATAATCACCAGGGATGACACCGGCGGTGCTGAGCTTACATGGGGAAATGCCGATGCCATAGTTGACATGACCCAGGCAATAGCTGACCAGGAAGGTTTTGGCAAAGTGCTTGCCCTTGGATCCGAAGCTGCGGCCAAGCAACTTGGCAAAGGAGCTGAATATCTGCAAAATGCCAGGGGAATTGAGCTACCAATGCATGATCCCCGATTCGCACCGGGTTTTGCCAGGACGTACAGGTATGATCCCACTCCCGGTCGTCATGTCAAAGGAAGCACAGGCATGATGGAAATGAATGCCCCTCCTGATGTTAAATATAATACTGAGAACAGGGGTTCGAGAGATGCTCAGGCGACCTATGAGACCGAACTCCAGAATTGCGCCGGACTTTGCGCCTTCAGCGGTTTTGCGATGCCGCCGGGTACCATGCCCAGATATATTGCAGCCGCAACAGGCTGGGATTTTTCAGAAAAGGACGTGTCTGAAACAGGGAAAAGGATATTTAACCTCAGGCATGCTTTTAATTTAAAGGCAGGCCAGGACCCTGCAGAAGACATCCTGACTAAAAGGGCTACCGGTGAACCACCATTGACTGAAGGTCCTCTCAAAGGTGTAACCATAAACATAAAAGATCTTATAGACCAGTTCTGTGAAGCTGTTGACTGGGACAGGTCAACTCTCAGGCCAACCCGCGAATCACTTGAAAGCCTTGGGGGACTGGAGAATGTAGTTGAGGACCTTTTCGGCGACTAATATTTAACGATTCATTCACTAAAAATAGAAAGGCCCCTGATTGTTTTAAGATGCAACCAGGGGCTTTCTTTTACTAAATATCGTTATCCCATGTAATTCAAAGCTGGTATAACAGCGATTATTACCATTTATATGTCACTGAAAGGGATATATGTTCTGACTCTTCAATCCACGGCCATAAGGCGCTTTCAGCTCCATCGTAAAAATTAGCCCTGACTCCGTAGGTCCATCTCAAGTCCGGACTGAAATTAGCCTGCATCATGGTTATACCGCCCTTTGATTGAATATCATAAAGGTACATTACCATCGTCATTAATTTCATATTCTTCCAGGACGTACTGGCATTAATATTTCCACTGTGAGTCCCGAGCCTTGTATCAAAATTTTCAAGACTTGTGTCAGCAATTATTTCAGGAACATTAAGGGCCCTGCTGTAACTATAGCCGAAACCCCAGTTGATACCATATGAAGAGTTGAGCAATTCAAAATTATTTTTGCCTTCATATGCAATACCGAAACTCAATTCATCATATCCTCCTAAGCGATTGATAACGCCCGGAGCCGCGTACACAGCCTTTACTTCATCAGATCTGTAGGATGTTTCCAACCTGATTGTCGGAGCAGTCCCCTGATGAATAAAGCCAAGAAAGCTCAAATCTTTCGACCACGTGGCTGCTACATTTTTATTTCTGAAATAATATTCGGAATTATCGAGGTGAAATAATGCCGATGTCCTTCCCCATAATTGAGAAGGTGAAGTTATTCTGGAAGCGGATAATGATGTAAAAAGACTGTTTTCACTTCCTGTCCAGAAATACAGGTCTACTGAGGAATCGAAAAAAAGAGTGCTTATCTGAAGGCCATATCCGAAATCATCCGGATTAAAAGACGCATCAAAAGATGCAGGATTTAAATTCAGAAAATTCGCGTCCGCTAAAAGGGAGTGTCTCAGCCCCGACACTTGAGAGTCTACTCTGCTGATTTCACGTCCCGGACGTGACCACAGGTTTGGATCAATAACGAATCTCACCTTAAACTGTGTCTCATCCATCCAGGGCAGGTAGGTATTGTATTCCTTTTCCAGTAACAGGGAATCAATTGAGGTGCCATAGGAAAAGTCTGAGTAACCCGGCCTGCTACCTATGGAAAGTGTTAAATTAGATTCATTCAGACCGCTAATATCCAAAGGATCATAGGCTGAACTCGCCCCGGGGACTCCAAGCAAAACCAATGATGCGAGCAATGTTATTAAGAATATTTTTATCTTTTTCAAGCCTTCCCCCTATAGTATTTCCATATGGTTTATCAGATGATCCATGAACACATACAGCGTTGAAATGAACTGGAGCTATCTGACATCCCCCTCCTCATATCATTTAATTTAATATCATTCCCCCGGGGATTTTATATTTTATTCTGCATATTATACTGATTTTCCGGGCGGTCCCCGGTTTTACCCACCCTACCACTAAGGTAAAATTATGGCAGTAAAGCGTGTATTATATACTATTATTTTATAAAAATCAATAATATCCGTCTACAGATTGTGCCTTTTCTGATAAATCCGATCTTTTATTCCAGTAGCGACTGTCTTTTTAATCCTGCGGGCCGCTTTTTCATAATCATATATTAACAGAACCCAAAGCACACTGGAAACTAATATGGATTCCTGCTATTCACATCATCAGCTATTCTCATCACCTTATCTCCAAAATCACCCATAAAAGAGATCTCTTTTTTGAAATATGGACGTAATTTCCGGGCCCATATTTTTCTCTCTTCAGGAGGTATTACATGGACTTTTATGCCTTTTGTCCTGAGAATTTCAATATCTTCATCATGCAGCCTCATAAACTCCCTATGCATTTTTTTTGCTGCCTTATCCGCTTCATCAAGCAGTATCTCTTTAATATGTTCTGGCATTTTGTTCCATACATTCAAATTAATCGAGTATCCCTGCCATCCCGAAGCACCATAAAATACCGTTACATTCTTACATACATCAGTAAGGGAGAAAGTAAGTATCTGATGAGTATTACACAAACCTGCATCTATGATTTTCTTTTGAAGCGACGTGTAAAGATCCGTCCAGGTCACAACGACAGGAGCACCTCCCAGCATCTGTGTCAAAGCTGATATCTGAGGATTGATTGCCCCGGTCATCAGCCCTTTCCAGTCTTTGAGTGTTTTGACCGGTCTCGTGGATATAAGCTCCATGCCTCCTATTGCAAAAAGAGAAAGGGCCTTCTGGTTAAATTTTTTCTGCAGCAGATCATCATATAGAGTCAGGAGTCTTTCAACGGCATCAACACAGGCATTTAAATTATTAAAAAGGAAAGGCATTTCTGTTACCCCCAACCTTTTATCATGCCCGGAGTAAATACCCCAGGCTGTGTCGGCCATTTCAATGGCGCCTACTCTCACGGCATCCAAGTATTCGGGCACTCTCACAATTGATTCCCCGGGAAAAACTTGAATCTTGTATTCGCCATTTGCCCGTTTGTTAAAATTTTGCGCCAGTTCCTGGTCTTTTACAGTCAGCATGTCACCCGCTGGAGTCGGCACTACCAGCCTTAAAACCACAGGGCCTTTTCCATAGGCCGGAACAATGGCACACAACAAAAAAGATGCAATTAATACAGTTAAGCAAAATGATACCGGGAAATGTGACTTATTTTTTATATTCAAATATTCTCCAATAAAACCAATTTTTAATCAGTTAAAATAATGAGGACACCGGAAGTATAGGTAGAAACTAAAAAACACCTCATCAGTATAGTTGCCGTCAATTATTCCGAAAAAATGGCCTCTACAAATTCCGTTGCATCAAAGGGCCTTAAATCATCTATTTTTTCACCTATACCTATAAACTTTATTGGTATACCAAGCTGTTTCGATATACCTACGACAATACCGCCTTTAGCTGTACCATCAAGTTTTGTAAGGATTATGCCGTCCAGTCCCAGGGCTTCATGAAACATCTCGGCCTGTGAAATCGCATTCTGGCCTGTTGTTGCATCCAGTACCAGCCACACCTGGTGAGGAGCGCCGGGCAGCTTTTTGCCGGCCACACGGTGTATTTTTCTCAATTCGTCCATGAGGTTTACTTTTGTATGCAAACGACCTGCTGTATCGACTAAAAGAACATCCGTTTTCCTGCTGACAGCCGCGCTGACAGCATCAAAAACCACAGCTGAAGGATCCGCGCCCTCATTCTGCCTTACTACATCAACACCGACACGATCTCCCCATATAGTCAATTGTTCAACCGCTGCCGCCCTGAATGTATCTGCAGCCGCGAGCACAACATCCTTGCCCTCCTCTTTAAACAGGCTGGCCAGTTTCCCGATTGTTGTGGTTTTTCCGACACCATTGACCCCGATCAACATAATAACAAGGGGTTCATCCGACTGAGGTTCTTCCGGTTCAGGTTCTTCTATAGACAGGAACTCAATAATCTTCTCTTTAAGCGCCGCCTTCAGCTGTTCGGGATTTCCAAGACTCTTTCTTGCCACTCCCTCCCTTACAAGATCAATCAATTCCTGTGATGCGTTTACACCAAGATCCGATGTAAATAGAATCTCTTCAAGCTCCTCGAGAAGTTCTTCGTCTATCTCTCTCTTTCCTAAAAATACTCTGTCAAGCCTTCCTGTTAGACCATTTCGGGTTTTAGAAAGTCCATTTTTAAGCCGTTTAAAAAAACCTGCTCTTTCTTCTTCATTGTTTTTATTCT
Organism: Thermodesulfobacteriota bacterium; assembly: GCA_042573485.1. Lineage (GTDB taxonomy): Bacteria > Desulfobacterota > DSM-4660 > Desulfatiglandales > HGW-15 > JAAZBV01. The sequence goes on along the minus strand of JBHPCX010000004.1, from coordinate 61,526 downwards.
TCTTTGATTTAAATCCAAACATCTGCTTTTCCCAAATATGTCATGTTGCTGTCTTACTAACGAATATTTTTTTCTGGATCTTAAATTATACAGGAACATGTTAATCAACCGTTATGAGATAACATATTTTTTCATGGTATGTATAGGTAAATCAGGCAGTGAATTAATGCAAATCTCAGGAAGGGATCATTTGCGTTATGGTTTGTATAATGGATTACTTCATGAAAATTAAAAGTAGATCCAAACAGCCATGCTTTCACATGACTGTTTGGTCGTAATTAATTATTTATGTTCCCGTTCAGGTTGACGGCAACCATTTTCGATATACCCGCGTTTTCCATTGTAACACCGAACAGGCTGTCTACAATTTCCATTGACCTCCTGTTGTGGGTGACCATCAGCACCTGTGAATATTTTTTTATCTCCTTGAGAAGATCATTAAATCTGTCCACGTTTGCTTCATCAAGGGGCGCGTCCACTTCATCCAGCAGACAGAAAGGACTCGGCTTTATCAGATAAATGGCAAACAGCAGCGCCATTGCCACCAGTGCCTTTTCGCCACCGGAAAGGAGTCCCATATGACTCACCTTTTTACCCGGAGGTTTGACTTCAACAAGAACACCGCTTTCAAGCGGTTTTGTTTCATCGGTAAGTTTCAACCTCGCGCTTCCGCCATTGAAAAGTATCGGGAAAACATTCTTTATCTGGGCATCAACCTTATTGTAGGTATCCATAAATCGTTCAAGACATGTTTTGTTGATCTTTTTAATAGCCAACATTATGGATTCCATTGAGGCAAGGAGATCCTCTTTCTGGCCAAGTATAAATTCGTATCTCTCCTTCTGTGCTTCATGCTCCTGGATGGCAGTCAGGTTTACCTCCCCGAGCTTTTCACGAAGTATCTTCTGATGTTCCAGTTTTTCTCTGGTCTCCAGCTCATTATAATCTTCTTCCAGAAAATCCCTGTAAATGTCGCACAGGTTCTGGTTTGATTTTTCCCTTACCTGTTCAACCAGATTCTCCATCCTCACTTCTATCTTTGATTGCTCCATCTTTGTAATGTTAATTTTTTCCTTCAGAAGGTCTAACTCCTCTCTCAGGCTCTCAGCCTTCTTTTCATTTTCCCGAATCCGGGAATGGAAGAGGTTTCTCTCCTGCTGGGCATTATCCACCAAATCCTTTGATTCCCGGAGTTTTTCATAGTAGCTGTTTATGTTTTCTTTCAGTATTTCTTCTCTTTCCGCGCATCCCTTCTGTTTTTCTCTGCATTCGGCAATATCTTCAGCGATTTTACCCAGCTTTACCTGGGACTCATCATAATAATCATCAATTCTCTCTATTTCCCGAATGATCCCCTTGCTTTCCTCCATTGAAACCTGGTATTTCGTTTTCGCCTTTTCAAGTTCTTCCCGGATTTCATCGAATTCTTTTTCAGAATCTTCAAGTTCTATCTTCTTTTGAAGAAGAAACTCCTGCACTTTTTTCTTGCTTTCCTCACACTGAATCAATTCATTCTTAATTCTATTCAAGGCTTCATTATGCCTTGCCTGCTCATTCATTCTCTCTTCAAGCTCATTGGCAAGCCGTTCTGATAATTTTTCAAACTGATCGAGTTTATTGCTTAGCTGAAAAATCACCTTGTCAAGTTCATTCAAATTTTCCTGGCAGTCATATCTTTCATCACTCAGCCGGGAAAGAGCTGCTTTTTTTTCTTCTTCTTCAGAAATAATCCCTTCAAGACGGCCTTTCGCTTCATCCACCTTTTTAGCATATTCGGATACCTTTGCGTCCAGTTCTTTAATCTCTCTTTTTCTGGCAAGGAGACCATGGGACCCGAGTTTACCACCGCTTATTATCCCGTTCCTGTCGATCAAATCCCCCTCGGAAGTTACAAGAGCAGTATTCCTGCCATTACTCCTCCAGGCAGTTATAGCCTGTTCAAGGTCTTCGACAATGGCAGCGTCACCCAACAGCATATTGATCATAGGTCTATATGATTCGGGAACCTTGACAAGGTCCTTCAACAGGGGAAATCCATTATGCCCGGCGCCGTTGCTGTTATCGCTCAGGTCTTTTATTGATATGAAACTGCTTCTTCCCCTGTCTTTTTCCTTAAGGTACTGGACCGCATCCTTTCCATCTTCCTGATTTTCAACAACTATATACTGAAGTCTGTCTGACAAAACAGATTCCACTGCCTGCTCATATTTTGAATCAACCTGTATAACATCAGCAACAAGACCCAATATTCTTCCCTCGTTCTTTGCAGTCAGGTCCTCGGCTTTCATTATTGTACGTACACCTACCTGATAGCCCTCATAATTTTCGTTATAGGATTTTAATGTTGAAAGCCTGGTCTGGCTTGAGCTGAGTTCATTTTCTAAGGATTTCAGGCTTTCCTCCGCGTTCTTTTTGATTGCATCGAGTTCCTCACAACTCTGTTCTTTTTCCTGTATATCTTTTTCTATATTATTATATTTTTCTTTGAGGGCCTCTCTTAACTCATTCCTTTTGGCCGAGGTCTCCAGGAGGGATTCAATATTTACATCAATGTCCTTTTTTTCATTCTCAAGCCTGGCTTTCCGGTCAGTGATTTCCGCGATTCTCTCATTAAGATACCCGGATTCCTTGTTCAGACCAGCTTCCTTTGTGACTCCTGAATTGAACCTGGTACGGGCAACTTCATATTCCTCCTTTATCTCAGTCAACAGTACCTTTCGCCCCTTCATCCTGTCTTCTATCAGGGTAATCTCATTTTGACATGTCTCAGCCTCTTTTTTCAGTTCGGCGATCCTTCCTTCCAATGATACTTTTTCCTCTCCCAAAGAAAGCAGCCGCTGTCTAATCTCCTCCTGTTCCTTTTTATGGCGGTCCTTGAGTTTTAACTGCATATCCTTTTCATTGGCGATTGACTCAAGGGCTGATTCCTTTCTGGCAAACTCTTCCTTAAGGTTTTGATAGGTATTATTGAGCCTTGAAATGACCTGGTCTTTTTCATCAAGTTCAAGGTTCATATTTTCTACTTCACTCTGAACCGCTGACATTTTCGCATAAAGGGCTGCTTCACCTTGCTGCAGGTTGTCTGTTGACTTTTTATTTTCTCCTGATGCTTCAATCAGGTCATTATATAGATTTGAACTGAGCACCAGGTCCAGTCTCCTTATTTCCTCTCCTATGGCCTTATACCTTCTCGCCTTACCTGCCTGCCGCTTAAGGGATCTCATATGGGTTTGAACTTCAGCAAGTATGTCTTCAACCCGATGAAGATTATTTTTAGTAAGCTCCATCTTTCTCCGGGCTTCAGCTTCTTTCTTTTTAAACCTCGTAATTCCCGCGGCTTCCTCGATCATCAACCTTGTTTCTTCCGGTTTTTGCTCGACGATAGCACCGATTTTACCCTGACCTATTATAGAATAGCTTTTATTCCCAAGACCGGTATCCATAAATATTTCATGGATGTCTTTAAGTCTGCAGGGAACATTATTAAGCAGGTATTCACTCTCACCTGATCGGTATAAACGTCTTGTGACTGAGATTTCTTCCTCATTGGAAAATTCGGCAGGAAAAGAACCGTTGCCGTTTTCAAGAATAAGACAAACTTCTGCCATACCCAGGGCTTGTGATTCTCCTGAACCGCTGAAGATAACATCCTCCATGTTACGGCCCCTTAACAGCTTGGCGCTCTGTTCTCCCATAACCCATCGGATAGCATCAACAATGTTACTCTTACCACATCCATTCGGTCCTACAACAGCACTTATTCCAATAGGAAAAGGGATATCAATCTTATCTTTAAAGGATTTGAATCCCATGAGAGAGAGCCTTTTGATTCTCATGACGGCCTCCTGTCTTGACTTGAGATATGTCTGGTTGAAATTATTGAAAAGCTAGCATTAAAATGTTTAATTGTAAAGCATAAAATACAATATGCTGTGCAATAAATATGTTAATTATCTATATATAGTATTTTTTTACTTGCAATTAGAAAAATATTGACATATTTTATCCTAACTATCTAGAATAAATAAATTTTTAATACTTTATACTCATTTATACATTTACCGGATTATTTGATTTCATACTATTACGATTTAATGTTTCCCGGAAAGAACAAATTGATAACTCAAATTCGCTCAAAGACCATAATGTGCGCACTGATTATTACCAAGGCCGTCATTTACCTTTTTCTCCTGAACCCTGCTCTGGCCGCCGACAATGAAGAAGAAACCTATAATATTTCACTTGTACAAACTGCTGAGGTTGACAAGGAAATAGTCACAGTCGATGACAAAAAAGTCCTAACCGAGGCACATACCGTAACAAAAGGCGATTATATATGGAACATTCTCAGGAAAAAGAAACTGCTGGGAAAAAGCAACCTGGGAGAGATACTATCAGTTTTAAAAAAATTAAACCCCTCTCTTACAAATATTGACCTGATACACCCTGGTGAGAATATTATTATCCCATTAGTTGTTACGCCAACAGGCAAAGGCAAAACAGTCTTCGAAACCGATTCCGAGCCTATCCCTCTTGAAGACCTTAAAAACCTTGAATATTATACTGTCAGACAGGGAGACAGTCTTGTAAAAGTAATAAATGATAAATACGATGTCCCGAGAAAAACACTTTACACCGATTACCTTGAACAGCTAAAAAAGCTAAACCCTCACATTGAGGATATTGATACTATTTATCCGGGACAAAGGGTCAGGCTCCCTATATATTCCCCAAAAATCATCAGGGCCCCAATTAAGAAAGTTCAGAAAACAGATTCACCGACAGATATTCAGGAAAAGAAAAGATTAACCGAAATCGGCAAAGAACTGAGTGAACTATTCGGCCTTCTTGGTGAAGAATGGGTTCAGCAGGGAAAGCATTTTATACCCCTTAAGACAGGCGGACAGATCGATCTCAACACAGAATCTTACCCCATGATCAGTCTCAGGAACGGTATAAAAGTAATAGTAGACCTGCATGATGCCCTTCCGGAAAGAATGTCCGATCTCATAATTTCAAACTGGGATAACTACAGGATTGTTCATCTTAAAGATAGAGACACATTAAATACCGCCCTTGATAAGATATTTCCGGAATGCGGTTATAATAAAATCTATTCAAGGGAGGAAGGATTAGTCCTGGAGAAAGATTTAAAAATAGAAATAATGGCTGACTGGATAATTAAGTTATCCCCGGATTTATCTCCTGAAAAACAGAATTATGTATGTATAAATCTTATTAATACAGAAAGTGAGTCCTTACCGCCTTCTCTGGATTCTTTTTTAAAAGAACTTGGCATAAAAATGATTGATTACCCGCCGGACCTGGTAAAGGGAGTAATATCTCAGAAAAAGGCTGAACAAATAAATACTGCAGGGAACAGAAATATTATTATTGAAAAATTGCTTGAAATTGAAGGCCAGACCTATTCAACTGGTGTAGATATACCGATGTACCAGGGAGAGGGCTCGGATTTCAATCTGGTTGTTAAAGCTGATTACTCTTTTACGAGGAATAAACGTGACTGTGTAATTGATTTAAAGGGACTGGGGACAGAGATAATAAACCTGTTAAACGACCACAAATTTACCGTACTTCAATTATCAGAAGAAGCCTCTATCAAAGGTTTTGCGACAAAGACCTTAAGTTTTCTGGGACTGGGATATGATGACAAGGATCATCTGTTCCATGCTTTTTCCGGTAGAGGACAGAATAATATCAGCATTATAATCCCCGGTGTTTTTTTCCTGGACAAAAACAACCTTAACAATTTTATCTCCGGCATCACCCTTCCGACTGAGATAATAGACTTTCTTTCTGTCAAGGTAGATCGATTACTCTATTTTGATAATCCTGCGCAGATAGAAGGCAATTAATTTCTATATACCAGGCAATTCCCCGCATCTACCTTTAAGAAGAGACAGATCGCCCCCGCACCAGGTTATCAGTGGAAAGTGTTTCCCGTTTTCAGGATTATAACAATACCTGTAGGCAAAGTTTTTTTCGAATTCAACACATATCTTATGTCTCCCTTCAGTAAAATAGGGACACTCATTATTGTTACAGCAATACAGATCATTCGCCCATCCGTGATATGGTGAAGGAGTCCAGCTTGATAACGTTTCTTCACAATGGGGGCACATAAATATTTCTTCAGACATGACTACATCCTCCATAATCTCCTGTAACGGAAATATTCTAATCGAATAACAATCTCAACTGACAGCACGCGGCTATGATATTAAATTAAGGAGTATGTTCTCCATGTCAAATTGAAAATCCTCTTCACTTAATTTGACCAATCGGTTATTTTTTATTTAAACCGGTTTTATACTTCACATTATTAAACAGGGCCTGGCAGAAAGTCTGATACTATTGACAAACCATAAGCCGACTTCGTATTCTGTTTTTTTGAAATAAATTCCGTAATTTTAAAATACTAAAAAAGGAGAATATCATGTTCACTCTAGGTGAGATAATTGACCTGGCTATACAAATTGAGAAAAACGGTGAAAAATCCTACAGAAAGGCTCAGAATGACATCTCCGATATTCCCATCAGCTCAATGCTCAAATGGCTCGCTGATGATGAAGCGGAACATGAAAAATGGTTCATCAACATGAAGAAGCAAATAGATGAAAAAGTAGAAGATCCCAGGCTTGAGGAAATGGGAAAAGAGATACTTGCCAGTGTTTTGGGTAAACAGGCTTTTTCAATGGATGATGCTGACTTCAATAAAATAGATAATATTACAGCGCTCCTTGAACTCTCCCTCGAATTTGAAAAGGATACAATCCTTTTTTATGAAATGATTAAAGACTTTATAGATGATAGCAAAGTAATGACCGGTATAGATAAAATTATAGAAGAAGAGAACAAACATGTGAAAACGCTTGAAGAGTTCATGGGAAGAGGAGATATCCTGATGGCGGATAATCCATAATTTTTTCCTTGGAAACACCAGGGCTAAATTTGTCCGGGAGAATAATAAACCCCATACTGAGCGGATCATTTCCGGAGAGCATTAATAACATTGAATCATCATTTGGATACAATAAAATGGATTTTTCTTTACTCTTAAAGGAATATAAATTTACTGAATATAAATCACTTGATCCAAAAGAAATTTCTATCGATCAAAGTGTTAGAGACATGTGTGAGCAGAACAGCTGCGGGCAATATGGTCGAAATTACATGTGCCCTCCACATATTAAAAGCCTTGCTGAATGTGAAATGGAAATACATTCCTATAAAAACGCAATATTATTTACCAGGGCGTACCCCAAAAAAAGCAGTTTTGATTTTGAGGGGTTGATGGCGGCTGCAATTGACTTTGGTAAAACTATCCAGAAATTGAGAGAAGAACTCCAAGAGAAATATCCTGATCAAAAGTTTCTTTTTTTGGGAGCAGGAGGCTGTCCGGTCTGTAAGGAATGTGCCTGTAAGGATGATGAGCCATGCCGGTTTCCCGATCAGGCCTTCTCTTCGGTTGAAGCAAATGGCATTGAAGTTCTTCGCCTTTGCAAAGAATTGGGAGTAAAATACAACAACGGAAATAACAGCGTGACTTATATGGGAATGATCCTCTACATGTAGGTCCGGTTATTATTTTATTTACTGGTAATGAATACATCCTGTAAAAAATGGTCTTAGCTTCTTTTATTCATCAAACCATTTTACACAATATAACACTTATGTTATCCTTACCCCCTGCAGAAAGTGCTGCGTTAAAAAGAAGGTTTGTCTTTTCGGGAATATCATTTTCGCCACTTAGTATTTCTTCTATTTTTTCATCGAATATCATATCCGAAAGACCGTCACTGCACAAAAGATAAATATCCCCTGATCTTTTTTCATCATACTCAATATCAGCCTCAACCAGGGGATTAATCCCGATTGCCTTTGTTATCAAATTTTTCCCCGGAGCAGTCCCGATCGAACCTGCTTTTTTCCAGTCTTCATAGGCTGAATGATCAGAAGTGAGTTGCTCAAGTTTTGAATCCTTAAACCTGTAAACACGGCTGTCTCCTACATGAAACCAGAACACTTCTTCATCTACTATGACCAGCCCTACAATCGTTGTTCCCATGTAACGTTCAAGACTTAATTCCGCATTCCGTTCGCTTAATGTGTTTGCCGTTTTCCCGACAGCTCTTGAAATTATTGTATGTATGGATGCGTATTGAGTAGGTATTCCGGCAGCAGCGGTAACTTCAGTCATTTGAGATTTAATCAATTCAGGGGTGAGTTGAACGCTAAAGGTATCAATCGCGATACGGCTGGCTTCAGCCCCCCGCTCGTGACCGCCCATACCATCGGCAAGAAGGAGAATCTCTCCTGATTCATGGAGACATATGTTGTCTTCATTTTTTTCCCGGACACGGCCCTTGTCTGAAATACCCGCCACAACAACACTGTCATTTTCTAGGTTCAAATTTATACTGTCATTTCCATCAGCTGTCTTTTCATTCATAATCTATATATCCTTTAAAAGTAAGTTCCCGTTTGATTTTTCAGCAGCAATATTGAGATCGTTCATGCTGTCCCTGATTATATCCAGTTCTTTTGTATTTGCGCAAGACAAATTATCCGTGCCAAGATTTTCAAGACCTTTTAACACAAAATTAATGCTCAGTGTGTTTACATCCCTGGCGGGTTGATAGTAAATTGTCTTTTCAACTTCTCCGACAGTCTCTGAAAGTACACGGCTTTCGACAAGATCAGACAGCAGACTCCTTGCCAGCCTGATCGGTAGTTCAAGTGTTTCGGCGATCTTTTCCTCAGACCATGGGATCTCTCCTTTAATGAAATTTTTTACGCATATCTGAGCAATTCTTAAGGAGAGTATCCTTCTTCCCAGGCGACTCATATCAAGAGACTTGTTCTCCATCTCATAGGTATCAACATTCTGATGGGCAAAACTGACTTCGGCTCCAAACAGGATAATATACCAGCTTACCTGAAGCCAGACCATGAAAAGAGGTAATCCGGCCAAACTCCCGTATATTGCGCCTGCCCTGGCGACTCCGACCTGGAATTTAATATATATGAACTGTACTATCACATAAATTGTCCCTGCAACTATCCCTCCCAGCAACCCGGAATTAAATTTGACCTTTGTGTTGGGCATAAAAATATAGACAAAGGTAAGAAGAAGCCATACCACGCAATAGGGCAGAATTTTTAAGGAGAAAACAATTAATGGGCTTACAGGGCCCAGAATATCTATTTTTTCTGTTATTTTTGCAATCTGGGTTGTGATCAAAACTGTAGCACTGCTTGAAAGAACAAAAAGTAAAGGTGCCACAAAAAGGATTGAAAGGTAGTCGCTCAGTTTCCTTCCTATTGCTCTTTGATGAGTGACACCCCATATGTCATTAAATGATTTCTCTATATTTCCAAGAAGTTTAATAATGAGCCAGACTAATATCACGACCCCAATACCCGCAATCACACCGCCTCTTGCTTCTTCAAGCATCTTCCCAGCGAAATTAATTATATAGTTGACTACTTCTTCCTGACCTTTTAGACTTTTTATAAGGTGCTTTTCCAGCAGCCCCTGCATGCCGAACCCCTTTGCGATTCCAAAGGCCAGCGCAGCCGCCGGCACTACAGAAAGAAGGGAGTAAAAAGTCAAAGCCGATGCTCTTAAACTGCATTTGTCCTCATCAAAACCCTTGAAGGCCAGCAGTACGACCCTGATCTGTTTGATCAAAAAAGATTTTTTTCTCGGCAGGTCACCAAGCCGGACAGTCCATATATCATCTTTTAAATATTTTATGATTTCTGAAAAGGTCAATGTCTTCTCCTGGCAATTAGGAAATAATAAAACGCTTTTCAACATATGAAAGCAACAATGATAGGCGCGTCCGGGCAAGTACCAAACCAAAAAGCACGCCGATACTGTTGGCAATCATATCATATATACTCATCATTCTATAGCCAATCACACCCTGCACTATTTCGAGGGCTATACCCATCAATATTAATCCAACGGAAAATAATATAATATATTTCTTATCCCGGTAGCACATATTACACCACAACATACTGAACGCATAGGCAATTATATGCAATACCTTGTCCAGGCCGAATATCCGCGGGATATCTTCCGGCCCGGGAATGAGTGACAAGATTATAATAAGCCCTATATTCATAAAGGCGACCGAACACCATACTCGCTGGAATCTTAAGACTTTGTTAAATAATACTTCTTCACTTTTAAAGATATCAGGATGTTCTTTACCTGTCATGGGATCATTTTTTTATTTTTTTTTTGCATTTTTGCCCAGGCATCCCGAAGGGTTACTGTCCTGTTGAAGACCGGATTGTCAGGTGTATGATCCTCTTCATCAACACAAAAATAGCCCTGTCTTTCAAACTGGTATCCAATACTCCTTTCAGCTTTCTTCAAGCTTCTTTCAAGCTTGCAGGATGTTAATTCTTCAAGAGATTCAGGGTTGAGAAAGGAGGTAAAATCATCTCCCTCCTCCACATCCATGGGATCTTCCTTTGAAAAAAGATGATCATATAATCTTATTTTCGCATCAATGCAGTCTCCCGCGGAGACCCAGTGCAATGTAGCCTTTACCTTTCTTCCGTCAGGCGCGGAGCCGCCCTTTGTTTCCGGATCATATGTACAATGAAGTTCGATAATTTCACCCGAATCAGTATCTTTGACAACATCCACGCACTTAATAAAGTAGGCATAGCGCAGCCTGACTTCCCTGCCCGGGGCAAGGCGGTAAAACTTTTTCGGAGGATCTTCCATGAAGTCTTCCCTCTCAATATATATTACTTTTGAAAAGGGAATTTTTCTTGTTCCCATTTCCTGGTCTTCAGGGTTATTTATTGCGTCAAGCTCCTCTACCTTGTCTTCAGGGTAATTGTCTATTATGACCTTTAACGGCCTTAATACAGCCATTACCCGCGGGGCCTTTTTATTCAGGTCTTCCCTGATGCAGTGTTCAAGGAGAGCAATATCGATCATGCTGTCTCTTTTTGCCACGCCGATACGATCACAAAAATTTCTTATGGAAAGGGATGTATATCCCCTTCTTCTTAATCCCGACAGCGTGGGCATCCTCGGATCATTCCACCCTGTTACATGGCCGCTATTTACAAGTTTCATAAGCCATCTTTTGCTCAATACGGTATAGGTGATATTAAGCCTCGCGTACTCAACCTGTCTTGGATGATAAATGCCCAGTTCATCAAGAAACCAGTCATACAAAGGTCTGTGATCCTCATATCCCAGGTCACAGATTGAATGGGTTATGTTTTCGATGGAATCTGACTGTCCGTGTGTCCAGTCATACATCGGATAAATACACCATTTATCGGAAGTACGATGGTGTGTCGCATGAAGTATCCTGTACATAACAGGATCACGCATATTTATATTTCCTGATGCCATATCTATCCTGGCACGAAGTACACAGACTCCCTCCTCGAACTCACCACTTTTCATCCTTGTGAATAATTCAAGGTTCTCCTCAACAGATCGATCCCGGTGAGGACTGTTCTTACCGGGCTCTTTAAGTGTCCCTCTGAATTCTCTTATTTCATCGGCATTAAGATCATCCACATAGGCTTTGCCTGCCTTTATCAACTGAATGGCCCAGTCATACAATTGGTCAAAATAATCAGACGCATAAAATAATCGGTCTCCCCAATCAAATCCCAGCCACTTGATATCCTCTATCTGGGATTCTACATATCTTTCCTCTTCCTTTACTGGATTTGTGTCATCAAAACGCAGATTATACAGTCCTCCGAATTCCTCGGCCAGACCATAACTAATGCATATACCCTTGGCGTGTCCAATATGCAGATACCCGTTTGGCTCAGGAGGGAAACGTGTATGAACACGCCCTTCAAACCTGTTGTTTCTGATATCTTCCTTGATAATCTCCCGAATAAAATTTGACGGGTTTTTATGTATTTCTTCGGACATTAAATCACTCCTGACTTATTCTCATCCGGCAATAATTGTTTTATGATTTAGTTTTATCTGTCAATGATCAGCGGTTAGTTGAATTTTATCTCCTTGGGTATTTACATAAATTCTGTTGTCCTGCCGATCGTTCCTTAATAAAAGGGCTAAAGAAGTGCTAATAATGACATAATCCGTTATTTTAAATCAAGCCTGAACTTGTTTTCATAACACACAAAGAGAAAACCATTAACTTTCACAACAACTTTTTACTATATTATACCACAATATATTCTAAATATATTTAATAAGACACAATATGATGTTAATTTAAATTATTTATAATATATATTCTAAAAATTAGTTGACAAATATACTTAATTATGCATAATTAAATCTAACAACTTAACAAAACAAGATTTGGATAAGAAAATTGCCACGAGTTATTAAAAACAATTTAAAAAAAGGAAGGGAAGATTTACTCATAAGTAAATCTGAGCTGGCACGAAAAGCTGATGTGTCAGTATTGACTATTAACAGGATTGAAAAAGGAATGAGTTGCAGGGTGTCAACCAAGAGAAAAATCATACTGGCCCTTGGATTTAAGTTAAAAGATAAGGACAAAATATTTCCAGGTGGTTTAGACCTTTAGATGGTAAAAATAGAATAAGGAGGTACTTATGAGAGAAAATATGCTGGGGGAAACCCTTCAAAGACCAATATTTGAGGATAACAGAGACCTTGATCAATACTTTTGTGTGGAAATACCGGTAAGAGTCGGGATAATTTATCAATATAAAATATGGCAGAAGGAAACAATGTTTATGGCAATCCTTGTGAAAGAGGATTCTGATTTTCTGTCATATATAGAAGAAGATTCCAAGTATAACATGAAATACTATTCAAGGGACCTTTTCTACCCCCACCAGGAACTGGTTACTGAAATAAGGGACATCAGTTACCAGGAAAGAGGAAGACTCAAAGGCCATTACCTTGTAAGCCTTGAAATACTGGAAGATGCGGAAGAGGCTAAGATAAACAGTATTTTTTACGCCAATGAATACAGGAGGCTGAGTTTAAAAAAACACTGATAGTCAAAGAGTTTGTTGAGCCCCTGTTATCACTAAAAATTTTAAATCAGCCGGTTAATCCTTCATATTTCCACATACAAGCCTTGCGAATCCGGAACATGAGACTTCAGTAGCTCCATCCATCAACCGGGCAAGGTCATATGTCACCTTTTTCGACGCGAATGTCCTTTCCAGACCCGATTCTATCTTTCTTGCGGCTTTCATCCAACCGAGATAATCCAGCAGCATGGTTCCACTTAAGATGAGTGAGGAAGGGTTTACCTTATCAAGCCCTGCGTATTTTGGTGCTGTCCCATGTGTCGCCTCAAAAATAGCATACCCGTTCTCATAATTTATATTCGCTCCCGGGGCCATGCCGATACCACCGACCTGGGCTGCAAGAGCATCAGATATATAGTCACCATTAAGGTTCATTGTCGCTATCACATTAAACTCATCCGGCCTGGTAAGGGCCTGTTGGAAAAATATATCTGCTATGACATCCTTTACCAATATTTTACTTTCACCGGCATCCCCGCCGTAATTATCCCATGTTACAGTCTCTTCAGGATAGTTTTCTTCAGCAAGCTGATATCCCCATTTTCTGAATGCTCCTTCGGTATATTTCTGTATATTTCCCTTATGAACAAGGGTTACACTTTTCCCGCCCTGCTTTATCGCGTAGTCAATAGCGGCCTTGATCAGCCTTCGGCTGCCTGTCCTGCTGATAGGCTTTATGGCGATTCCGGAGTCAGGCCGAATTTTCCATCCATATTCCTTATACAGATAGTCAATAAGCCTTTCTGTTTCATCTCTTCCTGATTCAAGCTCAAAGCCCGCGTAAACATCTTCTGTATTTTCCCTGAAAATGACCATATTGACTTTATGCGGTTCCTTTACGGGGCTCGGTACTCCTGGGAAATGCCTGACCGGCCTGACACAGGCATAGAGGTCCATTATCTGGCGCAGTGCAACATTAAGGCTTCTGAACCCGCCTCCAACAGGCGTGGTCAGAGGGCCCTTTATCCCGACCCTGTATTTCTTAAATAAATCAATGGTTTCCTGCGGAAGCCATTCTCCTGTTTTTTCAAAGGCCTTTTCTCCGGCAAAGACTTCCTTCCATTCTATCTTTCTTTTATCTCCCCAGCATATCTCCACAGCACTGTCTATTACACTGACAGCAGCTTTCCATATGTCACCGCCAATACCATCTCCCTCTATATAGGGGATTACCGGGTTATCCGGAACTGATATCTTATTGTCAGAAAATTTTATCAAATTTGATTCCAATTAATCGCTCCTTTTTATTCAAAACAACAAACATTAACAGATTTAAATACCATTTATAAAATATCATGTTTTTACAGCGGGTCAAACAATTAAAATTCAGGCAATAAAATATCTGGGCAAATCATGTTATTCTTTCTTGTTCCTGAGCCAGAGAGTTGATATTATATTAATTTAATTTAAAGCATATGAACCTATCTGATAAGGAGAGACATTATGGAAATACTTGATTTGAAACCTGATTATGGTTTGGAATACCTTGGACTTCATCACCTGGGTGAAGCCCACTGGAATCTTTCTACTCCCGCTTTATATGAGCACGCCATACGGCGTTATGAAGCACAGGTCTCTCATTTAGGGCCGTTAGTAGTATGTATGGGGCAACATACTGGCCGCGCCGCAAAGGACAAGTATGTTGTGGATGAACCCATAACCACGGATGAAATATGGTGGGGTAAGACCAACGTAAAATATCCGGAAGAAAAGTTTAACAGGCTCCTTAATCACATGACAACCTATTTAAGGGGAAAAACAGTCTTTGTGCAGGATTGCTATGCAGGAGCGGACAAAGAATATAGACAATCAGTGAGAGTTATAAATCAACACGCTTGGCATAACCTGTTTGCTAGAAACATGTTCATTCAGCAGCCCCGTAACAGGGAGGTTATTAAAAATTTCCAGCCTGATTTTACAGTTCTGCATTGTCCCAAGTATAACGCCGATCCAGACGAAGACGGCACTCGCAGCGGGACATTTGTAGCCATAAATCTGGGGAAAAAACTCATCCTCATCGGAGGTACCGCTTATGGCGGTGAAATAAAAAAATCAATATTTTCCGCCCTTAACTTCCTACTTCCTGGAAAGGATGTCCTTTCCATGCATTGTTCGGCAAATGTGAATAAAAAGAATCCTGATGATGTGGCAATCTTCTTTGGTCTTTCAGGCACGGGGAAAACAACTCTCTCTGCTGATCCAGGCAGGATGCTCATAGGAGATGACGAGCATGGATGGTCTGAAAACGGGGTATTCAATTTTGAAGGGGGATGTTATGCAAAGGTAATACGCCTTTCAAAGGAAGCAGAACCGGAAATATATGAATGTACAAGGCGTTTCGGCACAATCCTGGAAAATGTGACAATGAATTCAGCGACACGACGCATAGACCTAGATGATGACAGCCTTACCGAAAACACACGGGCATCCTATCCGATCAAACATCTCCCTAATATAGTAGAATCAGGAATGGCCGGTCATCCGAGTAATATTATTATGCTCACAGCGGATGCCTTCGGAGTGCTTCCTCCCATTGCGCAACTAACGCCTGATCAGGCAATGTATCACTTTATCAGCGGCTACACGGCGAAGGTCGCCGGTACTGAAAAGGGCATTATTGAACCTGTCGCTACATTCAGCGCATGTTTTGGGGCTCCTTTTATGGTGCGTCATCCTTCTGTGTACGCACAATTGCTTGCGGATATGATTAAAAAGCATAAGGTCAAATGCTGGCTTGTGAATACAGGGTGGACAGGAGGGCCATACGGTAAAGGATCGCGGATGAAAATTCAATATACCCGCAGCCTTCTTAATGCCGCCTTGGACAAGTCACTTAATGATTCTGACATGCGGGAGGATCCATTATTCGGATTCCAGATACCTGTTTCCGCGCCAGGAGTACCTGCAGAAATACTGGACCCCAGAAACACTTGGTCCAATCCTTCCGATTATGATGCCCAGGCAAAAAAACTTGCAGTTCTGTTTCATGAAAGCTTCGAACAGTTCAAAGACAAAACACCTCAGGAGGTGACTATGTCCGGTCCTAAAATTTAGCAGTAATCAGTAAACATGAAGATGATGTTATTGATGATGGGCGAGTCTGCTCTGGCCTCTTTTATTGAGAATGAAAAAGATGTAATTCCCCATTCATGAATGGGGAACCATTGCAATGTTTTATCCGTAGTGTTAATCATAAAACTTTAAAGTAAATAAAAAGCATTAATACCACCTTAAACGAACGTTACTTATTCAACTTATTCTCATTTTTTCTATTATTATTTTTAAAACGATACTTTACATACCTGCTCTATGACAGCGGCCATTGCTTCGTCTTCTTTTCTTATATCATCAAGTGTTTCAGGCTTGACATTATCAGGGTTTTCTTCGAGACCATATTGCCACTTCAGATATTTCTAACCTGTTGTGGGATATAGGGTATAGATTAAGAGGTCAAAATTATCCTTTGCCAGATCGACTATTTTCTCTTTTGCCTTCTCTAATTCCGGTTCAAGATGATTGGCAACCCAATCTTCAATCATGCCATCTTGTCTGCGATTCTTGTTCCTTTTTGATGCTACCTTTATGATATCCGGGTTAACGGGAATTGGTGTCTTTCCATAATATCCCATGGCTAGATCCATGAATTTGATAATTTAAAAATTATTATTTCATATCACCATTTTCATTTAAATACTTAATTTATAATATACAACGAGCCGGGCTGAAATTTATATAAAATAAGCCTGCCTTATCTCTTGATAAATTAGCCTTTTTGAAGCATGATATGCTTCAAAATAACTGTTAATATAATGATAAAAATCAATAATGCCCAAATAAAAATACGAAGTGCTGCAAGTAACTCTGATAAATTATTTTTGAGTAATCTTAGCAAAAAAGCATTCAGCACTTTCGGAGATTATGAAGAAGTAGTTTTGAAATGGTTTGAATCAGAATACAGCAGGACTTTAATTGCCACATATAAAGAAATACCTGCTGGCTTTGCCATGCTGAGCAAGCCAATCGATAGATATGATCCCAATAATTCCGCTGAATTGCTTGCTATTGCTGTGGTTTCTGAATATAGTAGACTCGGTATTGGTTCAAATCTTACAAAAAGAATCGATGAATTGGCATATGAGACAGGGACAAAAATGATATTTTTACATACTGCCACTGAAAATAAATACGCCCTAAAACTCTTCAGCAGTTCAGGCTTCAGGGTATGGCAGACTAAAAAAGAATTTTATCCAAAAGGCCAGGATGCCTTCGTAATGATGAAAGAAATTGAATGAGATATGCAGCCGCGGGCAGTAAATTGTTTAATCCTGTCTTTCCAGCAAATAATTATTCTTTTTAAAATTTATACTGATATCCTTTTTATATGTTGTTTGTAGTTGAATGAAAGGGTCAGTTTTGCTTATAATAGGCAAATTTATATCCATAACTGATTGCGTAAATCCCCGGTTACATATTTTCCATAAAGGGGGCTAATATCACACATCTTTTTTCCATTCGTATGTTTTTAATTGATCCCTTTTTTATTATAATAAAGGGCAACATATTCCATGGGAGGAATTAAACTATGGCACAGATAGATGCATTTTTTAAGCTTATGAATGAGCAGGGGGCCTCAGACCTTCACCTTGTTACGGGTCAGCAGCCGGTCATACGAATTTCAGGGGAGTTGACGAGAATAAAGTATAAAGAGCTGGAAAATGATCCTCTCAAAGAAATGCTTTACGAGATTGCTCCTGAAGACAAGGTAAAACTGTTTGAAGAGACAGGGGATGTTGACTTCGCCTATGAAATTCCCGGGCTTGCCAGGTACAGGGCCAACTTTTTTGAGCAAAAATACGGCATTGCAGGTATTTTCAGGGAAATTCCCTCTGACATACTCACCTGTGATCAACTGGGGCTGCCGCCTGTTGTTAAAAGACTGGCCTCTCTACCCAGAGGACTTGTCCTTGTAACAGGTCCAACAGGAAGCGGAAAATCAACCACACTTGCGGCCATAGTTGATGAGGCAAACAGGACCCGCAAAGACCATATCCTTACAGTTGAGGACCCGATTGAATTTGTCCACAAGAGTCAGGAAGCGGTGGTTAACCATAGAGAAGTAGGTCTTCATACAAGGTCTTTTTCAGCCGCGCTAAAAGGTGCCCTGAGGGAAGATCCTGACATTATTCTTGTTGGTGAAATGCGGGACCTTGAAACAATCAGCCTTGCCATTGAGGCTGCTGCTACCGGCCACCTTGTATTCGGAACTCTCCATACAAGCAGCGCGGCCAAAACTGTTGACCGCGTTATTGAAGTATTCCCGGCCAACCAGCAGGAACAGATAAGGAACACCCTTTCGGACGGTTTAAGAGCTGTTATAGCCCAGAATCTCTTTAAACGTATTGATAAAAAAGGCAGGGTCGCCGCTCTTGAAATAATGATCGCCATACCTGCTATCCGAAACCTTATAAGAGAGGCAAAGACGTTTCAGATACCATCAGCCATGCAGACCGGGAAAAAATATGGAATGCAGACTCTTGATGACTCTATTATGGAACACCTCAATGCTAAACGGATCAGTCCTGATGATGCATATGCCAAGTGTAACAATAAAGAAGCGTTCAGACCATTCCTGAAAAATCCGCCAGTTGATTTTACTGATGCATAAAGAGATAATATTTTACTTATTTTTCTTTAAGACAAGTAAGAGGGAGGTCAAACAATGAAAAAACAGCAGGTTGACAGCATACTAACAGCAATGCTTGAGTCCCATGACGGTGTATCAGATCTACTTATGACAGTGGACAAACCCTTTCAGGTAGAAGCCTCGGGCCAACTAAAACCAGTCAATTTAGAGCCATCTATTGAGACAATGACACCTTTCCAGGCAGAGATGTTTGCTCTTAACCTCGTAAATTCAGACAGACGGCTGACCACAACACTGGTAAGAGAGGGATCCTGTGACTCATCATATCAGCTGGCGGGAAAGGCCAGGTTCAGGGTAAATATATTTTCACAGAAGGGCTACTATTCTATTGTTATGAGACAGCTGGCCACAAGAATACCCACAATTGATGAACTGAACCTGCCGGAGGCCTTTAAAAAAATGACCCAGGAAAGAAATGGAATAATCCTTGTCACAGGGTCTACCGGAAGTGGTAAATCAACATCCCTCGCGGCAGTTCTTAATGAGATCAATGAATCACAATCTGTCCATGTTGTTACTCTGGAAGATCCCGTGGAATTTGTTCATTCACAAAAAACGGCCACATTTAACCAGAGGGAAATGGGACAGGACTTTGACAGTTTTGCTTCCGGACTCCGAGCGGCCCTGAGGCAGGCACCGAAAGTCATTCTGGTTGGAGAGATGAGGGACAGGGAAACTGTTGAAATCGGCCTGTCTGCCGCTGAAACAGGCCATCTGGTTGTTAGTACTCTCCATACTGTTGACGCCGGTCAGACAATTAACAGGATAGTGGGCATGTTTGAACAGGAAGAAGAAAATCAGATAAGAATGCGCCTGGCAGAAACTGTACGCTGGATTGTCTGCCAGAGGCTGCTGCCAAAAGAAGGAGGAGGCCGACAGGCCGCTCATGAAATAATGGGATCAAACCTTAGGGTAAAAGACACTATCGTTAACGGAGAATCCGAAGGAAAGACATATTATGAAATTATCGAGGGCAGCCGCCCTTTTGGTATGATGACATTTGACCAGTGCATTGTTGATCATTATAAAGCGGGAAAAATATCTGAAGATACGGCAGTGAGTTATTCTTCAAGAAAGGGTGTAGTAGGAAGAATGATCGATTCGGTTAAATCCGAAAGAGGTGAAAAGACAACAGATATAGAAGAACTTGCCATAGATGATTCCTATGGTGCAAGTGATGATTAATAAAAAGGTTTCAGGAGGACGAAATGGAAATAATCTGCCCTAGCTGTAATACAAAATTAAATGTCCCTGACGAAAAAATACCCAAGGATCAAATGGTAAGGATAAACTGCCCTAAATGTAAGAATAAAATAAGCATTGAACCGTCCGGCAAAACTGGAGGCGCTTCCCCTTCCCAGGAAGAAAATTTTGATGAAACCGGCAAACTTCATTTAAAGTTCATTGAATCACAAAAAAAGGAAGCTGAAGGCCAAAAATCATCCGATTACGAAGACTTCAGTTCTGATGAATCACTTGATTATTATGATGATGATGCAAAACTGGCGTTGATAATGGTTGATGAAAGCCTTGGTGACAAGGTCAAATCCGCTGTTGAGGAATACGGCTATAAATCTATAGAGACACCTAATACAAGAGACGCCCTCTCAAAAATGAGATTCCATCATTTTGATCTGATAATACTGGGAGACGGATTTGACGGACAGGAGATCGTCGGAGGACCTGTAATGAACTATCTGAATCACCTTGGCATGTCCACCCGCCGCAGAATGTTTCTTGTCCTGATAGGTGATAAGCATAAAACAATGGATGATATGATGGCCTATGCCCTCAGTGCAAACATGATAGTAAACACTAAGGACCTGGAAAAACTATCCGGTTTGCTGAAACGGGGAATATCGGAATATGAAAAATTTTATAAAGTCTATATAGATACTCTTGTAGAGGAAGGTAAAATTTAGCTGTTATTGCTGCTAAAATATAACTTGAAAATCATTGCGTTAGTCAGCATTTCCCAGATTATTTCCTAAATCCGCCTGATCAAAGGTTTCCTGTATTAATCTATTCTCCTCTTTCTTTTCTTGGGAGATCCTAATTAAATCCTCGTCCGTGGCGGCAACTGTGGGTGTCAGAAAAATAAGAAGCTCTGTCTTGGAGGTATCCTCTTTTATCCCCCTGAATAAGAGCCCCAGAAGAGGAATGTCCCCCAGAAGCGGCACCTTACTCACGGTTTTTGTCAGACGGTCTTCCATTAACCCTCCAATGACAACTGTCTGCCCGTTCCTTGCAATGATCCTGTTCTCTGAAGACCGTTTTGCAAAGACAGAGGCATCAACCGACTCTGATATTGGTACAGACTCTCCGCTTATCGCTGATATCTCCTGGCTGAGGTCCATAATGACAAGACCTTCTTCATTTATATATGGTGTCACTTCCAGGATTATCCCTATGTCCTCGTACTCGATGGTGTTTATTGTCTGACCGGTTTCGGTGGTTCTTGTATCCCGGATAAACGGCACTTCATTTCCCACGGTTATGGTTGCGGTCTGGTTGTTGCTGGCCAGTATATAGGGCCTTGACAGAATGTTCAGTTTACCCTCCTGTTCAAGGGCCCTTAGTTTAAAATTAATCGTTTCATCCGTTATCCTGTCGAAGATAGCCACATATCCGCTCGTCAGGCTGCCTACACCGAAATCATCAGTCGAAACTGTAACATCTGCATCATCAAGTGTATCAATAAATGAGAATTCCGCTCCCCAGTCCACGGAACCGTCATGGGTTACTTCAGCAAGCAGTACTTTAATCAGGACCTGGGGTACAGGTTTATCCAGTTCATTCAATACTCTTTTAACCTTTTCGTAATTTGCGGGTGTAGTCATAATAATTAATGAGTTTGTATCCTCGTCCGCTTCAATCTCCACCTTTCCCACAAGATCACCTGCCGTTGAGCCGGAGGCACCCTGAGTCAAACCAAGCAAAGCAGGCAACCTGGAGGTTCCGCCCTGCCCCGGAGTACGTTGACCAGCTGCACCTGCGGTTCCGGAAGACGTGGAGTCCATCTCATTGAACAGGTTAGTAAGAACCTCCTGGAGATTATCGGCCCTTGCATTCTTAAGAGGATAGACAAAAACAGACTGACCTTCAGAAGAATCGGAATCAAGATCTGCTATCAATCTTTCTATTACGTCCATGCTCTCCTGGGGAGCACTTACCACTACACTGTTTGTACGCTCATCTGCCTTTGCTGATATATTAGCAGCTATCACTCTTCCACCGGACGAGGATGACTGATCTCCTTCCATAAATGGCGGCCTCCCCCTCATCTGAATAATGCTTTGTATACTCCCGGAAGCGCCGGTAGATCTATTTGACTGGTTCTGCTCTTCAAATATTTCATTAATCAGTTCGGCAGTGCTTTCAGCTTCTGCATATTCAAGGTGGAACACTCTTACTACCGCAACAGTAGCTACCTGGGTATCAATAGTTTGAATGATTTCTACAAGGCGTTTTATATTTGCAGTTGTATCCGTGATGATCAGAGTATTCGTATCACTGTTTGCCATAAAATCAGCAGTATCTGAAATCAATGTCGCAAGGGTTTCCTTCAGGCTGGCAGCATCAGCATACTTTACCGGTATGATATAGGTAACAACATCGTCTCCGGGAATTATCTTAGACGGGTCATTTCCAGATCTAACCGGGATGTTCATCTTTTTTGCTTCAGATAAAAGAACGACCTTAAGCGTTTTTCCAGTTAATATGGTTGTATAACCTTTTTCTTTTAATATGGTATTGAGAAGGGATATCGCTTCCTCAGTATTAAGAGGCTGTTTGCTTATAACGCTTATCCTGTCCCTTAATTCATATTCATATACCACCACAATACCGGCTGTTTCAGATAGATATCCCAGGACAGTTTCAACTGGTGCATCCTTGAAATTTAACAGTATCTTCCCACCTTTTCCCTGGGCGAATGAACTGTTATCAAAGCCAATATATATTGTTAATGTAAGCAGAACAGCAACAAATAACCGCACAGCAGCTTTTCCAAACAATAACAATCCGTAACCTGCACCTCTTTTATTATTAGTTTTTAAGCTCATTCCCCAAGCTCCTTTTTTCGTCTTTCTTTCAGACGTTGTAGAATATCCTTTACATTTTCAGCCGATGGTTTAACTTCTGATTTACCTGCCTGACCTGTCGATGGAAAAGTGAAAACTTCCTGCTGTTTTGGTGACTCAAAACCACCTGCATAATCCAAACTTTTTTGCGCGACGTCTCCGCCCATTGTCATGCCTATATTTACTCTTGCGGATTTGCCTTCAAGCTCATAGGTAATATAATCAAGTGTTATGTCCCTGACTTTACCTTTACCTATCATTCCATCCCTAAAGACCTTTTTCATTTCCATTGTCCTGCTGTCTTCTATAAATGCAATAAACCGGTCACTCTGCTTTGTTACTCCCCTGAGAATTAAATACCCCTCTTCCCGTTCCGGCTCTCTCTGTATATTCACGGGTTCGATAAATTGGGAGCGATTTATTTTCACCCGGTTTCTTGAAAATATATTACGCTCGGATAAAACCCTGTAATTCGCCCATGAAGCCGCCTCCCTTATACTCTCATCACCAGAGACAGCTGCCGAGGAGAATAACATGAACAGAGTGAAGACTGTTATAATTGATGATCGGGGGTTCATATCTTCACCTCCTCATCAGGGACTTCACTATTATCCCTGGTATCCGTGTTTACACCCTCCGCAAGATAAACAGCCGACAACCTTAACTGAAGCGACATATCCATACCATCTGTCTCACGGGAACCCAGCTGGAACTCAGTAATCCTCACAGGGAGACTGCTGTTTTCAAGCGCTATAAGAAATCGGCTGATGGCATCCATAGTTCCCTTGCAGGCAATATTAAAAATTATCTCTTTCAGGATTTCACCTTCTCCTCCATTACGGTCAGGCTTTATTGAAGAAATCGTAAGACCGTAACCGGATGACCATTCGCGTATCACATGCAGTACTTTACTTTCAGTATTTGAAGCGTCACTGCCCAAACCTCCCTTTACCATTTCCTGCCATTGATTTCTGATACGCTTTCTTTGTTTGAATACCCTGGAAGCCTGTTGTATTTCGGTCACTAAACCCTGTTTTTCTACCTGTATACGTTCATTTATTTCCATGAAGGGTGTCAATGCGTACCGGTCAAGGAGAAATACAAGGATGACAGACAATGTCACAATCAGGAAAAGACGCTCCCGCTTTGAAATTACCATTTCTATAATCCTCTGCCTTTAAAAGAGAAACTCATGGAAAAGGAGACCTCCTGAGAAGTCTGCCCGTTTTCCCGAATATAGATCATCTGGGTATTTGAAAACATATTATTATCTTTCAGGTTATCAAGGACCTCTATTACACTTTTTTCATCAACAGCTTTTCCTGAAACAATGCCTTTCATATTTTCATTTATTGCCAGGTTGGTTGCCCACACCCTGCCCTCAACTGGAAAGGCAAGGGTTAACTCCCTAAGACAAGGGAGTATTTCAGGACGATCTGAATACCATCCTCTCGCCAGGGTCACTCTTTCAATAACATCCTGAGCTGAACGAATATCCTCACTCATCTCTTCAAGCCTTGATTTGAGAGCCATCACATCCTTTTTGTCGCTATTCCAGGTATAAACCATGTTTAGCAGGAAGATTATCAACACAAGTATTACTGCTGATGCCCATGCTATATGCTTCCTTTTCACTATGCTGTTTTTTACATCCATGCGTGAATTACAAAAATCGAGATAATAAGAACCACCTTCAATAAAAGCCTGCCCAAGTGTTTCAGCAATTAAAAACTCATCATTCTTCCCTGATGAAAATCTCATTTTACTGTTTATGTTTAAGGCGTCACCCTCCGGGATATCAACATGAGATAAAAGAGAGTTTTTAAGTTCTGACAATTCCTGATCATCAAGGTTTGATGAATCCCAGACCATTAGAGTCTTTTTTGTTGCTTCTCTTCCCTGGTTTGAATGAAGTGAAATAATTCGTTTAATATCAGAGACAAACTGACCCATCTCGGACAAGCTATCCATTGGAATATGTTTTACGCTTGTAACCTGTTCATTTTCTCCTTCAAGCATTTCTGCAAACCCTGGCCTGATGTACAGGAAATAATATGGAAATATCTGGTTTATTTGTCCCTTGATCATTGTCCTTAAGGCTATTGAAGCGGGAGTAATTGAAAGTACTCTCAAACCTGCTGTTCGTGCTATTTCAAGAACATTTTCAAATTTCTTACGTCTTACAGCTCCTAAAAACAGGCTGCTTGATTTTTCCTGACTAACATGACCGGTGTAATCAATTAAAAGTTCTTCAGCACCTGTTGAAAATTCCCGTTCGGCTTGTATCTTAAGCATCCCGGCGACTGAATCTATTGTTGAAGGCGGCACGGTTTTTTCCTTCATCATGAACCACTTTGCTGGAATACCTATAACGACCTTTTTTGATTTGAAACCATTCTCCTTTAAAAATTGTTTAAGCAGCGCCCCAATTTCCTCAGATTTATCGATGGAGGAATTTTCTGGGAGAACCAGACTTGCCGAGCTTTTTACATGAAATATTTCCCCGTCATATTGCATATCAGCTGCCAGCAGGCATTTCTCTTCAACAACTAATCCAAGTATTTTTTTTCGTTCAATGATATTAATGAATTTTGATTTCAAGTCGTTAATCATATTTCCTCCAGTGATTTTCCGGACCTGAGTGAAACAATAATTTCCTGATCAAGGGGCCATCCCAGATGCTTGAGAGACTTCCAGTAGAGGACCTTGAAATCACTGTCCATTGTATCGGCAATCATTCTGTATCTTTGATAGGCCCTGCCATTACCGCTAAGGCTTATAATATCAGCGGAATAGCGATATGAATTTGTTGTTAAATAGGCACCGACAGCACCTGCCTTTTCAGGTAAAACTTCTGCTACCCATGCCAGAGAATTTTCATCCCTGTCACCTGAATTTCTTTTTTGAATAAGGGCATCTACTTCAGACTCGTCCAGTCCCGGCAGGCACATAAGGACTTCCTTTGGGGCAGTATTAATGTTTATCAGTCCTGAATTATTCTCCTGTGATGAAGTAGTGATTTTATCTTCTATCTGTTTAAACTGCTCTTCCGTTAATCCGGTCCTGATATAGAAGTCCAATACACTCTCAAAATTACTGAAACGGATAGAAGTAATGATCTGCTGATATTTAAAATCATCCTCAATGACCTCACGGAGAAGTTGAGACAATTCATTTCCGCCATCGTTCACATGTATCCTTTCTTCTCCATCGCTGTTCACATTTGGTTCGATACTGTACACAGTCACATACTCGTAAAATCCCCGGTCAAGTTTGCCATTATGGTTGTCAGGTGGGTTGCCCTTATCAGCATCATTTTCATTGGAATTAAGGTATCCGTTAAGGTTTATATCCTCACCGTACAACAATTCCCTGGAAGCGCCTTTCAGGAGAAGTACTTCTTCAACACTTTCCAGTTCAGAATTTTTGCAGTAATATGGTTCATCAAGAAGAAGGTAGTACTCATCTTCGGCACCTCCCTGGGTAAGGTCGCTGTCGGAATCCCGCCAGTCAATAATCGCTGCCGCAAGTTCAGATGTCATGTTGGGGAGCTTAAGAAGCATCTCATAGGTTGCACTATTGAGGTTTAATTTGGCAGATTCATCCCTTATCCCGTAATAGTAGCTATCATCATCATTATAATTGGGACGAAGCAGCCAGAAATATCCGTCGCCCGTCTCTATAGCCTCATAGGGTATCTCTCCCTCCAGCCTTAAAGCAATATCATCTTCATTTAACCTTGCCCGGACAAATGATACAGCGCCCCTTGCAATCTCCTCGGCCTTGAGTGAAGAAAGCTGATTAGCCGATGTAATTGCTTCAACACGCATGGACCTTGAAAAGACAAGAACCAGCCCTGCCAGAACAAGCACGATCCATATGGTTACGATGAGTACCGACCCTTTTTCAGATTTTAAAAAGGGTGCAGGTGTCTTGTGGTTAATGGCATTTGGATGAGTCGAATGTATTTTTCTTTCTCTCTTCATTGCATATGGTCTTTTAATAAAACAATATCATGGTTAACATTTACCTTTTGTAAAAGAACAACAACTGGATTCCCCGGTCAAGCCGGAGAATGACGAGAAATAAAAGTGATCGATAATGTCATTCCCCGACTTGATCGGGGAATCTATGTTTTTTGATTAACAAATCTCTAATATCAACCAAACCTCCTAATAACAAAAAAGCAAATAATCTCTCCGACTAATCCAAACTCACCCGCAGGGCAAAGTAAAAGAACATGTAAGGCTTTGTGTATTATTGCTATCATTTCCATCATCCTTTTCTTCTTCGTCAATGAACCTGATACTTATCTCCACGGCTTCTGGAAGACTGTTATCGTGACTGCCGGAATCCCATTCATCAAGCCAGTCATAACCATCGTAATATCTCAGGTTAAGTGATTCTATTCCTGAGCACAGGATGTCCTCATATGGTTCAAGGCTTTTTGGTGAAAGAAGGTTTGTTGTTATGCCCCGCACGAGAACGGGTTCATCCGTATCTTCCCTTGTGGAGATGGCTATCTCAACCCTGACAATGTCACATGCAACCTCATCTTCTCCCGGAACGTAAGCAGCAGAAAAAAAAGCAAGGGAATCTGTGTCATTACCTGTTTCATCATGGCTGTCTATTCCTGAAAACTTACCTGCCAGGAGACCTTTTGGAGGTAGAGCTGAAATTATTTCCTGCTTTAACAGGTCCATAACAATACGGGCGGATCTTTTCACCTCTATTGCGCTTTCGGAATTCTCCTTTGCTTTGAACCCGATACTCAGGGATGCATATAGAGAAGTCGCAATAATACTCATCATGGTCATGGCAACAAGCAATTCCAGAAGTGTAAAGGCATGTGTATTATTTTTTAAGATCGCCATTCTAGTTACCATCAAGATATGCAAGGGTTGAAATAACAACCGATCGATTTTTCCCTGATGAAACCCACTCCACATATAAATCTATCTGCCTGATTAACTCTTCGCCCTCCCAATCCAGAACTTCAAATCGCCAGTCATAATCATTGTAGTCTACTCCGAAATTCCCTTTCTGGTCCCCATTAACCCAATCCCTGGTTATAAGTATTTCAGTAAGCTTTTTCTCAGCGAGTGCCCCGGCTACTATTTTGTGCTTTGAGTTACTGGCCATTTTAGTTGAAAGTGATATCCCCTCCATCGCAACCGGAATTATTATGGCAACAAGAACAAAGGTGGCCAGGATTTCCAGAAGTGTAAAACCCCTGTTATTAAAGATTATGAGATTATTTTTTCTTTTATATACTTTACCCATTTACTGAATTCTCCTCAAGAATGTTCACCCTGTATCTTTCCAGGGGAGAAGAGGACATTATCTCAATTACATCTCCACGCCTGTCCGTAAGCCTTATCAAACCGGATTGCGCCCAACCTTCAGGGTAAAACTCTATGTATTTTTCGGTCAGGTCATCTTTAGTTTCTTTTTCCAGCTCAACGGATGTATCGACCGGAAGAATAAAAGTTCTGCCAAACTCGGTTTTAAGTTCATTGAATATTCCCTCTTCAACTGCTGTCAGCCAGTATGATCTTTTATCAGTATCAAGGTTGAGCCTGTAAATTCTTCCTTCGGTAATGGCCTGGGTTCTGGCCAGTTTCATTAAAGAAAGGATATTTGAAGCTGCATCATTTGTCCTTCTTGAAGTAAAAAACCCCTGAAGCGATGGTGATGCAATCGCAAGGAGCGTACTTATGATAACCATCACAAGAATAAGCTCCAGTAGTGTAAAACCCGTGGAGTTTAATAAATTTATTTTTTTATACTTATCCGGCACAGTGCAGGTACCCGATTAATTTTATGATTTACGTGGGGACCAGTTATCTATATCGTCATCCCCGCCTTCTTTTTTATCAGGTCCATAACTGTAAAGGTCATATCCATAAGCGTTATATCTTCCCGGTTGTGTATAAATATAGGGATTACCCCAGGGATCAGTAGGAACACCCCGTTTCAGATAAGGCCCCTTCCAGGAGACAGCATTGGACCTGTTTTCTATCAGGGCTTTAAGACCTTCCGACTTGGAAGGATAGCGCCCGTTGTCAACCTCAAAGGCATCCAGTGCCACCTCAATATTAGCGATGTCCGTACTGGCTGCAGTGATACGGGCCTGTTCGGACCTGCCTGTAAATTTGGGAACTACAACTGCTGCAAGCACTGTGATGATGACCATGACAAGCAATACTTCAATAAGAGTAAATCCTTTTTCAGATTGAAGTTTACCTGTTTCATGCGACTTTTCTTTTTTCATAATAGAGCACCTTCTCTGTTTTTATTTTTTTTTAAAAATTCTAACGTATCAACTCCTGGAGATTAAATATCGGTAGAAGCATCCCCATGATCACTGTTCCCACAACAATAGCCATAAGAAATAGAAGCGCGGGTTCAGCCTGGGCGACCAGCATTCCAAGTCTGCGGTCCAGATCTTCTTCGTATGTTTCTGAAAGACGAACAAGCTCTTTGTCCAGCCTTCCGCTCGCCTCCGCCACTGAGATCATTTCCACGACCGAAGAGGGAAAAAGCTGAGGACAACCTGACATGCCGGCAGAGAGAGATGAACCGTTCCTTACCTTCTTTACTGTTTCTATCAGGGCATCGGAAAGTACCTGGTTGCCTATTGCCTCACTGGCAACATTTAACGCGGTTACAAGGGCAACATCTGCTCCAGCCAGCGTTCCAAGCATTCTTGAAAATCGAACAAGGGCAAACCTGGCTAATATTTTACCAATCAATGGGGTTTTAAGGAGAAGTCCCTCAATAACACGACGACCCTCTGACTTTGACATAGTTCTTTTAAAAACCACAAAAAGAGATACAACTGCCATAAGAATTATCAACCAGTATTTAACAAGAAAATCACTGGCACCTATTATAAAAAGGGTAAGAGTTGGGAGAGCACCGCCAAAATCATCAAAGATCGAAGAAAACCTGGGAATAAAAAATGTCATAAGAAATATCATTATCATGATCCCGAGTACAGCCAGGATTATGGGATATATAGTGGCGGCCTTCACCTTCCCGATGAGTTTTCTTTCACGTGATTGGAAGCTGGCAATCTGGTCCAGCACAATATCAAGAAAACCGCCTGCCTCTCCTGCCCGTACCATTGCTACATAGACATTGGAAAATGACTTTGGAAATTTTGCAAAAGCATCTGCCAGAGACATTCCATCAGCGACACAGTCCTTTATTGCCGACCACTGGGTCTTGGCAGCTGGATTTGATGCTTCTCTGCCCAGTATACTCAATGACCTGCTCAGGGACACACCTCCGGTTAACAGGTTTGCCAACTCCCTTGTAAAGGCTTCAATATCAGATTTAGAAATTCGGCCTGTCCTGGAAAAAGTCTTTGATGAAGAAGCTGTTTCTTTGTTTTCATCCACTGAAACAGGGCTGAGACCATCAGAGATTATCTTATCAATAACAGCATCTCTGCTTGTTAAATCTATAGAATCCGATATTTCGCGCCCATTCTGATCCAGGGCTTTATAACTGAAAGTCGGCAAATTCAATCTCCATTATAATGAACCATTGCCATTAAACCGTTCATCCTTTGTTACTCTCAGCAACTCTTCCACAGTAGTCTTTCCCTCCAGGACATATCTAAAACCGTCCTCCCTTAAGGTCTTCATACCGCTTTTCATTGCCAGTTCACGTATTCTGCTGTGTGATTTGCCTTCGGTAATTGCCATTCGAATATCTTCGGTAACTACCATTTGTTCGAATATTCCCTTCCTGCCCAGATAACCAATCCCCTGGCACTTCTCGCATCCTTTGCCTCTGTGTAATTCTGAAGGAAGAGTATCACCGAATTCCCTCTGAAGGAGATCCCGGTTTTTAGGAGAAAAGGTTTCATCACATTCGGGGCAGACAAAACGTACCAGGCGCTGGGCCACAACAGTTTCGAGAGTGGACGCCACAAGATAGGGTTCTATCCCCATATCCACAAGCCGCGTCAATGCCCCCGGAGCGTCATTTGTATGCAGGGTAGAGAAGACGAGATGCCCGGTTAAAGATGCCTGCACTGCAATATCGGCTGTTTCGCGATCCCTGATTTCTCCAACGAGAATAACATCCGGGTCATGGCGCAGGATCGATCTAAGTCCGCTGGCGAAAGTGAGTCCTGCCTTTCTTGATACCTGGATCTGATTTATTCCCCTCAAATTGTATTCTACCGGATCTTCAATTGTGATAATCTTCCTCTCCACATCGTTAATCTGGGATAAAGCCGCATAGAGAGTGGTCGTCTTACCGCTTCCGGTAGGGCCTGTTACAAGAATTATACCGTAGGGAAGCTCCAGTAGCCGTGAGAATATTTTGTGGGTATCTTCGCACATGCCAAGCTGTTCCAGCCCAAGAAGAACTGAGGAACGGTCAAGAAGACGAAGTACTACGGCTTCTCCATGTAGCATTGGAATAACCGATACGCGGATATCGACTTCACGGCCTTCAATTTTTATTTTAATCCGTCCATCCTGGGGAAGACGTTTTTCTGCTATATCAAGATGGCTCAGTATCTTAATACGGGAAATAATGGCAGCCTGGAATCGCCTGATTTCATGGGGGATGGGAGCTTCCTTTAATACACCGTCAATTCTATAGCGAATTCTCAGCTCATTCTCAAATGGTTCAATATGTACGTCTGTTGTTCTTAATTGGATTGCCTCTGAGAGAATCTGGTTTACAAAACGGATAATGGATGCGCCTTCAGCAGCTTCCAGTAAATCCATATCATCTTCCATATCCTGGTCGATGATCTGAAGCCCGTTATCCCCAACTTCGTTAAACATTGACTGTACAGTATCAGCTCCTACACCCAGGGACTTTTTCATACAACGGGCTATCTCCTCTGAAGGAGCTAAACCCAGGGTAAAATCCCTGCCCGTTACCACCCGGAGTTCATCGATCCCGGCACTTTCCGATATCCTGCTGGTTACAATCATCAGGTCACCATTATTTTCCAGGGGTAATATTTGTCTGTTAAGTAGCAGTCTGGCAGGGAATTGGGATAGAAATTCTTTTGAAGGAGCGTGATCCTCAAGCGCAATAAAAGGACAACCAAACTCTTTGGCCAGAAAACGAAGTATCTGTTCCTCAGAGAGGGAACTGCTTGAAAGAAGCGCTTCTTCAAGACAGCTCCCCTCCGATATTTGATTCTTTACGAATTGAGCTTCCTTTCTGTTCAGTAACCCCTCTTTCTCTATTTTTTCAATGATGTTGATCATCAATCGAGCAATCCCATGGAAATAAGTATGGCTTCCTGCCTTACTGTGAGAAGTTCACGGAGCTCTTTCTTGGCTGCTGCCAGTTCCCGCTGACTTTTTTCTCTCGCCTTTCTAACTTTAGTCACCAGCTGCTTGATTTGGCTGGCATCGGCGTTTTTATCTTCCAGCAGCTTTTGCAGCGCCTGCATATTTTCATCTTCCTCGCCTTGCCCGAAAATCCCGGGCATCCTGTTTCTCATCTGGCGTTGTCCCTGCATATCAGGGGTAGCCTGTCCACCAGGCCCCCCGGGCCTGCCGGCTCTCATCATTCTCATAGGATTCGCTCTTGACTGAGATGACAATGTAAGGACATTCATTACTTTCGGGCCTATAACTGTCCACTCATCATCACTAATACCTAACTGTTCCTTAAACATGTTACTTATCATGTTTTGCATCTGCCCGGGATCAAACGAAGTCATTCCCTGTCTTCCCTGAAATCCAGAGGCACCTGGTGCATTGCCATTTCCAGCGGGTTGTGCCTGTGCTGCTGCCGGGATAGCAACGGAGATCAGAATAATAGCTGTAAGTAGTATGTATTGATAATTCTTCATTTTTTCCTCCTGCTTTTATAGGTTTTAACTATAAATCTTTATAGAGGCAAACACTGTGCCAATATGGGCTACTTTTGCATAACCTGCTTAATTCACAGGGTTTTTCAATGCTTCTTTCGCAGCCAGGCAGAATTCTTTAAAAATGAAATAAAATAATTGGATACTATTTAAGCATCCCATTCAATGAGGTGGGTATAAAGTATGCAGTTATAGTTTAAAAAACACCTTTCGGATCAATAGCGCATTCAAGTATGGATGCACCGTTTATTTTGTCCAGCACGGCTTTCCATTCCTCTCTTAACCGGAGAATATGGTCTGACTCACCCAGCGCCCAAACCGACCCCCCGGCTCCGGCACCCGTAAACCTTGCCCCGCATTTAAGATATTCTGCTGTTTTTATCAATTTTTCAGTCTCAGGGATTAACGCGTCAGGGGTTATTTTTTTTCTTATCTTCATTTCTTCTCTTATTAAGCCCGCAGCCTCCTGCCATCTTTTTTTCTTAATAGCACTAGATAGGGCATATACAATCGCATTCACTTCAAGCCACCCTGCTCTGGTTTTTCCATTTAAAAAATTATCTATCCATTCTCTGTTCATCTTAGCTGAAACATGACTTTTACCGCTGTAGGCGACCAGGATTCTTTTTGAAAGTTGCCTCATCCCTTCGGCATCAAGCAGTTTTTTTCTCACTGCACAGGATGTCCTATTACTGTAAGCCCATTTCCAGCTGTTAACTCCCCCATAAACAGCAGCTGCCTGATCCTGCATGCCGCAGTTTCCCCCGCTTATACCATCTTCAATATGATAGCCAAGGTGAAGAAGATCTCTTTTTGAAAGGCCTTTTTTCCTGCATATCCTGCTGAGTTCAGATAAGGCCTTGATAAGTGCCACAAGCGCGGTGCTGGAACCGCCAAGCGCTGATTTAACAGGGGAATCAGACTTGATATGTATCCTCATCCCATGAAAGCCAAAAAACCTGGCAGCCGCGAAAAATATGGCAAAGGGTCCTTTTAAAGGTATATCCTTATAATCACATTGCACCGCCTTTGAAAACCCCTCGGAAATAACCTCTATCCTGCCCTCCCTGAAAGGGCTGAGATGAGCTGTCGTCCTTAAATTCAGGGCCATATTGACTGTAACCGGCCGGTGATTCTCAAAGGGGAGTGCCATAGCTTTTATATCCCATGTGCCGCCGGAATCCACCCTGCAGGGTGCACTCGCGCTGACAGGAGTTTCTTCAAGGATCTTTTTTACAGAGATATAATTTGGCTGTTTCATAGGTAACTATCGATTAAAGTGGGGGGACCCATTTGTTTGTATAAGCATCATAGGACCAGCAATCGATAAGGGCCTTTCTTGATGTGAATTGAGGATTTTCCGACCAGTTAAGCATTTGCTCATGAGCATCTTTTACTTTTCTGAATTCTTCAGGATCACCACCCATATCAGGATGATGGACTCGTGCCATTTTTTTATAGGCAGACTTTATTTTAACAGTCTTTTCTTCCGCGATTAACTCTTCCAGTTTTAAACGAAGACGTTTTAACGCCTGCCTTTCATCCTTTGAAAACCTGGGCTTTACACTGCTATCCGGTTTAATGGATTGTGAAGGAATCGATCCGTTACTGTTTTTCTTTAAGAGAGAAAGACTCGCAGAACTCCTTGAATTATTATCATCGATCAAAGCATACCATTCGCTTCCCGAGTCCAGTATCAACTTTTTAAGGTCATGGGCAGGTTTTTGACCGGAAGTACGTTTATGAGTAAATCTTGATATCTCTTTTGACCATGCAGGTAAAATATCAAGGGTTACCTGGTTCCGGCTAAAGGAAAAAGACGCGTACCTCGCGTTAAAGCTGCTGAGCAGCCCCTTTGAAAGGGAAAGTACCCACATAATCTGATTTCTGCAATCAGGAGAGCAGTATCGCCTTCTTCTGCCTAGTTCAGCACTGCCGCAGGCAAGGCATTTCCGTTTCTTTTTACCGGTTAATTCCGGCTTGATAAGTTCCAGGTTCTTCATCATAAATCCAGGC
This sequence comes from Thermodesulfobacteriota bacterium, assembly GCA_042573485.1. Lineage (GTDB taxonomy): Bacteria > Desulfobacterota > DSM-4660 > Desulfatiglandales > HGW-15 > JAAZBV01. Next base: position 26,800 of record JBHPCX010000004.1, on the reverse strand, counting down.
TTTATCCTTTTTCTATAGATAATCAAAAATAATACACGCTCAGAGGGGAATAATCAACCATGATTACCTGGTAATTCTTAAACTCTTGACCATTTCCTGTGGTTTCATTATACTCCCTCAACCGTATATGTTAGTTTAACAGAAGATCATTACGCCGGGATTACTCCGGGAAGTGATAAATCAGGAGTAAACCTGCTAAGAATCAATTTTTCTTGCTTATTTTACTTTAGAATTGGGACCATGCTTTCCCGGATATGGGCATGTTCATGAAAGGAAATAGAAATGAATTTTTTTAGGATGTTGGCTGTTCTTATTTTTTCACTTTTATTTTTTCTATATATAGGTTGTGCTTCCTTAAATTCAAATCCTCCATCACCTGAAAGAGTTGAAGCTCAGGCTGTGACATCCGAGAACTCCGAGGATGTCCCTTCCAGTTATGTTGATAAACAGCTTCCTGTTGCGAATAATGAAACATTGGCATTAGAAGAAGAAAAATCTGAAATCCAGACCGCGTTACATGAAGAGCAGATCGAGAAAAAAGGATTAAACAATGAAAAAAATATTGAGCCTCTTACAGACCAGGAACTGATAGACTCCGCGCTTGAATATTGTCAGGCGTCCAATGAGTTCTGGGAACAGGGCGACCTTGAAAACGCCATTGGCTGCCTTGATAAGGCCTTATCATTTACATTAAAGATAAACAATTCGACTAATCCTGAAATACTCCAGGAAAAGGATGACCTTCGTATAACAATTGCCAAGAGAATGGTTGAGGTATACTCATCACGTTTTACGGTTGCAAACGGTACTCACAAGGAAATCCCCCTGGATATGAACGGCTATGTGCAGAAAGAGATTGATTCATTCAAGGGGAGAGAGAAAAAATGGTTTCTGAAGGTATATGCCAGATCCGGCAAATACCGGCCTGCGATTTTAAGAGAACTCAGGAAGGCGGGACTTCCTGAGGAGTTATCATGGCTCCCTTTAATAGAAAGCGGGTATAGCACAAAGGCCCTTTCCAATAAAAGTGCGATGGGGATGTGGCAATTCATTGCATCGACAGGTTATAAATACGGTCTGAAAAGGAATACATGGATTGATGAAAGGATGGACCCGGAAAAATCCACCAAAGCTGCTATTGCATACTTAACTGAGCTGCACCAGATCTTTGGGGAATGGAAAACAGCTCTAGCCGGTTATAATTGCGGTGAAGCAAGGGTAATACGGGCGATAAAATCTCAGAAAATCAGCTATATGGATGATTTCTGGGACCTTTTTCAAAAACTGCCTAATGAAACAGCCCGTTATGTCCCCAGGTTCTACGCAGTACTTCATATTCTTAAAGACCCTGAAACCTACGGATTTGAACTTCCGCCCCTGGAAAAAGAGCTGGGATATGAAAAGATTACCGTAAAGAAGATGATGAGTTTGAATACCCTGGCGAAAACAATGGATATAAAATATGATCAACTGAAGGAACTGAACCCCTCCCTATTTCAGAATGTAACACCAAAGACAACATATGAACTAAAGGTTCCGAAAGGAAAGGGTGCTGTCCTAACAGCGAAACTGGATGATATCCCTGTTTATAATCCTCCCACTCCCGCCTATGTCACTCACAGAGTGAGGAGCGGGGAATCCCTGTCGGTCATAGCTGTTAGATACAAAACCTCCATCAAGTCAATCATGAATATGAACAACCTTAAGAAGAAGGATTATCTCAGGGTCGGCTGGAAGCTGAAAATACCAACAGGAAAATACACTCCAGTGACATATGCCGATTCATCAGGAACACCTACAAAATATATTGTTCAAAAAGGTGATTCATTATGGAAAATAGCTAAGCGATTCGGTACCACGGTTAATTCAATTAAAGCGGTTAACGGCCTGAGCAGTTCAACTCTTCAAATAGGCCAGGTACTGACGGTATCCAAGGGATCGACTGATTCTAAACCGGGAGTAAGCCAGAGTTATATAGTCCGGAGCGGTGATTCTCCATACCTGATTGCAAAAAGACACAGTATGAACCTCTATGATTTTCTGAAAATTAATAATTTAACAGCCAAAAGCACAATCTATCCCGGGCAGGAAGTTAAAATCATTCCACGATAATACTCAACCTGTTAAAAACTCTATGGGTAAGGCATCAGGACTAATGACCGTATTAACAGGCCTCGATGAATTTAAATCAGAATACTATAAAATCTTAAAGGGGCAAAGGCTCGGTCTCCTTTCAAATCAAGCCTCTGTCAGTAAAGACCTGACTCACGCGAGGGAAACCCTATACAGCCTGTTTCCTGACAACCTCAAAGCGCTCTATGGTCCTCAGCATGGATATGCCGGAGAAGACCAGGACAATATGATAGAAACAGGTCATTCCTATGATAAGGAGTTGAAAATACCTGTATTCAGCCTCTACAGTGAGTCCAGAGAACCCACTTCTGAAATGCTGGATTTGATAGATGTCCTGGTAATAGATATGCAGGATGTTGGAACAAGGGTCTACACCTTTACTTCAACAATGCTGAATTGCCTTAAGGCTGCAAAAAAATACTCTAAAAGGGTAGTCATACTGGACAGGCCCAACCCGCTGGGTGGTGACGTTATTGAAGGGAACCTGCTTTCTCCTGAATTGTTCTCTTTTGTCGGGCCATTCAGTATGCCAATGCGGCATGGAATGACTATGGGGGAACTTGCCCTTCTATTCAACCGGGAATTTTCCATAGGTTGCGATCTTGAAATAATAAAAATGAAAGGTTGGGACCGTACAATGTTATGGGAAGATACGGCTTTGATATGGGCAGTGCCTTCCCCTAATATGCCTTTACCTGAAACTGCATATGTTTATCCCGGACAGGTCATATGGGAAGGCACAAATATCTCTGAAGGCAGAGGGACATGCCGGCCCTTTGAAATATTCGGGGCACCATTTTTAGATACACATCTGATTAAAAGAAAAGTTCCGCCTCATTTTTTGAAGGGTTGCACTCTCAGGGAAATCTCATTTAAGCCTACCTTCAATAAATGGCATGATCAAATCTGCAAAGGGTTTATGATTCATATCCTTGACAGGAAAATTTTCAGGTCATACGAAACAGCCATAGCTCTTTTGAGAACTATTGTGGAAATCCATCAAGATGAATTTACATGGAAAGATCCGCCATATGAATACGTGTACGATAAATTACCAATCGACTTGATAATTGGAAACACTGGCCTGAGAAAAGCCATTGAAAAAGGAGAGCATATAAACAGGATAAAAGATATATGGCTTTTAGAAAGGAAAGATTTTATTGAGTTGCGCGAACAATATCTACTTTATAAATGATATATTCCAAATTTTAATATTGTTTTCTTATAACTTCTGATCAAGAGGGTGATAAGTATTATTTCCCACCCATTACCTTATACAGATTATTCCCAATTTCTATATATTCGCTGCCAAGTTTATCAGCAATATATTTACGGGCGTTTTTTGAACTCATGGTCACATATATCAGTTCCTTGAGTAACTTTCGTTCTTTCTTGTCAAGCATCAAAAACGCACCCGTACTATCGTGTATGGCAAGATCAATGTCCTTTTTATCATTCATTTTACTAGAAATTATTTCTTTTTACCGCCGCTGGCTATCCACTCATCTATGGCATTTTTATCAAAACGCCAAACACGCCCAATTCTGATAGCTGGAATTTTATCTTCCGCGGCATATTTACATATAGTAATCTCGTGCAATTTAAGGTATTTTGCTAGTTCTTTTGTTGTCATTATCTGTGGCATGGTAAACTCCCTATTTGTTTTTAATAGATCAATGAACTGATCGAAAAATCTTTAATGTTATTTATAATACTTCAAAAGCTTAAAGTCAATCTAATAAATAGTCAACAGTAGATAAAATTATCTTATATTAAATAGTTTATTTTGGAATTCATCTTTACATGTTTTATTTTGATTAATTAAGTATAATTATACATATTAAATAATACAAGGGATATATTACTTTATTAAGGTCTGAATACTGTGAGGATAATATAGATATCTGGTACAAAATTCAGGAACTATACCTTTTTCTCTTCAAAAACAGACTTCTTTATAACAGCCTTATTATAAGCACTGATAATATCACGCCTTGAGAGTATACCCCATAATTTCGTGGGATCATCAGAGGATACTACCGGAAGAGTTGAATAATCTTTACGGCTGATCTTTTCAAAGGCATCATACAGGTTATCATCCTGCGTAACAGTTACAATTTTTGACGTGGCAAGGTCCTTTGCGACAATCAGGTCTTTCAGATCTTCATCAAAAATTGCTTCCTGATAATCATAATATGAAAGGATTCCTATCAGTGAGCCATTACTGTCCACAACGGGAAAACTGGTATTCTTGCTTTTAAATATTCTTTTTGTCATCTCCCCAAGGGGCATACTTTCAGAAATGGTCTCTATATTTTTATTCATCACATTTTTAACAGGTATAGATTTTAAAACATTAACCTCTTTTCCGGCTTTTAAATTAATTCCCCTGCGGGCTAATTTTAGAGTATAAATTGAATCTTTTAATAACCGCCCGCTTGCAAGGTTACTTATTATACATGTAATCATAAGGGGGAGTATTATTTTATAATCACTCGTCATTTCGAAAAGAATGAGCATTGCACTTAGAGGTCCGTGCGTCGTTCCGCTTACAACAGCAGCCATACCTACAATGCTGTAGGCTCCCGGAGATGCTGTCATTTCCGGAAATAAGGAATGGACGATTGAGCCAAAAAAACCACCGGTCATAGCCCCGATAAATAGCGAAGGAGCGAATATCCCTCCGGACCCGCCTGAACCGATTGTTATGGATGTTGCGAATATTTTACAGAATATCAGCAGGAGCATTGTCCATATGCTCAACTGCTGGGTCAGCGCGAGGTCCATGGCAGGATAACCAACCCCTAACAGGTGTGGAAACTGAAGGCCAATGCATCCTATCAATATCCCCCCTGTCATCGCCTTGAGATACTCGGGGATTTTTATTTTATCATACAGGTCCTCAAATATATAAAGAGTCCGTGTAAAAGTTACAGCAATAAAAGCGCAGAAAAAGCCCATAATAACATAGAGAGACAGTTCTAAAACATTCACCATCTCATAAACAGGGACAACAAAAGCGGGGATATCTCCCAGAAAGTGCCTTGAAATCGCGGTTGCCATAACAGATGATATAACAATCGGGCTGAATGTCGCCAGACCGAAATCACCAAGGATGATTTCCAGTGCGAACATTGAACCCGCGATTGGAGCATTAAAGGTAGCTGCAATGCCTGCTGCTGCTCCGCACCCGACAAGGGTTCTTACTCTGTCACCTGACATTTTAAGTAATTGACCTATCACAGACCCGATAGCGGAACCTATCTGGACAATGGGACCCTCGCGGCCTACAGAACCGCCGGTGCTTATTGAGATAGCGGATGCAAAGGATTTTACAAATACAACACGTTTCCTTATTATCCCCTGTTTTAATGCCACTGCCTCCATAACTTCAGGAACACCATGGCCCTTTGCTTCTCTGGCAAAGAAGTAAACCAGGGGGCCGACAATCAGGCCCCCGATAGCCGGGGCCAGTATCCTGATATACCAGGGATTTGACGCGACCGCCTCCATCATATTGCCGGATGCTCCATAGGCGACAGTCTGAATAAACTCCAGAAGATATCGAAATCCAATAGCACCAAAACCGGCTATAATGCCAACGATCGCAGCCAGAACGGCCATAATTGTATGTTCGTTTGAAACGAATAATGATATATTTATTTTATTTATACTTTTATTTTCCACTTTTATCGGATAGATGATTATTAATGTAACCGGGAAAATTAAATACTGGTTTAGGCACGAATATCACAAAATATTGGAATGGTCATTTAATAGAGGATAACTGTTTTTCAGCAATTTTTGCTTCAGGGGAGTCGGGATAATTCTTTAAAACCTTATTTAACAATAATTTCGAGCTGATCTTTTCACCAATCTCCAGCCATGCGACCGCCTGACGGAGCATGGCATTCGGCACTTTATTTCCCTTTGGGTATTTTTCAATAACTTCCTGGTAAGCCCGAATAGCATGCTCATATTCTTTTAAAGACATGAAGCATTCACCAATCCAGAAATGCGCGTTGTCCGCGAGTTCTGAATCAGGGAATGCTTCCAAAAAAGATTTAAAGCCCTTTAATGCCTGATCGTATTTTTCATCATTATAAAAGGTACGGTTTGCTTCATAAAGAACTTCATCCTCTGGTTTTTGCGTTGATCCACCGGATGTAACTGCCGCAAATTCTGCACCTTGATCAGATACCTTTTCAGTATCCCCCTCTGGATTAATTGTTTCCAGGTTGAGGTATTCATGATGATAGTTTAACAACTTTTCAAGTCGTTCTATCTTTTCAGTTAATTCCAGGAGTTTTGAGATTTCGTTTCGAAGTTCATCCTGTTCATTAAGGTCTTTTTCAATACTATGCTGTACGAGGTGTTCATTATCCTCCACGCGACCGGCTAACTCTCTTAAATCCTTTTTCAGACCTTCTATTTCCACGCTGGTAGCTGCCTGGCTATCATGTACAGTTTCCAGTTTGGAATCAAACGTACTCTGCATATCAGAGGTAGTGCGCTTAAGTGCGTTTACCTGGTCATAAGTATATCGAAACTCTTCATCAGATACGCATGAACTGCAAAGGGTTGCTATTAAAACTGCGGCCCACCCTAATATATATTTATATTTCCCTTTATTGCAGTTCATGCCGTATTTTGCCAGTCTTGACCGATTAACTGCCGGAAAAAGCTTTATAAAAACTTTTTCTGCAGAGCTTTTATTAATATTCCTGCATTCTATTTAACAAGTATGAATTCGTCCCGCCTGTTTTTTGCCCAGGCTGTTTCATTGCTGCGGGAATCCGCAGGTTTTTCTTCACCAAGGCTTACCGTATTGATCCTGCTCGCGGACACACCCAGGGCAATTAAAAATTTAGCAGCGGCGTCCGCTCTTTTCTCACCCAGCGCCAGGTTATATTCAGTACTTCCTCTCTCATCACAATGACCTTCTATTTTGATACTGTACCCGGTGTTTTCCCTCAGCCACGCGGCCTTCTTTGTCAATACAGCCCTTGCCTCAGGTTTAAGCTCTGACCTGTCATAGTCAAAAAAGATCTTTTCTGATTCCATTTCCATGAGAGCTTGCCTCGCTGAGTCATCTGCTCTTGCTTGTGCATCTGCTCTTGCTTGTGCATCTGCTCTTGCTTGTGCATCTGCCCTTGCTTGTGCATCTGCCCTTGCTTGTGCATCTGCTCTTGCTTGTGCATCTGCATCAGCTTTTACTTTCGCTTCAGCGGCCTCTCTTTTCATGATCTCTCTCTTACTGGGACCACATGAAACGAGAAAAAGTGATGAAAGAACAAATCCAAAAATTAACAGACCAATCATGGTTTTTTTAAGCATTTTAACCCCCTGAATTATGTTTAATATAGGAAAACCTGTTATATTTACCATCTTGAAAGAAATATTTCAAGGCTATAGATATTTTTATATTATTAACTTCTAATTAAAAAATAACAATATAAATTTATAATCCACCATCAAATTTATTTATAAGCAATGATATCAATGAATCTTAGATAATCCCTGGACACCAGCAAGGTGTTAGATGCAAGGCGTCGAGGAGCGCCGACTGAGGCGTATAATCAATACGCCGCAAGGAGAAGCGACCGAAGACAACACAGCAGATGACATTTTGCTGGTGTCCAGGGCAAATTTAAAATGGCGACCAGGACGGAGCTTCCTCTTCTCCTTTAAAATATGTGATCCTCCTCTGGTTATATCCATTCGCGTTCATTATATACAGGTGATAACCTCCCGACCTGTTTGAGCTGAAGACAATAAATCTTCCGTCAGGTGACCAGCACGGGTCTTCATTATTCCCATTGTTTTCTGTCAATTGTTTTAAACCGGTTCCATCGGGATTAATATTATATATATCAAATTTACCCTGGCTTTCATCTGACACTGCCGAGAAAATTATTCTGTTAAGACTGGACCACACAGGATTTGTAGCCTCCTTAAAATCAAAAGTGATCCTCTCCTCATACCCGGCCTTTAGATCCTTGATATATATCTGGGGAGAACCTGACCTGTTTGACACAAAGGCTATTTTTGAGCCGTCGGGAGACCGGGTCGGTGATAAATCACTGCCCCAGTGATTTGTATTTCTCTTCAGGATTTTACCATCAAGGTCAATGGTATAGATGTCCTGGTTTCCCCTGTCATAGCTCAAAGTAAGATCAAGGTTTTTACCGTTATTCAACCAGCGGGCACCCATGTTGAGACCCTTCCTGCCGGAGATTTTCCTCGTCCTTCCCGAAGAAATGCCCATTAAATAGAGCATCCAGCCTCCTTCTTTAATAGAATTGTACGCGAAGTTTTCACCGTCGGGCGACCATCGGGGCATCAGGGCGATACTCTTATCTGATGTCAGTTTCTTCACATTTTGTCCGTCAAAATCACAGATGTATATTTCTTTATCGCCTGTTGAATTATTAACAAACAGGAACTTGCTGAGAAAAATGCCGTTGCTTCCTGTATAGTTTTTAATTACTTCATTTCCAATCCTGTGCATAAGGTACCGGTATTCATTGATTTTACCAAGGCGTCTTACCCCAAATTCCTGTTTCCCGGTATAGGGATCATAAAGCCTGATACTTACCTCCAGGCTTCTGCCTATACACGTATATGCACCTTTGATAAGAAGTTCACTACCGATCAGAGACCAGTTTCTGAACTTGATATTGCCTGCTGTTATTTCCGGGCCGTCTTCATCCAGAAAGGAATTTTTATCCATAGGAAGGAAATATCCGCTCAGATCAAGATCATTCGCTATCACACCTGCCAGCGTTCCTGCAAGTTCTGGTGATTCTCTTTCTTTGCTGTAATTTTTAAAGTCCGGGACCGCGATTTTTATTTTTGTTATTGATGGAGAATTAATATCAATAGATATTCTCCCATAACAATCAAAGGGAATAAGAAGAAAAATAAAAAACAAAGTCAAAGACCAAACATTAAATTTATTCAAGATCTTTAAGGTTAAAATTAATTTCGATTTCCTCATAACTTTTTCTGAATCCTTTGGGGAGCGGAGGCACTTTCCTTGATTTTTCAATGGCCTGCAAAACAGATTTATCAAATAGATTGTCCTTTGAACGTTTTATAAACCTTGTATCTAAAATAGTTCCATCCTGGTTCACTTTTATTACGATTATCGCTTCAAGTTTATCGCTGTCCCCCCTGGCCACGGGATAAGCCCAGTTGTTTTTAATCCATGTTTCAACCTGCATCTTATAGAATCTGTCAGCTACACCGCCTGTGGTACCTGCCCTGCCGGGTTGCGAGGCTTTTATATCGAGATCTGATAATGCCTTATCCAGATAATTACCATCTTCATTGTCTACCTTTGTTTTTATCCTGGATATGGCCCTGTCCAGCAACTGACCCGATGAAATTTCTTTCTTTTTCGGCATTGATGGCTTTTTTGTAACCGTCTTTTTGGCTATTGTAAGGGTTTTTTCCTGTTTTGGAGTATAAATTCTTTTTGTCAGACTGCTATCTGGTAAATTTGATGAATCTATGACCTGTTTTCCAGCTGCTTTTGTATTTAAATTCAGTTCGGAGGGATCCACAAGATCAACTTCATAAACAATCTCCTTATCAGAAAGGCCTAAAGGAGGATCTTCCGGAACAAGAAAAAAAGTGGAGAAAACAGCAAGATGCACTGCTACCGATAGAATGACCATTCCGCTCCATTTATCCTGTTCCCTTGAATCATACATAAGAATAGCTGATGACATATAAAAATGCTCAATCCTAATCAACAGGCTCGGTTACCATTACCAATCCTATATCAATACCTGCCTTCTTTACCTTTGCAACAACCTGAATTACATAACCATAGGGTAAATCTTTGTCCGCCCTCAGAAATAAGTCTTTTTTGTTTCTATATTTAAAGATACTCTTTAATTTTGTATCCAGTTCTCCATATTCAATTTTACGTCTTTCTATGCTGATCTCCCTTTTTTTGTTTACCGTCAATACCAGGGGATCGTCTATTGTCTTAATTTCCTTTGTTTCAGTTTTTGGGAGATTAACATCAACTCCCTGTATCATTAATGGAGCGGTAACCATAAATATAATAAGCAAAACAAGCATTACATCCACAAATGGTGTCACATTTATTTCGGACATAAACCTTTTTCTACCGCTATTACCGTTCATCATTTTTTATATAGCTCCCGATTTAGCTTTTTTCTTTCAATACAAGATCTGCCTTGAATGACTGTCTTACTACTAGAGACAAAAAATCCGCGGAAAAAGTTTCCATTTCAGCACTCAATTCGGAGGTCTTACTGTTGAAGTAGTTAAAGGCTATTACCGCGGGAATCGCGGCGGCCAGGCCGACAGCAGTTGCGATGAGAGCTTCTGCAATCCCGGGAGCAACAACCGCCAGGCTGGCTGAACCCGAACGATCAATTGCCATGAAAGACTCCATTATACCCCAAACCGTACCAAAAAGGCCGATGAACGGAGCAGTATTACCTGTTGTGGCCAGAAATGATAGTGCCTTATCCATTCTGCTGTTTTCATGAATAGTAGCCCTTTTTAAAGCCCTCTCGATTGTATCGGTGATGTGGTTCATATGTGAATCGTCCTCAGGTCCTCCTGTATCATGCAATTTCCTGATCCTGATCAGCTCAGAATATGCCCTTTTGAAAAGCTGTGCTACAGGGCTGAACATCAATTCTTTGCTTTCTTTGTATATATTTGCGAGTTCCGAACTGTCCCAGAACAGGTCAAGAAAATAGACTGTTTCCTGCTGCGCGTTTCGAAAATATCGAAATTTTAGAAATATTATTGCCCAGGATGCGACAGAAAAACCCATCAGGACAAACAATACCAGTTTAACTACCAGACCGGCATTTAAAAACATCTGGATTATATCATTTCCAAACCCGGCTCCAGCGCCCACTGCGGAATGAATATTGATAACAGGCATAAGTTGAATAATATCCATAATTATTTCCTTATTTTATAAGATAACGGCATCTGTTTGAAGGAATATAAAAACAACTCTTTCCAGATGCAAGTATTTTAATTTTTTATCATACACAAATTCCGCATTTGCTGCAATTCCCAACATCACATATATCTGACTCTGTTTCCTTGAGCGCAAGTTTATACTCTTTAATCAGAAACTCTTTTCTAATACCGTGATCAATAAAATCCCATGGTAATACCTCTTTTAGATCCCTGGGCCTGTGCACAAAAAAATCAGTATTAAGATCAGAATCCCTGAACGCCTTTAAAAAATCATTATCATATTCATATGCCAGTTTCAGAACTGAGCCGACCCGTCGGTCACCCATGGATAACAGAGCCTGCAGATACGCCCATTTGGGAACGTCAAAACTTATTGTTACTCCACCCTCCTTCCGGAAGGTCTTTCTTAGCCATTTTTGTTTTTCCTTGAGGCTTTTTACGCTCTCCATGGGAAACCACTGAAACGGTGTAAACGCTTTGGGGATAAAGCAGTTTACGCTCAGTCTTATCATGCCTATATTTCCCCTGTGCCTTGACTCTTTTATCATATGATGCTTGATCACCTTTACCAGATCATATATCGCGTGAATATCTTCCATGGTTTCCGTGGGGAGGCCAATCAGGAAATATAATCGTAAAGAAAATTTTCCGGTTCGCGCGATTAATTTAACCGCTTCAATTATCTGTTCCTGTGTGAGGTGTTTGTTTATTATCCTCCTGAGTCTCTCGGAGCCCGCTTCAGGCGCGATGGCAAGATGCTTCTGACCTGATTGTTTCAGCAGTTCAAGTATATCTGCAGTGAGAAGGTCCGCCCTCAGGGATGATACCGAAAAGGTTTTATTACTGGCAAGTATATTCTCGGCTATCTTTTTGACTCCGGGAGTATCAAGAACTGATGCACTTAGAAGACCTATCTGTCTGCAATCATCGCCTGTCTCTTCGATACATCTTATGACACTTTCTTCACTCTGATATCTCGGCGGTCTGTAAGCGAATCCCGCAGCACAAAATCTGCAGGAACGGCCGCACCCCCTTCCCAGTTCAATGAGTGTTTTGTCTGAAAATTCTGTGTCCTGACAGATTATGGCCGACCTGTTTGTGATGAGATCAGAGGCCCTTCGAACTGCTGACTTCACATTGGCAGGAATATTCTTCAGAAGGGGTTTCCTTGAACTGATTGTTCCCTTATCATTGTATTTTACCCTGTAAAGAGAAGGGACATACAGACAATTAACAGTTTCAGCAAGTTTATTGAGCAGTTTCTGCCTTGGCATATTCGCCCACAGGTTTTTGAATGAATCTATAAATTGATATAAATTCTCTTCCGCTTCCCCTAAAAGAAAAAAATCAATAAAATCTGAAAGGGGTTCCGGATTTAAAAATGTAGTAATTCCTCCTGCCATAACAAAGGGATATGTTTCATCCCTTTCTTCCTTCAAAAAAGGTATTCCTGCCAGATCTAATATTTTGAGGATATTTGGATAATCATTTTCAAAGGAAAGAGAGAAAGCGATTAAATCGAATTTGATTAAAGATGCCTGGGATTCCAGAGAGAGAATACTTTTTCCTGCCCCAAGACGGAGGGACAATTCCTTTTCTTCAGGCAGGAAAACACGTTCAGCCACAATATCATCACTGTCATTCAGCAATCCATATAGAACCTGGAATCCCAGGTTAGACATTCCGACATGGTAATTATTGGGATAAACAAGGGCTATGGAGATCTTTCCGCCCCAATCCTTGATTATTGCCCCTTTCTCCCCGGCCAGTCTGACCCGGTGAAGAGATATAATACTGTCAGGCATTTTATACCGATCAGTCTGCCTTCACTCTCAGGAACGCAGGAAAATCCAGATCATCCTTAAAGGCCTTTCTTAAAAACCCCTTCTTTTTTTCCTGGACCGGGAGTTCTTTATCAGGTTTTTCAATCTGCGCCTCATGACTCCCCTTTCTCTGAAAGGCCGGAATATCCAATTCATCCAGTTCTTCACCATTTACCTTGACAGTCCAGGGGTCCTTAACCTCTTCAGGAGTCAGATCTCTCAACCTGACAACTTTTTTATAATTTTCTTTATCAATTCCAGTCGCTATGACTGTAATTTGCACTTCATCGCCCATTTCCTCATTAAAGACAATACCCCATACGATTTCCGCGTCTTCGGCGACTTCATTTTTTATATAGTTACTGGCCTCATCAATTTCATCCATTGTAATATCGGATGGAGCTGTTATATTCATGAGAAGACCCCTGGCCCCGCTTACTGATATATCTTCAAGCAGAGGACTGTTAATTGCCTGCTGGGCTGCTTCGGATGCCCGGTTGTCTCCTCCGGCCCTTCCGGTCCCCATTATTGCTGTTCCCATCTCCGCCATTACCTTTTTCACATCAGCAAAATCGAGATTTATAAAACCGTTGCTCATAATGAGATCCGAGATGCCTCTTACAGCATTTAACAGAATATCATCAGCCCTTGTTATTAAATCCTTGAACATGGCATTTCTATCACCTATGGCTTTCAGCCTCTCATTAGGAATTATTATGAGAGTATCCACGTCCTTTTTTAATCTTTCGATCCCGGCAAGAGCCCGCTCCATTCTTTTTTCACCCTCGAACTTAAAGGGTTTGGTGACGACAGCTACTGTCAGGGCACCGCTTTCCTTGCATTCCCTTGCAATCAGAGGTGACGCGCCGGTACCCGTGCCGCCGCCCATTCCAGCGGTTAAAAAGATCATGTCTGCTCCATTTACCCATTCCCTGATATCGCTGATGCTTTCTTCAGCTGACATCCTGCCCATTTCCGGATCTGAACCCGCACCCAGCCCCCTTGTAATAGTCGCGCCGAGTTGAAGCTTGTTGGGGCATGCTGACCGCTCAAGATCCTGGCTATCAGTATTCGCGGCAATAAACTCCACCCCCTTTAACTTTGCGGAAATCATGTTATTAATCGCGTTACCTCCTCCACCTCCGATGCCAATTACTTTTATCTTGGCATCATACTTATCCTTTCTGTCAACAAATTCAAATCTCATAATGTCCCTCCTCGGTATTGGTCATATATGACCGTTACTGATAAAAACCAAAACATATCTTATTAAATTATTCTCCATAAGTTCAGGATCAAACCACATCTTTGAACCATTTTTTCATCCGCTCCATTACTTTGCTGAATATATTTGTATCCCTTATCCTGAACTTTTTATGGCCGTTTTTGCCTTTAGCTCCATAGAGTACGAGTCCAACGGCAGTCGCGTACATTGGGCTATTCACTACTTCAATAAGCCCACCTATTCTCTCCGGGTAACCTATCCTGCAGGGAACATTAAATATCTGCTCCGCGATTTCCGGTACACCCGCTAATTCTGAAGATCCGCCGGTTATAACCACACCGGAATTAACAGCATCTTCATACCCTGACCGGATCAATTCACTCTGAATAAGTGAAAAAATTTCTTCCAGCCTTGGCTCCAGTATTTCTCCTAGAAATTGCCTGGGAAGGGTTCTCGGTTCTCTTCCGCCTACTCCCGGGACCTCAATTGTTTCATCATTACCTATCATTGAAGTCAGGGCACAACCATACTTCATTTTTATCCTTTCTGCTTCTTTGGTAGGTGTTCTTATGCCAATGGATATGTCATAGGTAAGATTGTATCCCCCAAGGGCAAGCACTGATGTATGTTTGATCGATCCCTTTGAAAAAACAGCCATATCCGTCGTGCCGCCACCAAAGTCTATAAGCGCTACTCCCAGGTTCCTTTCCTCATCCGACAACACTGCCTCACTGGATGCCAGAGATTCCAGCACTATGTCATGAACATCAAGACCGGCCCGATTGGCGCATTTAATAATATTCTGGGCGGATGTAACCGCACCTGTAACAATATGGATCTTTGTCTCCATCCTGACACCTGACATCCCCAGGGGATCTAAAATGCCGTCCTGTTCATCGACTATGAATTCCTGCTCAAGAACATGGATTACCTCCCTGTCCATGGGTATCGCCACGGCGCTGGCGGCTTCAATAACCCGGTCTATATCCTTTTTAGTAACTTCCCTTTCCTTTAGCGCGATCACTCCGTGGCTGTTAAATCCCTTTATATGACCGCCTGCTATACCCGCATATACGGAGCTTATTTCACATCCGGCCATGGTTTCAGCTTCTTCGATCGCTTCCTTTATCGAATTGACAGTCTTTTCAATATTAATAACGACACCTTTTCTTAAGCCCTCGGATGGATGGCTGCCAATTCCAATAATTTCTACTGTGTCATGGACAACTTCACCTACTACCGCGCATATTTTCGACGTCCCGATATCAAGGCCCACTATTATCTTTTCCGGCATTTTTTATATTCCTTTAAAAAAAGTTAACCAGCTTTTTTATAAGAGACAACTGCCATGTCCTCGTAATTCAGGTCAATTGCCTTTACCAAATTGATCCTGCCTGATCTCTTTAGAAGAGCTATTATTTCCCCCAGTTTTTTCTTTTTCAGTGCAAGTTTACTACTTCCCATCTTTAACACTACGGGCAGTTCCGTGGAGTAAAGCGAGACTTTGTCGATATTATTAAAATGCAGCTCTGAAATGTTATTAATCGACCATACTCCCATATCATTTTCAAAGATCGTCAATATCCCTGCCGCGATCTCCATATAATCTTCCCTGTTATGATCCTGTTCAGATATTCCGGTAATTACCGGGTAATCTTTATTGTCACTGTAATCTATCTCCTTAAACGCGACCCCCCATCGGTTCATGTAGAAAAGCCTGTCCAGCGCTACTATCGCCAAGGGTTTTTCCCTCTCTGCCTTTATTCGCAGGAGATGGGGGAAACTCTTTTCCAGTTCAACAGTTCTCACCCATGGATGACTCTCCATCTTCTTTTTCATCTCATCAAGATTAAGAGTAAGGAGACTTAATTCACTGTCCAGATCAGCTAATTCAATAAGCTCACGCTTAAGACCATCATCTACACCTTCGATACTCACTTCCCTTAACTTAATATAGGGAGTTGAAACCAGGTACTGGTAAAGGTAAAGGAATAAAAGGCTTATGGATACAACTCCGATGAACAGGCATGCTATTTTCAAAGAAAAAGATGTTATCAGGCGGACTACCCCGAGCACCTCTGAAAATTTCATCGGATGTCTTCGCTTTACCGATTGTCTGTACAATACTGGTTTTCTTTTCATGCTCCAATTATCCTGATTTCAGGTTCAAGCATTACACCTGTTTTATCCCATACCTCTTTTTTTACATATTCAATAAGCTCAAGTATTTCCGAAGCCTTCGCCTTACCTGTATTCACTATAAAATTAGCATGCTTTGATGATACCACGGCATCACCAATATGCTTTCCCTTGAGCCCGCACTGTTCGATCAGCCTTCCCGCGTAATCGCCTTCCGGATTTTTAAATACTGATCCGCAACTGGGCATATCCAGGGGTTGAGTCTCCCTACGTTTATTAATGTAATTCCGGATCTTCTCCCTGATTAATTCTTTTTCTCCCCTTTCAAGTTCCAGCGAAATCTCGTAGATAACCGATTTTTCCGGTATTGACGCCATCCTGTAGTCGAAGGAAATCTGAGAACGGTCCATTTCCCCTGTTTTCCCACTCTGGCTTACGATTCCAATCTTAACTATCCGTTTTTCTATTTCCTCTCCATGGGCACCGGCGTTCATTATTACCGCACCACCTAATGTCCCGGGAATTCCTGCCATAAATTCCATACCGGACAATTCCTGTTGTACACAGTATTTCAACAGCCTTTCTGTAGAAATCCCTCCACCCGCGGTAAAAACATTGTTCTCTTCTTTCTGAACCTCGGCCAGCTCCCCTTTAAGGATAATGACCGCGCCGTTAATACCCCTATCGGTAAAAAGCAGGTTGCTTCCCTTCCCTATCACCACCCAGGGCATGGTTTCCGAATCCATGAATGAAATCAGCTCAGAAAGCACTGACAACTCATGAACAAAACATACTGCCTCTGCCTTCCCTCCAACCCTGAAGGTACTGTAGGCGCTCATGGCAACATTAAAACTAACCGCATCCTTTAATATGCTTACAATTCCGGTCTTTTGGTAATCATCCATCATGCCACCAAAACCCTTTTATTTATCCATGGCATCAAGCAGTTTTTCACCTGCTTTGTATATATCTCCCGCGCCCAGGGTTATTACCTTATCCCCAGGTTTTACATTTTCCATCAATAAGGAAAGGACATGGTCCTGATTTTCAGCGAGGTATACTTCCCTGTGCCCATGTTCCTTTATTCCCCTGCACAACCATCCGGAATCTACTCCTTCAATCTCTTTTTCCCCTGCAGGATAAATAGGTGCAACTATAAGTACATCCGAATGGTTAAAGCTGATTACAAAGCGGTCATACAGTTCCCTGGTCCTGCTGAATCTGTGGGGCTGGAAAACGACTATCAATCTTTCCTCCGGCCATACTTCCCTCGCGGTCTCAAGGGTTGCCATAATCTCCGTAGGGTGGTGGCCATAGTCATCAATTACCAGAACGCCGCCTTTTTCACCCTTTCTCTGAAACCTTCTCGCGAGTCCACCCAGATCTGCCAGCCCCTTTTTTATGTCTTTTAAATCAATATTAAGTTCAAGCCCCACGGCAACCGCTGCCAGGGCGTTGAGTACGCTGTGATTTCCCGGCATACCCACAGTTATTCTTCCAAGGCTTCCATCCTGATAAAGAATTTCAAAATCTGAATTCGAAGAACTTTTATTTATATCCTTTGCCCTTAAATCAGCCTGGGATGTCAGGCCGTAGGTGACATACCGTTTTTTAAGCCTGGGCATTATATTCTGTATCTCCTCATTATCCAGACACAGTATCGCCGTCCCGTAAAAGGGAACTTTATTGATAAAATCAACAAAGGTATCCCTGATAGAGTCCATATCCCCGTAATGATCCATATGTTCTCTGTCGATATTTGTAACAACCGCTATGGTCGGGGAAAGAGCCAGAAAAGATCCGTCACTCTCATCGGATTCAGCTACAAGGATATCACCCTGCCCAAGCTTAGCATTGGAACCTCCCCATATATCGAGCCTGCCCCCGATCAACACAGTGGGGTCCAGGTTTGCTTCTGTGAGTATGGAAGCCACCATAGAGGTAGTTGTAGTTTTCCCATGGGCGCCTGCTATTGCGACGCCATATTTCAGCCGCATCAGCTCGGCAAGCATTTCAGCCCTTGGGATTACAGGTATGTACTTTTCCTGAGCGGCTACTATTTCCGGATTATCAGGTAATACGGCAGATGAATAAACAACAACATCTGCACTTTCTATATTTTCGGCTCTATGCTCCGTGAATATCTTCCCGCCCATACCGGAGATTCTTTTAGTAACAGATGAACTCTTAATATCTGACCCGCTGACAATATAACCGAGGTTCAGCAGAAGCTCAGCAATTCCGCTCATGCTGATCCCCCCAATTCCAACAAAATGAATATGCTTTACCTTGCCGAACATTGTCATTGTTTTCCTTTTTCAATAAGCCTGCACATTTCATCCACAATTTTTTCTACAGCGTCTATTTTCGCGGCCTTCCGTACATTTTCAGACATATTAACCAGGAGACTCCCGTCATTCATATAGCCAATTAACCTGTCAGCCAGTTCTTCCCCTGTAAGTTGATCCTGATTGTACATCTCCGCGCCTCCGACATTAACAAGTGCCCTTGCGTTCGATTCCTGGTGCCTGTTGGCTGAATTGGGAAGAGGTATGAGAATGGCAGGTGTTCCTGTTGCTGCGAGTTCGAAAATAGTCCCTGCTCCCGCTCTTCCGATAAAAATATCTGCTCTGTTGTAAGTATCAGCCATATCTTCAATAAATGGTATTAATTCCCCATCAAGTCCTTTTTCTTTATATACTTTAACGACCCTTTCATAATCATATTGTCCGGTATGATGAATTACTCCTGGCCTCACACCCCTTTTATTCATAATCTCAAGGGATTTAAGAAAGACAGTGTTTACAGCTACAGCCCCCTGACTTCCGCCGGTAATGAAAATGGTAAAACTCCTGTCTTTTTCAGCCGGTATAACGATTCCCTTGGTAAATTCATCACGAACAGGGTTTCCTGTTAACAGGAGTTCCCCTGACGGGAAGCAATCCCTGCTTTCTTCAAAGGAAATAAAAACACGATCTACTACCCTGCTTAACAGCCTGTTTGTAAGGCCGGGATAGGAATTCTGTTCATGTATTGCCACCGGCACCTTCTTTAGCCATCCGGAAAGACACAAAGGACCGGATGAATAACCTCCTACCCCCAATATTATATCCGGTGATATTTTTTTTATTACGGCCAGGGATTGAAAAAGGCTCCGGGGAAGTTTAAACAGGGACTTTAATGTCCCCAGTATCCCCTTCCCTTTTATCCCTTCCACCATAATGGATTCCTGTCTGAAACCTGCCCGTTTCAGTATCTGTGTTTCAAGATCTCTTCCTGCGGTTACAAAAAGGATGTCCGATAAGGGAAATCTTTTAGCGATCTCTTTCCCGACAGCGATTCCGGGAAACAGGTGTCCGCCGGTACCTCCACCTGCTATTATTACCCTGAAATTTTTCTCCTCCTCATTCATAGACACCTTTTAAAACTCAATAAGTTGCCATAACCTTTTCAGCCTTATACCGTAACCTTAGACCTCACACCGCTATCTCATTTCCGTGCCGATATATTCATCAATATACCTATCCCTACCAAATTAACCAGAAGGGATGAGCCTCCATAACTTAAAAGAGGCAGTGTTAAACCTTTTGTGGGCAGGAGCCCCATCACCACACCCATATTTATTATGACCTGAAGCCCGAACATAAGGGATATCCCCAGGGCAAGATAACTGCTGTACAGGTCCGGCGCGTCGAGTGAAATCTTTATTCCCCTTATTATCAAAATAGAAAATAGTAGGATTATTACAATAACACCAATTAACCCAAGTTCTTCTGCCAGTATTGAAAGGATGAAATCCGTGTGGGGTTCCGGCAGATAAAGCAGTTTCTGTTTACTATTTCCAAGCCCTACACCCAGAATCCCGCCTGATCCAAAGGCAAGGAAAGAGTGAATTATCTGAAAACCAAGCCCATGTGGATCTTCCCATGGGTTCAGAAATGTAAACCAGCGCTTCAATCGATACACTTCATTATAAATGAGGTATATCACAATCGGGCATGCGACAATCGCCATTGCAACAAGCTGGAACAGGTTTAGTCCTGCAACAAACAGCAGAATCATCAGCCAGCAGCCTAAAATCATGGTAGTGCCCAGGTCCGGTTGTTTCAGAATCATGAACATGAACACCCCGAAAACCAGAAGGTGAGGCAATAATCCCCTTGAAAAGCTGGACATATTATTACCTTTTTTGGACATGGAATAGGCCACGTAGACTGCCAGAGAGAGTTTAACAAACTCTGAAGGCTGCAAGGTAAAACCCCCGATGCTCAACCACCTGGTTGCCCCATTAACATTTTTCCCAAATCCCGGAATAAAAAGCATAGTGAGCAACAAAAAGCTTACAATAAGGGCCGGGTATACTAACTTTCGATAGAGTTCCACGGGAGTATTTTTGGCTATAATTAAAAGAAACAGACCCATCAGAACGAAAAATCCCTGTCTTTTCAGGTAAAAATAATTATCCTGGAGCTTATGATCCGCCAGGAATGAACTTGAGCTGTAAATAGCCACAAGCCCGATCCCCAGCAGGATAATTGTGGGAATCAGGATTAGAAAATCGTATTCTCCTATTGCTTTATTCTTTTTAACCATTCTCAAGACCTTCTATTTCTTCTCTGAATACTCGGCCTCTGTGACTGTAATCCGTGAACATATCAAAACTGGAGCAGGCCGGGGCCAGCAGTATTACGTCATTTTCCTCTGCCAGGGAAAAAGCTTTTTTGACGGCATCTTTCATATCCTCTGCAAACTCGTATGGGATATTATCTTCAAACACACCTCCTAATCTGTGGCGTGCTTCACCAATAAAAATACCCTTTTTAACCCTGGACCTGGACGCCTCAACAAGAGGGCCGTACTCGCCTCCCTTGTGTATCCCGCCGGCGACCAGGATTACAGGCCTGTCAAACGCTGACAGTGATTTAACTGCAGCGTCAACATTAGTAGCCTTGGAGTCATTATAAAAATCTATGCCCCCTTTTTTTGCCACATGTTCCAACCTGTGAGGGAGGCCTTTGAAATCAATGATTGCTTCCTGGATAATTTCCTGTTTGACACCGAGACAAAGAGCAACAAGAACCACACCCATTAAATTCCCAAGATTATGTTCCCCCGGAAGCGGAAAATCTTCTATGTTATATGACTGCTCCATTTGCCGGGGCAGATTAACAATAAGCCTGTTCTCCTCAATATAACCGTTACGGCCTCTTCCCCTTTTTACACCATAACGAAGCAGGGAGACTCCGCTCTCCGGATTAAAACCATGAAGCAGGGAATCATCATCGTTTACAACGGTATACTGGCCAACCCCCTGGTTTCGAGTGATACTGAGTTTTGACTGAGCGTAGGCATCAAAGCTTTCGTACCTGTCAAGATGGTCAGGGGTTATGTTTAATATAAGCGATACAGCAGGACTAAATTTTTCCGTTGTATCCAGTTGAAAACTGCTGACTTCTACAAGAACATAATCAGCATTTTTTCCGCCTGAAACATAATCCATTAAAGGCGTTCCTATATTTCCCCCCGTAAACAGATTTAACCCCGACTTTTTTATTATTTCACCAAGCAGGGTTACAGCCGTTGTTTTACCATTCGTGCCCGTGACAGCCAGGATTGGTGTGTCAAAGAGCCTTGACGCTGTTTCCAGTTCCCCGGTTATGGGAATTCCTGCATCCCTTGCCGCCAATAAAGGTTTTATATTAAGGGGTACTCCGGGACTGACAATGATCATATCCGAGTTAATAAATGTTTCGATTCTGTGTTCCCCGACTTCGAGATGCACCCCTGATTTCCGGACCTCCTTCACCATGTCTTTATCGAGATCATTCTCCTGCTTTATATCTCCTAATGAAACTTTTGCGCCTCTGCTCATAAGATACCTGGCAGTGGAAAAACCAGATTTACCAAAGCCCACTACCAATATTTTCTTATTATTGAATTCCATAGGGTCTTATCTTTTTTCAGGAAATACCTGTGAAAATATTTTTCATAGGTAACCCCGAGTTTTTTTGAAAAATCCACACTCATACCGAAATCAATCAACCTGCAATACAAATGTAAGGGATTCATAACATGCTGGATCCTCTGGTTATTCAACTTCAGCATAGGCACTAACCTCCTCTAACGAAGTTTAAGTGTGCTCATCGATAAAAGTGTCAAAATTATTGCTATTATCCAGAAACGTACTGTCACCTTGCTTTCAGGCCATCCTTTAAGTTCAAAATGATGATGAATTGGTGCCATTCTGAAAATTCTATGTCCTCCTGTTATTTTAAAATATGCAACCTGAAAAATTACTGATAATGCCTCAAATACAAAAAGCCCTCCCACCAGAATGAGAGCGATCTCCTGTTTGGTTATTACGGCTACGGTTCCCAGAACCGCACCAAGCGGAAGTGATCCCACATCCCCCATAAACACTTCAGCCGGATAGGCATTGAACCATAAAAAACCAAGACCGGCACCGACAATAGCACCGCAAATGACAGCAAGTTCTCCACTGCCGGCCACATAGGGAATCAGCAGGTAGGATGCAAATTTTATATTCCCGGACAGGTATGAAAAGACGATGTAACTAAAGAATGCAATCACAATCGGCCCTATCGCAAGACCGTCCAATCCGTCAGTCAGGTTCACTGCATTTGAAAAAAATACAATCACCAGGAGCGCGAAAGGGATATAATAAATTCCCAGGTCGGGTGTTATATTTTTAAAGAAAGGCACATTCAAATGGGTATCGAATCCCGGATAGAGGTAAAGAGTAACAGCTATGGGTAATGCTACCAGAAATTGCAGCAGCAGCTTGCCCTTAACAGAAAGTCCATCACTGTTTTTTCTGACCATCTTAAATCTATCATCGGCGAATCCTATCAATCCAAATGAAAATGCTGAAAACAGCGTAAGCCATACATATATATTGTTTAATTCCCCCCACAATAGAACCGAAATTATTATTACAGGAATTATAATACACCCTCCCATGGTGGGGGTTCCCGCTTTCCCCAGATGGTTGGGGGGACCGTCCTCCCTTACATACTGTTTTATCTGAAGCTCCTGAAGTTTTTTTATCGCCCATTCACCCAGAATTATAAAAAACAGGATTGAGGTAAGGGTGGCGAGAATAGTCCTGAATGAATGATATCTGAATACATTCAACCAGGAAAAATCCAAATGGAATAAATATATAATTTTATGCAGCATTCCTCTTCCTTTTTGACTTACTATTTTTTGTCTCGAGCGCAGACAAAACCGCTTCCATGAAAAGATTCATCCCGAAAGGTTTTTTCAACTGAAAAAATACCGGTTGAATATCCTTGCCTAATATTGATTCATCAACCGAATTACCGGACATGAGTATTACCTTTTCTTGCCTGCCTTCTTTTTTCATCTTCCTTAACAATTCTAGACCATTGAGGTGCGGCATGTTTATATCTGTTATCAGTAGATCAAATCTCTTCTTTTTTAATTGCCTCAGTGATTCTTCCCCGTCTTTTGCCAGGGTTACGTTATATCCTTTTTCTTCGAGAGCATCCGATAGTAAGGCCCTGATCCCTATTTCATCATCTACGACCATTATTTCCTTCAGTTTTCCCGGCATCATATTCCTCCTATTTGCTGTATTCCCTCAAGCCCTCTGCAACCCGTTCAAGCCCTATCAGCCTTGAACCCTTGAGTAGAATCAGATCACCGTCATCCATGATAGAGGATATCTTTTCAACCATTTCTTGGCTGGAACCAACCTCTATGGCATTATCGGAAGGAAAATCATTCTCTACAGCCCCTTTCAGCATTAAATCCGCGTGAGCACCGATAGCGAAAAAGGAAAAGGCCTCTGCTTCCGCGACCATTCCGCCTGCTTCAATATGAAATTTTTCGGTTTCATCCCCCAGTTCCAGCATCTCTCCAAGCCCCACGATCATGCGCTTTTCCGTTCCGGCTATCCTTTTTGCTACACCAAGAGCGGCTTTAAGTGACGATGGATTTGAATTATAGGTGTCATCCAGGAGAATAATATTTCCGGGAAGAACCTCGGGAACAAGCCTCCCTTTTATACCTTTGAATCTTTCCAGCCCTGTTTTTATATTTTCAATACTTTCATTCAGGCATACGGCAACTGACGCCGCGGCCAGAGAATTGTTCAGGTTATGATAGCCGGGGACTTGAAGCCTTACAGGCATGGCTTTGTCCTCATATTTAAGAACGTATGAAATTCCGCTGTCGCCCATATCCTTTATATCTGTCGCTGTCAGATCATTTCCCGGTTTGAAACCGAATGTAAAAAAATTTCTATTAAACCGGGAAGCCTTCTCCATTAATAATTTGTCATCACCGAACAGAATTACCTTGCTTTCGGGTCTTATCTCTTCAATCATTTCAGTTTTGGCCCTTGCTACACCCGCCATATCTTTTACTCCCTCCAGATGAACGGGTCCTATATTTGTTATAAGACCTATATCCGGATCGGAAATCTGGGTTAACCGGCCAATTTCACCTTCACGATTCATCCCCATTTCAAGAACCACTCTTTTATGACTGCTGTCCAGCCTCAGCAATGTCAAAGGAAGGCCTATCAGGTTGTTAAAATTGCCATTATTTTTCAGTGTGGCAGTTCCGGCTTCCAGGATACATGACGTCATTTCCTTTGTGGTCGTTTTACCCATGCTTCCGGTTATCGAAACAACAGACACCTCATATCCGGACCGCCAATATGCGGCGATATCCCCAAGGGCTTCCAGGCTGTCTCCAACCTTTATTAACGCGCTCTTTGAATCAGCAGGGAAGCATGCTTCATCCTCAAGAATGATACAGGAAGCGCCCTTTTCAATGGCCTTTGACACAAAACAATGGCCATCAAATTTTTCGCCCCGGAGGGCCAGAAAGATCTCCCCCGGCCTGATATCACGCGTATCCGTGCTGAACCCCAATGGCGATGTCCGGAAATCCCCGGATATCAATTTACCCTTCATGGGATTTATCAGTTCAGCAAGTGTTATTTTTCCCCACCGGGCTGTCATATAGCGTTTACCGCCTTTAAGGCTTCCTCTTTGTCATCAAAATGCTGTTTTGAATGGCCCACTATCTGGTAATCTTCATGACCCTTACCAGCTATCAGGATGGTATCCTTTCTTGCAGCCATGGATATTGCTTTTTCGATAGCTTTGCTTCGATCAGGCTCGACCAGGTATGAGAAAGTCCTCACCTCGGGCCACTCTATTCTTTCCATGCCTGATTCCAAAATTCCTTCTTCAATCTGTTCTATTATCTTTTCAGGATCTTCTGTTCGCGGATTATCAGAAGTGATAATGACAATATCACTGTTCTGTCCCGCTATCAGTCCCATATCGTACCTTTTCCCTTTGTCCCTGTCGCCGCCACATCCGAAAACCGTGATCAGCCTTTCCTTTACAAAGGGACGTATATTTTTCTGGGCCTTTAAAAGAGCGTCAGGTGTATGAGAATAATCAATAATAATCGGGATCCCTGCTCTATTATTCACAGGTTCCAGCCTTCCGGGGACATTTTTAAGGCTGTTAATACCTTTTTTGACTAATTCAAGATTGACACCTGATACCAGGGCCGCGCCCGCGGCCGCGAGAATATTGTAGATATTAATTTCACCAATGAGAGAGGATCTTATATTCGCAGTTCCTGAAGGAGTAAAGAGCTTCGCGCTGAGCCCCTTTAAATTCGCCTTTACAGATTCAGCCCTTACATCCCATTCTCCCTCCAGGCCATAGGTCAGCACATCCCCCTTTACCAGTTTAACCAGTTCCTTTCCCCTGGGATCATCCATATTGATAACGGCGCAACTCCTGGAACCATTGCCCGTTTTATTGAGATCACGAAAAAGAATGCTTTTGGCCATGAAATATTTTTCCATGTCTCTATGGTAGTCCAGGTGATCTCTCGAGAGATTTGTAAATACTCCCACCCTGAATGGGCAGTCACCGGTTCTCTGCTGATCGAGTGCATGGGAAGAAACTTCCATAACCAGGTTTGTTACTCCATTATCAGCCATTTTTTTGGCGAGGCGCATCAAATCCAGAGATTCCGGTGTGGTGACAGAGGAGGGCAATTCACAGCCTGAAAACCTGCTGTTAATGGTCCCGATTACGCCTGTTTTTTTACTTGCTGTCGCTAGAATGGATTCAAGGAGGTAGCTGGTTGTTGTCTTTCCATTTGTACCCGTAATACCTGTGATATCCATTCCATTAAAAGGATAATCATAAAAGCAGGCTGCCAACCTGGAAAGAGCCCGCCTTGAATTTGGCACCCATACCTTGGAAATCTTCCCTGAATCGTCCTTTTTTTCGGCAACAACAGCTACCGCGCCTTTTTCCATTGCGTCAGGCAGGTAGTCGTATCCATTGAGAGAATTACCCTTGATTGCTATAAAGAGATTGCCCCTTTCAACTTTTCTGGAATCATAATTCAGGCCAGTAATCTCCAGTTCCGGATTTCCATCCAGTTCGTATTCATCCAGCGCGTTCAATAAGTT
>JBHPCX010000049.1:0-27404 GCA_042573485.1 Thermodesulfobacteriota bacterium | reverse complement strand
TTATTTGCCGGGAGGTGCGGCAAATAAAAATCAATCATCCAGTCTGCGACTGGAAACAACTTAGATAATTATGCCCCTGGAAATAGAATTAATGTGCCATCGCAGCTTCCCGCAGGGATGAGATACTTTTAGCGAATCGGCCACTCACCGATTCGTTAAAAATGCTTTTCTCTGCCTGCCGCGCCGTAGCCTTGTGCGAAGGCTGGTTTTCTCTGCGACTCTGTGTGAAATAAAAAGCTTTTAAGGTTTTCCTAATAGACTAAAAGCCTTCAGCCTAATAAGCTTTTGATAATCCTTAACCCTGAAACAACTGGTCAGGAACAATCTTCGAATGTGTATCCATAAGGCAGCGCCTTGCCCCGTACGGATATTTCTGCCTCATGGACTGTTTCCGGGTCTCCTGAAATCAAGTGGTGCCACCATTCAAGGCCCTTTCCCTCATATATACGGCGATAGGCACATGTTTCAGGAAGCCATGTAAAGTCCATTATATTTTGAGGATATATTCTTAAACAATCAGGCTCAATTTCCAACCTATTTTCATAGATGATACAGGAGCAATTGAAGGTATCAAGAAACCTGCATGCTATCGGCATCATCTTTATTCGTCCTGTATCAGGATCCTCTATCTTCTCAAGGCAGCAGCGACCACAGTTGTCACAGAGCAGGTCCCATTCTCGATCACTCATTTCATCCAGATTTTTTATTTCCCAGAAACGGATGCTGTCATTTTCCATCGGACAAGCTGATTAGACGATAAAAGGGTGGGTTTATAAAACATTCCGACACATGCCGTTTGATGTGTTCTACGATATGCCGCGTATCTCAGGGGCCCGTTTTGACACAATATTTAACTATGTTCTTTGTGAAGGGAGTATAATTGACTCTTATTTTTTAGCTTTGGACTTTTGCTTTTTTTTAAGGCAGACTTTATCTTTTCTGACTATCGCACAAAGTTTGGGGTGATCATAGTCCTTACAATTCGAATGATTATACAGAGGACATTCAGGATATTTTTGAGACATATTGAAGTTCCTTACCTTTCAGCGTTATTGCTACTCCTTACCATTTACCTTTTCCCGTAGAACTCCTGAACATTTAAAGACAACTACCCTGCGTGCTTCCAGTGTAAGATCTTCCCCTGTCGCGGGATTTCTACCCCTCCTGTCTTTTTTATCCTTAACACAGAATTTTCCAAAACCGGATATAAGAACATCTTCTTTGTTTTCAAGCGTATTCTTTATGGCCCCTAAAAGAGTTTCAATAATAGAAGTCGACTTACTCTTTGGAATGTCGAGATTGTTATATAAAGAATTTACAAGATGGTCTTTAGTCAGGGTCATTGATCAGTACTCCCTTGAGATTAAGATTATGGTTAATAAGGAGATATTTACCACACAACTTTGAAAAAGTATAGTTAAATCCTTAGTTTGTCAAGGAATTAGATAGATGCGGCAATAAATAATAATTAAGTACTAGGTTGACAACTGAATTTTACTGAGAGTATCGGAAAGACACAAAAATTCATCCATATCCAGGGTCTCCGCTCTCCTTTTGGGATCAATGCCACACTCCTCAAGGGCTTTTGTTACCTGTTCACCGCTAAAATGCCCGGAGATTACCTTCAGTGAGTTTTTTATAGTCTTGCGCCTCTGGGCAAAGGCGCCCTTTACAACAACTTTAAATATCTTATCGTTAAGCGCCCTTACAGGGTATGGTTTTTCCATATCGATTTCCACAACAATCGAACCGACTTTTGGACGGGGATAAAATACATTCCTGTTTACTTCAAGTAATTTTGAAACACTGGATTGATACCTGGTCATTACGGTAATCGCGCCATACTCCCTGTTTCCCGGCGCGGCCGCAAGTCTTCCCGCAAACTCATACTGAAACATTAAAAAGGCTTTGCTTATATAATCTTTGTTAGAGATCAGTTTTTCAAGAAGCGGAGATGATATGTTATAGGGAAGATTGCCCGCGACCTTGAGTTTATTTTTCTTATTATCAAAAACCTTTCTTATATCGGTTTTCAGTATATCTTCATTTATTACATCAACATTCTCTATATTTTTCTTAACCAGTATATCCGCAAGATAATCGACCATGCGGCTGTCTTTTTCAACAGCTACTATACTATTTACTTTGCCGGCAAGCGGTATTGTAAGCGCGCCCTTACCAGGGCCTATCTCAAGAATATCATCCGACGAAGTCACCCCTGAAATACTGATTATTTTACCTATTGTGTTATTATCAGTCAAAAAGTGCTGGCCAAGTCTTTTGTTCGGACGAAGGCCATTTCTAAGTTTGAGGTCCATATCTATTTCTTTATTATTGTTCCGTATTCCAGGTTCCAAATTCCCGCCTACGGCGGTATTCCAAGTTTCAGGTTTCAAATTCATTTTAGCCTGTTAGGCTGCCGCCATAGCTCAATGAGCGACGGCGGCAGCCTAAAACGCTTCCGCCTTATTCAATTTTTGAATATTGAATCCGACGAAGTCGGTGACAACTCACAACCTACAACTAACAACTGACAGCCGACTTTAAATCCCCAATAGGATACCTCGATCTTACATCTATTGACTGATCCGCGTGTTCACCGTTCATCATACGGTAATAGCCTGCAAGGGCTATCATCGCTCCATTATCCGTACAGTACCCCGGTCTTGGATAAAAAACCTTCATCCCGTGCTGTTCAGCCTCTTCCTTTAATTTTTCACGAAGAGTATTATTACATGCTACTCCGCCCGCCAAAACAACAGATGATACACATGTTTCCAGACCGGCCCTGACAAGCTTGCTGACAAGGACATCAAAAACCGCCTTCTGGAAAGACGCGGCAATATCTTCAATACCCGGCTTTAACGGGGCTTCATCATCCATTTCTTTCCATTTATCAATATATAAAGAGACCGATGTCTTTAAGCCGCTGAAACTGAAATCATATGAATCATCGGATAAATAGGCCCTCGGGAAATTAATAGAGTCAGGCCGCCCTGATCTTGACATCTTTTCGATTATCCCTCCCCCGGGGTATCCCAGCCCTAGTACTTTTGCGACTTTGTCAAAGGCCTCTCCCGCGGCATCGTCAAGTGTCTGGCCCATAAGCTGGTAATCTCCGGGATTTTTAACATAATAAATACTTGTATGACCGCCTGATACAGTAAGTGCCGTGAAGGGAAAAGCCGGGACACTGTCTTCAAGCAATATCGAAAGGATATGTCCTTCAAGGTGATTAACAGAGATTAAAGGTATGTTATTTGTGTATGAAAGGGCCTTCGCGAAATAAAGCCCCACCAGAAGCGATCCCACCAGCCCGGGTCCGGTGGTTACCGCGACCCCGTCAATCTCCCCGAACCTGACATCCGCCCTGGATAATGCTTCATCAACAACAGGAACAATATTTCTAACGTGCTCCCTCGATGCAAGCTCAGGGACAACTCCACCATAGGGGTTGTGAAGTTTTATCTGCGAATTAATGACGTTGGATAGAACTGTATCCCCGTCTTTCAATACAGCAGCAGATGTATCATCACATGAAGTATCTATTCCCAGAATATTCATTTTTTTATTATACCCCGCGGTTCTGATTTTTTTAAAAATAACACCAGATGGATATATAACCGATTTAACTGATTCATGGAATAAAAAAATGTTCATAGGACAGAAAACCTTTTATCTCACACAGAGATCACAGAGACACAGAGAGTTAATGAGGATTAAGTTAGAGCCACAGATTTCGCAGATTTACGCAGATTATATAAGACTATTAACAAGCTGGAATGAAAACAGATTTAACCGCCCGTTCGCTTTACTCACTCAAGTAAGCAAAGAACGCAAAGAAATGTTTTTTTCAAAAGGCGTCACTATGGTATATTTCTTAAATGCCTGCGAAGCAGGTAATCCCGTTAAGGGATTAAACATGGAATGGCACCCTTCGCGTCCTTCGCGGTTTAATCTTTTTTTAGGTTTTTCTCTGTTTGCTCTGCGGGCTCGAGTGAACGAAGTGAACGGGCGTGAGATTAGCTTTTAACCTGGAACCTAGAATGAAAGTTTTTCACTTCAACTCCTTCTAAACTTCCTTTTAGCCTTTTCCCAAAAGCTTTCTTTAACTACTTCCATTAAAACAACCGTTATATTATCACCGCCGCCGCCATTGTTTGCCTCGCCGATAAGGACTTCGACTTTTCTGTCAATGGGTATTGAAAAATCATCAAGGATGGCTTTAATAGATTCTTTCGGAAGATAGTTTGTCAACCCGTCGGAACACATCAATATCTGATTTCCTGCTTCAGGGACAATACTGACAATATATACGTCAACCTTATCATTCATGCCTATAACCCTGGTCAGCATATTCTTCATCATCGGGTTGGTCTTTGAAAGAAACTCCTTCATATTCATATCTTTCTCTTCAGCTATGATTGAATGTTCCTCGGACAGCAGATGAAGACCTTCACTGTTATGCAGATATACTGGACTGTCGCCGACGTTTGCAAGCCAGAGACGGTTTCTCTCTTTCAGGACAGCAGAAATTGTGGACCCCATTCTCAGATACTGGGGTTTTTTCTGCGCCTCATGCACAACGATATTAGCCATATATATTGAATTTATAAGGTGTTTGGCTGTTTCTGATATGTCTTTGTCTATTGGTTCAATAAAGGCTGGCTCTTTCCTTGATTTCATTCCCTCCCAGTAATCATTCATTGTTTCGACAATCATTTTGCTGGCCACTTCTCCGGCTAAATGACCGCCCATCCCATCGGCGACAATATAAATGCTCAGGTCAGGCCTGATGAGGTAGCTGTCTTCATTAGTTTTACGCTTAAGACCAACATGAGTATTTCCCGCGACATTGAGTTCCATTATTTAAAATCCTATTACAGGGCAGGCTGCATAGATATCAATTGAACAGCTCGTCTCTCAAAGATGATAGATTCAAAAGCAAGTTGATTGTAATTATCAATTTATATAAGACCAATTGACCGTCATTCCCGCGCAGGCGGGAATGACAGAATGCAGAGCAGCGACTTATTTTTTCGCCCTCGCCTCATCAATTTTCTTTATTACTAAATTAAGGTGTTCCGCCATCTGACCGGCCGTTTGATATCTCTTTTCAGCTTCCTTTGCCAGTGCCCTGTCGATAATTTTATCAATGACCGCCGGGACCCTGGGATTTATGGATTTTACGGGAGGGTGCTGTTCTCTGGCTATTTTATACATCAAAGAAGTCATGTCCTCACCCTCAAAAGGTTTAAGACCACAAAGCATTTCAAAAAGCACAACTCCAAGTGAAAAGATATCTGAACGGCCGTCAACTTTTTTACCCGCCACCTGTTCAGGTGACATGTAGGAAGGTGTCCCCAGAATTACACCGGTCTTGGTTTTAGATGAGGCTGTTATTCTCGCGATTCCAAAGTCCGTTACTTTAACCTCGCCTGTTTCATCAACCCGCATGATATTAGCCGGTTTAATATCCCTGTGTACAATCCCTTTACTGTTGGCAAAGTCCAGGGCGTCCGCGACCTGGGCCACTATGGAAAGAGTTTCCCTTACAGGAAGAAGATTGTCGGGGCTGGTATGATCCTCCAGGTCATGTCCTTCCAGGTATTCCATGGCTATAAAGGCAAGGTCATGCTCCTCTCCAGCGTCATATATGGTCACAATATTGGGATGTGTTAATAAACCCGCGGATTCAGCTTCCCTGAAAAACCTTTCCTTCATATCATCAAGCATGGTTTCATCGAACTCGGAAAGTCTGACAGTCTTGATTGCAACAGTACGGTGTATCTTGGGATCTTCGCCCTTAAAAACTATACCCATTGCCCCCCGGCCAAGCTCGTCAATAATTTCATAACGCCCGAGAGTCGGTTTTGTATCCATCCCGCTGATCGTGGCACCGATATCTCCCGGATGACTTCCCCCGGCAGCGCCAAAGATCATTGTGGATTCGGCACCTTTCAGTTTTGGTATGCGGTCTTTGAGATCTTTATAATCTCCATCATCAACGATTAAATAGTAGGTAGAAAGCGCCTTTGAAAACTGGCGTTTTCTCTCAAAATCCAGGCCCAGAGTATAGAGAAGCTCTTTAGCACCTTCTTCGTTTAGCGGTATCCTTCTGAATTTTTCAAGGGCAAGATCAAGCATCCCCTGCTGCTGAAATGAAAGACCAAGCATCTTGTTGGTTTCAACAGAGTCCGCCTCTACCTTATCCTTTGTCCGTTCCGTTATCAGGAATCTTTTTGATATAACAAGAATGTAACCGATTACCAGCAGCATTAACGGGGGTGAAACTTTTATCCATATATTATGTGTAAAAAAGAGCGCGCTTCCGCCGGCTCCATATGCAAGAAAGATTCCAAGTGTTGTTAACGCGCCAACACCTGCCTTTAATCTGGGGAGAGCAAAAGAAATAAACAAGCCGAATATAATTAGAGCACCGAATTCCAGAGCAGGAGCCCATCCCGGTCTTGAAAAGAATTTCTGGTTCAATATATTATCTACAGTATTGGCAAGAATCTCCACTCCGGGCATCTGGCCTGATACCGGTGTAACCCTTTCATCAGCTATACCCTGTGCTACATGACCGATAATAACTATTTTGTTTTTAAAAACATCCATCTGGGTTTCTTTTTTATACACCTTGGCAAATGGAGTCTGGTGAAATGCTATTCCCGGCCCTTTTTTCCAGTTGATGAGTGTACCCATTTCATATTCCACCAGAGGAACACGTATAAATGATGTGGGAGTAACCTTCATATCGATTCGCCGGCCGTTGATCTCGCCGAGTGATAAAATAACATCATCATCACTTAATCCCTTAAACAATTTAACTATGGTAACCGCGTAGGAAGGAAGGTATATATCATTAAGATACCCGATGGCATGGATCTGTTTTCTTATATAGCCGTCACTGTCGGGAAACAGGTTATTATGTCCGATACCTGCTACTGCTTCGGCAAAAAGCGGCAAAAGAGGGGTAATTTTTTGCGGCCAGTACACATCATTTATGGAAGTATCATCATCTTTTCCCTTTATATTTTTAAAGGCGTGTCTAGTTACAAAGGCAGGAGGTTCTTCATCCCTGCCGCCGCTTGAAGTATCAAAAAATACCTGAAAGGCCACATTCCCCGCATTTTTTATTGAATTGTATAGTTTTGTATCATTATCAAGATCTGATTCAGCCTGGGACATCTTTTGATAAAAGGCCAGTCCATTATTTGCTTTCTGTGCAAGGCCGAGCCTGTCATACTCCTCCTTGAGTCTTTTAATGGCCTTGAGCCCGGTATTTTCTTCCGGCTCCGAAAAGTAGATATTCAGTGCAATGACCTTGGCACCGGCTTCAGACAGATTATCTATACATTTAGCAATGACACTTCTCGACCATGGCCATCTCCCCATTTCAATAAGATCATCATCGGTTATAGTGACAAGTTCAATATCAGGGCTCCTCTCGCCCGGTGCCGAGAGCCTGGCTCTCATATCAAAACTTTTCATCTCCACGGGATATGTAAAATCTAAAGTATCGGTATTGAAAACAACTAGAAACAGCAGCGTTATTACTATACCGATAAGCCAGTCAGGAATGGTCTTTTTTAATTTCATTTGGGCTCTTCTCGTTCTTTATGGATAAATAATTTTTGATAAGGTTATTCTCATTATTTTCCTTGAAGCTACAATCTTAAATAGGGAATAATTTTATCATATAACTTATCACCAACACCTGGCAATTCTTTTAATTGCTGAAGGTCTGAAAATCCCCCCTTTTTTCTTCTCTCCTCTATTATACTCCTGGAAAGAAAAGGGCCTATACCGGGAATCGCGGTAAGTCCGTCCATTGACTCATTGTTCAGACTTATTGGAATATTAAGTGTTACTTTATTATGGGAGGACATTTCATTTTGTTTAATATAAATTCTTCCTCCTTTACGGTACACCTCGATTTTCATACCCGAACGTAATTCCGAATTATCAATATCCTTCACCAGGCGTGTTTCATTAACCGCGCACCCTGCCCTTTCAAGAATATCATACAGCCGGACACCCTCTTTAAAGGCATAAATCCCCGGCTCTTTAGCTTCACCGCTCACTTCTATAAAAACTTTTTCTTCCTCATTGTCAGTTCCGGTTATACTCCCCTCCCCTTTCATACCTGAGTAAAAGACTATAAGTATGAAAAGGATCAGAAGGAGAAACCCCCCTGGCAGGTGGTTATCCCTTTTCACCATCATCTTCCAGACCAAAGGTCTTGTGAAGTACCCTTACTGCCAGTTCGGTATATTTCTCTTCAATAACACAGGAAACTTTTATTTCAGATGTGCTTATCATCATTATGTTGATATTCTCACTGGAAAGGGCTTCAAACATCCGCTGGGCCACACCAGCGTGTGTCCTCATACCCACACCGATAATTGATACCTTGGCGATATGCTCATCACCAAGGACCCTTTTAGCACCGATTTCCTTCGCAACACCGCTTAAAAGCTTCATGGTCCTTAAGAAGTCCGGCTTTATAACCGTAAAGGTAAGATCAGTAAAATTATCATCACTTGTGTTCTGGACAATCATATCAACAACGATACCTTCCTTGACAAGCGGTTTAAAAATCTGAGAAGCAATACCGGGTTTGTCCGGCACCTTCAATATGGTTATTCTTGCTTCATTTTTATTGAATGCCACACCGGACACAAGCACCTTTTCCATGTCTTTTGTCTCAGCTACTACCATTGTACCCCTTTCATTAGTAAAGGTTGACCTTACATGTATGGGCACGTTGAATTTTTTGGCGAATTCAACAGCCCTTATTTCTAAAACCTTGGCCCCGAGGCTGGCCATCTCGAGCATCTCCTCATAGGAGATGAACTCCATCTTCCTTGCCCTGGTACACACATTGGGATCAGTCGTGTAAACACCATCAACATCAGTAAATATTTCACAGACATCCGCCTTCAGAGCGGCCGCGAGAGCGACTGCTGTTGTGTCTGATCCTCCCCTTCCCAAGGTCGTTATATTATCCCCGGAATCCAGGCCCTGGAATCCGGCTACCGCCACAATCCTTTTGGCATCCAGCTCTTTATTTATTCTCGCTGTTTTTACTTCATGAATCTTTGCCTTGCCATATATCTTATCAGTCTGGATCCCCACCTGGAAACCAAGGAGGGACTTGGCATCATATCCCATTGATTTAAGCGTCATGCAGAACAGAGCGATACTCACCTGTTCTCCGGTTGACATAAGAACATCCAGTTCCCTGGAATCAGGGTCGTCGGTAACTTCATGAGCCAGGTCGATTAATCCGTCAGTTTGCCCGGACATGGCCGACAGGACAACAACCATACTGTTTCCATCCTCGTAACGCTCAATTACTTTTTTAGCCACATCCTTTATTTTCTGGATACTTCCTACTGACGTACCTCCGTATTTCTGTACTATAAGTGACATATTTTAAGTTAAAAGCCTCCTGGTTTTTTTAATCGTTTATCGTTTGTTGTTCGCCGACTTCGTCGGAATTCCAAGTTCCATGTTTCAAAGTTCCATGTTCATTAAAAACCTTGTCTCACGCCCATTCGTTCCACTCACTCGAGCCCACAGAGAAAACAGAGAAAAACAAAAAAACTAAAAAGATTGAACCGCTAAGTACGCCAAGGACGCTAAGTATTTTTTGTTTGTTTTTCTCGAACTATATTTATAATCCGCAGATTATACAGATTAGCACAGATTAGCACAGATTAAATACTTTAATAAGTGTATATTTCCTAAAATGGAACATGTGAATGGCATCGTGTAAAAATGAATTTATTCATTTTTGCACAGAACCATTCCATGTTTAATCCCTTATAGGGATTACCTGCTTCGCAGGCATTTAACAAATATACATACTGATTCCTTTGCGATCTTTGCGTTCTTGAGCGCAGCGGGCGGTTAAGTTTTTAAGATTTGTCGTTGCTTTTACTCTGCGTCCTCTGTGCTCTCTGTGTGAGACGTATTTTTATATCTCGTGATACTTTTCCGAAAGGATTTCGATCGATCTCTCATTTTCTCCCAGGATATCAATATTTACTTCGATATACCCTTCAGGAAGAATCTCCTTACACCTTTCCGCCCACTCGATAACAACTATACTGTCTTCATTTACATATTCATCAATGCCTATGGAAATGATGTCGGAAATTGTGTCGAGCCGGTAAAGATCGATATGGTATAGAACATGACTGCCCCTGTATTCATTTACCAGCGAAAAAGAGGGGCTGACAATAACTTCATCAGGATCAACACCGAGTCCCAGGCCGATACCCTTTGAGAACCATGTTTTTCCGCTTCCAAGGGGTCCCGAAAGGGCTACGATATCCCCCCCTGAAAGAAGCGCTCCGAGTTTTTTACCAATATCAATGGTTTCAATATCTGAATTAGTTAAATATTTCAAGAGTTTTACTTTCGCATTAAAATTTGGGAAAATGTAAGCGGTTCCTTATTTC
The DNA here is from genome assembly GCA_042573485.1 of Thermodesulfobacteriota bacterium. Lineage (GTDB taxonomy): Bacteria > Desulfobacterota > DSM-4660 > Desulfatiglandales > HGW-15 > JAAZBV01. The sequence continues at coordinate 16,929 of JBHPCX010000049.1, read as the reverse complement.
AGGCTCCAATATTTTCTACCAGCAGTATAACGGATTCCGGGTTTCAAGTTCCAGGTTCCAGATTAGCACCTCCGGTGCATTCCAGATTCAATGTTCCATATTCCAAATTCGAATAACCTTTGATCATGATAATGTAGGGAAGTCAGTTTTTATAACTTGGAACTTGAAACATGGAATTTTGAACCCCGACGATGTCGGAAACATGGAATATGAAACCCCCATGGGCAGAAACCATCAAATTATAAAATGCCCCCAAGGTTACAGGGCGAATACTTACCATAAATGGAGGCCTCACCCGCCAAAAGTGACTTCATTAAATAAGGAACAGCTTCAGACAGTTCACTCGCCAGGATGCCTGCTTCCCCGGCCTTCACGGCAAGGTAATCCGCCGCCATTCCATGGAGGTATATCCCGGCCTGTGAAGCCTTTACCGGTGTAAGTCCCCTGCCAAGAAATCCAGCGATCATTCCGGTCAGCACATCACCTGATCCGCCGCTTGCAAGGGCCGGGTTTCCGGTCGGGTTTATACTTACCATACCGCCCGGATCAGACAGTATGGTTCCCGCGCCTTTAAGAATCAGGTTGCATTTCCATTTTTTCGCGTATCGGCGTGTTGTTTCTAACCGATCCGCCTGTATATCTCTAACCGGAAGACCGGTCAATCTTCCCATCTCTCCCGGATGAGGAGTCAATACTTTGTTTTTATCCAGGTATTTTAAAGAATCCGGGACCATTGAAAGAGCATTAAGAGCATCAGCGTCCAGTACCACGGGCACTTTAACTTCCTTCAGGATTTTAGAAACGAGATTTACAGTTTCAGGATTTGTCGATAACCCGGGTCCGATTGCAAGGACTGTCTTTTTATCAATCAGCCTGAGAATATCTTCCCCGGCTTTCAGGGCCAGGCTCTTTTCCTCTGTTTCCGGCAGGGGCACTGTCATGGCTTCCGTAAGTTTCTTCTCAAGTATGGGGTTAAGGCTTTCTGGGACACCGACCGTAACAAGACCGGCCCCGACCCTCAGTGCTCCCATGGCGCATAATGCTGCGGCCCCGGTTTTCCCCTCTGATCCTGCAAGTATCAGGAGATGCCCCCTCTTCCCTTTGTGCACATCACTCTTTTCATTGCTTAATAGGTGCATGAACTCATCAGGTCCAATGAGCTCATGCTCGGATTTAAGCCTGCTGCTGACAGCATCAGGTATGCCAATATCTATCAGCGCCAGATGACCTGTATAATCAGCACCCGGGTAAACAACCAGCCCCGGTTTGGCAAAACCGAACGTAACAGTAATATCAGCCTTCACGGCAGTACCCATTACCTTACCGTTGTCAGCGTTCAGTCCCGACGGTATATCAATGGACATTACAGGTTTTCCTGAAGCATTCACATCATCTATAACTCTTTTAAAAATCCCGCGCACAGGTGAGTTCAGGCCGGTACCAAGAAGGGCGTCAATTATAAAATCGGTCGTTTTAATTCCATCACTGAAGGATTCCCATTTTTCATCATCAGTGATTTCATTTATCTCAACATTGATTCTCTTCAGTATTTCAAGGTTAACAAGGGCATCACCTGAGATGCTGCTCATATTACCGAGTATTGCCACCCTGACACTCATTTCTCTTTCATGGAGATACCTTGCCATTACATAGCCGTCACCCCCATTATTTCCCCGGCCGCAGAGCATGATAATGGATGAGCCGCCCGGAGGATCAAAGTGATCCATAAACACCCTTGCAGCACCCCTGGCGGCGTTTTCCATGAGAACAGTCCCCGGTATCCCCATTTCTTCAATGGCCAGGCTGTCCATTTCCCTCATTTCAGATGCTGTTACGAGTCTCATTGTTTCTTCTCCAGAATTACCATTGCCACACCATACTCTTTTTCATCGGAAAGACTTACATGAAAGGAAATTATCCCTTCATCCCGGCAAAGGGCCAGGGACCTGCCATGTAGCTTAAGCCCGGGCCTTCCGCCCTCATAGTGAAACACCTCTATGTCTCTCCATGCCACTCCCTTTCTCATACCTGTACCCAGTGCCTTTGAAAAGGCTTCCTTGGCGGCAAACCTGAGGGCAAAGGCGGAGTATGGGGATACGCGTTTAAGACAGAATTCCCTTTCATCAGGTGTATAAACCCTGTTTATAAACCTGTCTCCCCACCTTTTTATTACTTTTTCAATCCGTTCGATTTTAACGAGATCGATTCCGGTTCCGTAGATCATTGTTTTCACTCACCTTCGGTAAGTTCAAAATTCCAGGTTTCAGGTTTCAAGTTAAAAACCTTATCTCACCCCCATTCCCCTTCGACTGCGCTCAGGGTCACTCGAGCCCGCAGAGAACATCCGCCTACGCCCCTTCGACAGGCTCAGGGCTTCGGCGCGGCAGGCAGAGAAAAACATAAAAACAAAGATTGAACCGCAAAGAGCGCTAAGTACGCGAAGCATTATCTTCGATTCTAATGGTTTAGGAATAAAGTGTATATTTCCTACGGTTCTTAATCTGTGCTAATCTGAGTAATCTGCAGCTAAATAAATACTTTGCGCCCTTCGCGTCCTTGGCGGTTCAATCTTTTTTAATCCTGTTAATCCTGTCTATCTAAAAGTTTTTAACGATATCAACCATCTCCCTTACCGCTCTTTCAAAACCAACATAAACCGCCTTTGCCACAATAATATGGCCTATACTGTATTCATCGATCTGGGGTAGAACTTTAAACCGTTTAATATTTGTATAGTTTAATCCGTGTCCGGCGCTTATACCAAGGTCCAGGTCCTTTGATACCTCAACGGCCTTTACAATTTTTTTAAACCTCTCTTCGGCCTCATCTTCATTACGCGCCTCGGAATAATGGCCCGTATGAATTTCCACGATGTCTCCGCCGACATTACAGGCAGTCTCAATCTGTGAAGGGTCAGGGTCAATAAAAAAACTTACCTTGATGTTATCCTCCCTGAGCCTTTCCACTACTTTTCTATAATGATCTGGATTGGCGTTGACATCAAGCCCCCCTTCCGTAGTCAGTTCCTCCCTCTTTTCCGGAACCAGTGTTACAAGGTCGGGTTTTACATCCTTCGCGATTTCTATCATTTCATCCACGGCCGCCATCTCCATGTTCAACCTGGTTTTAACTGTTTCCCTCAAAAGCTTCAGGTCCCGGTCGTTGATATGACGCCTGTCTTCCCTGAGATGACAGATTATACAGTCGGCCCCGGCCATTTCCGCTATCCCGGCCGCCAGTACCGGGTCAGGGTAATCAATCCCCCGGGCCTCTCTTATGGTAGCAACATGATCAACATTTACCGCCAGTCTCGCCATTTCTATCCCTCCGTAAACAATGAAAAAAGTCTCTTTTCCTCATCCTGCATTTTTATTTCCTCTGTTTCTGAAATTTCATGATCATACCCCAAAAGATGTAAAAGACCGTGTATCAGAAGCTGTAATACCCGGTCATGAAGTGATATGCCCATATCCCCTGCCTCCCTCCCTGCAGTATCAATTGAAACAACAATATCACCCAGCATTCCTGATTCAGGTTCCGCGCTGTTTTTCTCTGTCATGGGAAAGGCAAGAACATTGGTGGGTTTGTCTCTTTTTAGATACCAGCTGTTCAGCTCCCGTATCCGTTCATCACTGGTAAGAAGGATACTTAACTCACCCTCGTTACATCCCAAGTCTTTTAAGACCTTCTCCATTAAGAGGCTGATCTTCCGGGGTTTTAGCCCTCCTGCCTTCCTGTCCGTTTTGATCTGAATTTCCATTGCTCGTCTTCCTGGATGTACCTGATTCAGGGTACTCAACCCGCTGGTGGAATATTGCCCCCAGGGTTTTGTTAAAACTCTTCGCTATCTCGTGAAGGTCCTTTAATGTGAGTTCACACTCATCCAGCTGCCCGTCAGAGAACACCCTGTTTATTATTTTCTGAACAGTTCCGCGGATACGGGCCGGTGTAGGATCCGGAAGCGACCTGCTTGCCGCTTCTATCATGTCTGCAAGCATTACCAGCCCGGCCTCCTTTGTCTGGGGCTTGGGCCCGGGATACCTGAAATCATCTTCCTTCACATCCTTGGTCTTTTTTCCCCTGGCCTTTGCCTGTTCCCTGGCTTTTTCGTAAAAAAAGGATATAAGGCCTTTTCCCTGGTGCTGCTGAATTATATCTATTATCTCAGGCCCCAGTTTATGCTTTTTAGCCAGGCCAACCCCGTCCTTTACATGGGAAATAAGCACAAGGCTGCTCATTGAAGGGGCCAGTTTTTCATGTTTGTTCTCAACGCCCATCTGGTTTTCGATAAAATAGAGCGGCTTTTTCATTTTTCCTATATCATGGTAATAAGCGCTTACCTTGGCAAGAAGAGGATTGGCATTAACAGACTCCGCTGTCGCCTCTACCATATTGCTGACTATAACACTGTGATGATATGTGCCGGGTGCCCGTAACATAAGGTCTCTCAAAAGAGGTTGGTCCAGGTTCGCAAGTTCAAGAAGTTTTATGTCGGTGGTAAAACCGAATGTCATTTCCACAAGCGGAATAAAACCCGTGGATATAACCCCCGCGAGCAGGCCGCCCATAAAAGCGAACAGTATTGAAACAAGCGCCTCGATAGAGTACAGGGAGCCGTATATGGACTCTATTGATAAGGCGAGAACAATATTCAGCAAACCGACCTGCAGGCCTACCTTGATCAATATGCCCCTGGCTCTGTATTCGCGTACAAGGTATGAGGCAGTCAGGCTGCTGACAAAGAAATAGATAAGAAACTCGATGTTGCCGTTCAGAACAAAGGAAGCCAGTATCGACATCAGAAGGGAAAATATGACAGCCATATTCATTCCCTGGAAAACTGTAATCAATATCACGCCGAATGTTAAGGGGATTGAAAACAGTATTGCCCTGGGTGTAAATGACTGGAATCCCCTTGCTATCTCTTCCGCTATGAAGCTGTAGAGCCAGATAAAGAGAAAGGCAACCAGAAGGGTCGCGGAGCTGAAAAAAAGGTGTTTTGTTTCCCTGCCGAGCTGCTTGAACCTCATTAAACCGGTCATGTAAATAACGGCGAAAAGTATGCCCATGAGTATAGCGGTTCCGGGAATTCTCCCCATCATTGTCCTGCCTTGCCGGGCCTTCGCATCTTCTTCCAGCTTTAACAGGTGTTCGGAGTTAATTCTCTGACCCTCCCTTACCAGCATTTCACCACGCTTGATCTGGTCGCCCTTTAGATTTATATCTTTCGCGGCTTCATCCTTTCTGAGTTCCGTGTCTCTCTTGTTAAAGGTAACATTGGGTTTCATAAGTGAAGCTGACATTTTTACTGCCATATCCGCGACTTCATTATCAATACCATTGTCTAAAAGGGCGCTTTTTTGATTCAGTATGGCTTTTTTCCCGCTTTCAACATCATAAAACCTGGAAAGATCCTTAACCAGCATTTCTGTTTCCACCTGGATAGGCTGAAGCATAATGCCCTTTGCTTCCTGTGTCGTAAGAGTCGCCTTATAGTCGACAACTCCCTTGTTAAATACTTCCGTAATAAGGTCAATTACACTTTTTTCCAGGCTGGCAGGAAAACCGAGTTCAAGTAAGTCATTAAAAAGTTCTTTATCAGGTGGAAGTTCAAGCACCTTAAAAAAGTTTTCAGCCACGGCCTCCATATTTTCAAAAGTCTCAACAGTAATCTTCTCCAGGGGTTCGTCTTCAGAGGGACCGGGAAGTGCCAGCAGGATATTTTTTCTTACCTCATTCATTGATGTCCTGATCCGAAAGACAATATCTGCGGCAGAGGGGTCAAAGTCATATAAATACAGGACTTTTTTTCTTGCCTCCTCCCTTGCCTCTTCCGTTCCTTCATTGTTCGGAATAAAAAGATCATCCGACGCCTTGATATCCGCTTCAGCTATATCACCGATTTTATATACATTTGTTTTTCTGAACATATCCGGATACAGGAAAACACTTATGACAATACTAAGGATCACAAGTACAACCCATTTGTTTAAATCAGTTCTTGAAAACCTTTTTTTAGACAGTTTAATACCCATTACTGTCGCCTCTCCTGTTGTTATTATTTTCGTAGGCATCGATTATTTTCTGGACAAGGGGATGCCTGACAACGTCGTCCCGTGAAAAATATATAAATTTAATGCCCTTTATACCGTCCAGCAGTTCCTGTGCTTCAATCAATCCCGATGCCTTTCCCGCGGGAAGGTCTGTCTGGGTAACATCTCCTGTTATGACCGCCTTGGAACTAAATCCAAGCCTGGTAAGAAACATCTTCATCTGCTCCGACGTAGCGTTCTGGGCCTCGTCAAGTATAACAAAGGAATCATTCAGTGTCCTTCCCCTCATAAAGGCAAGGGGTGCGACTTCAATTACTCCCTTGTCAATTAATGAAGACGCGTCATCAAAATCCATCATATCATGCAGAGCATCATATAAGGGCCTTAGATATGGATTGATCTTTTCATAGAGATCACCGGGCAGAAATCCCAGCTTTTCCCCGGCCTCAACCGCCGGCCGCGCAAGCACAATCCGGTTAACCTCCTTTTTTGCCAGGGCCGCCACAGCCATGGCCATGGCCAGGTATGTCTTGCCGGTTCCGGCAGGCCCTATGGAAAAAACAATGTCAAAATTCCTTATGCTTTCAATGTATTCCTTCTGATTGACGGTCCTTGCCGTAATAACGCGCTTTTTTGAAGAAATGAAAACACTGTCGAGAAAAATATGTTTAAGATCCGCGGACCTGTCCTTGCTGAGAATCCTTACAGCGTGCTCCACATCGGTTGTGTAGATGGGGAAATCCTTTTTCAGGAGCTCATAGAGCTGCTTGAGTATCGTCTCTGCCAGGTCAACTTCCCAGTCGCCGCCCTGGAGGATAAACTCATTACCCCGAGTGTTAATTGAAAGGCCTACCCTTTTCTCAATTAGCTTGATATTGGACCCCTGTTCACCCGAAAGCATCGCTAAAAGCTCATGATCATTAAATGATATCTTTTTCATGAGTGATGAACCGGTTTGTTTGTTTTTCTTTGCCAATCAAAACTCCTAATTATCATAGTTCCAAGTTCCCAGCTACGCTGGGTTTAAAATTTCAAGTTCCAGGTTTCAAGTTCCAAATAATCATCTCATTAGATTTAAGATTTTTTGTATTTTTTGCCTTTAAAATCACTCTTTTTTAAATAGGACATAAAAGAGGCTATTTTCCTGCTCAGATTGATTGTTTTATCAATTAATGCTTTAAAAGTTTCTTCATTAATATACCCAAAATCCATTGCCCTGTAACACTGGGAACGGGTTTCACCACAAGATCCTTTTGCAATACTCAGGAATTGAATAAACTCTTTATTGCCATCCCTTTCATATCCTTCAGCTATATTATCCATTATAGAACCAGAAGAAGCTCGTATCTGATCCCTGAAGCGGAAATCTTTGTTAAAAGGTTCGTTTGAAGTAGCATTAAAAACAAACTTACTCAAAGATTTTGCTTCCTGCCATATTTCTAAATCTTCAAAACGATTAATCTTCAAAATAAACTCTCAAACCGAAAGGTTCTTCCAACCTGGAATGTGGAACATGGAATATGCAATTCGAGAAAAAGTGAATTCCTCTGATATGTAACTCCTAATCCTTAATTTTTCACATGCGACTTACACCCCGATAAACTGCTCGACGATTTTCCTCTGCCTGGGGTGGTTATCAAAATCAAGCAGCACGATCTGCTGCCATGTTCCCAGTGTTAAAGATCCGTTCACAATGGGGATGCTCAATGATGCTCCCATAAGGGCCGCCCTTACGTGGGAATAGCCATTACCGTCTCCCCATCTTTCATTATGTTCATAATAGATATCCATGGGCGCGATTTTTTCTATAGCACCCTTGAGATCATTTATAACACCGCTTTCATACTCGATGGTTGTAAGGGCCGCGGTTGAGCCAGGAACAAAAAGGTTTACAGTACCGTTGATTATCCCCGATTCCATCAGATCAACAGTAACTGTTTCCGTGATATCTATTATATCAGTATCCGAGGTAGTATTCACTAGTATATATTTGGCTTCAACAGGCATTATCGTCCTCAAGCAATTTTTAAAAAGAGCGTTCCTAATTTCATGTTCCAGGTTCCATGTTTCATGCTCCGTATTTTAAAAGGAAAGCACTATCACAGGGTTAGATCTGGATCAAGTAAAATAGGTAGTAATAGCAGAAGGAAAACACTTAATATTCACCTAATTTGACTTAAATTTTGCTATATTAATTTTATCTTTTACCTACATATCTATATTGTTATTTGGATAATTATTTTTTAATAGGTTATTCAACCCTATTTTTACCCAAATCTGCCTTGGGCAGAAATGGGTAAAAATATAAATTCATCAATCCTTTGAATTTAAAATATTATATATTGTCTTTCTAGATATACTTAATTTTGATGATATCTCCTTACGGTTGTAGCCACGAGCTATAAGCTGTTCAATAAGATATTTTTTAGCCTTTCTGCTCTCTGGTGTTGTGAGATTACTGGTTTCCTTTATAGATATTACCCTTTTCTCCAATTCATTTGCTGTAAGTAAATCAAAACCAGTAATTTTTGCTATTAGCTTTTTTGTCGAAATTTTTTTAAAAAGTGATGGATATAATTCAGCCAATTCTGCCTGTAAATTTTCTATCACGCCCTTCTTCTCAAAGATTTTTTCTATATTAAATTTTAGTCCATTCCTTAGCATATTGCGATATTGAGTTCTTTTTTCACTTTTAGAACCGGTGAAGAGACCCAATATAAAACCAGGATTGATAAATGATTCCTTTTGTACATCTGTGCAAAACAATCTGCAGGAAGACCATCGATACCCTTCAGGAGTTTTTGAATATTTTGCTTTTACAGGATTCAAATGAATATAGATTGAAGCCGCAAGAAGATAAGCATCATCAAGGCATATTGACTGCCTGTAAGGTCCTGCAAAAAGGTGCCCTTTCCTTTCATACTTTCTGTTAAATCTCATTGCATATCTAGAGAAAAGTTCCCGCATTGCATCATAAAGATTGTTTTCTCTGGTATTGAATAACAAATGGACGTGATTTGGCATTAGACAAAATGAATAAACTTCAAGAGAGAAATCCTGACTTATTGTTTTCAGGAATGAAAGCATAGAAAGATAATCATCATTCTCAAGAAAGAGGGGCTCTTTACCAGTCGCTCTTTGTGTAATGTGAGAAATGATATTAGGAGCATTCAACTTTTTGGTCGCCCTGAAATATCTTTGAACCTTCCCTTTATTTATATACTCTATTGGATCCATAATGGTTGAACTCCTTAAATTACCCATATTTGCCTTAAGCAGATTTGGGTAAGGTATTTACTCTGACAGATATTGATCTGCTATAGAATTTATAAATTGCCATGCAATTTTTTTGCCATATATAAAGTTACCCAAAATTGCCTTGGGCGGAAATGGGTAAGAATTAAAGATGACCTCTTAACTCCATGTCCACTATCCGGGGGAAATATCAAACCCTGAAAACAAAGAAGGAGCTAACCGGAATGGTTAACTCCTTACACTTTTACTATCTTAATTTTTTACCCAAAACTGCCTTAGGCAGAAATGGGTAAAATTTAATGTTTTTTTCTAACCTGGGATATGGGATCCCTCATTGGTGATAATGTTTACTCTTCATTACTAATCTTGGCTGACAGCTTCTCTTTACGGACTTTTTCCTTGATTCGATTAATATGCCCTCTTCCAAGACCCTTTACTTCACAGCCCAGCTGGAAATATTTTTCAATGGTTTCATCATCCATGATACCAAAACAATCGACAACCGCTACAGGCCCGCCTGCCATCTTCACTACTTCTTCAGGATCAAGGTTGAGATATTCCTGGTGACGCACGGCAAGAATCACACAGTCCGACTTTGCTATTGCATCCTCAAGTTTTTCTGTCATGCTGAAATCCGATAAATGCTCCTGGTTCCTGAAAAACCTTGACCAGCTGGAACCGACTGCAGGGTATGTCTCCTGTTTTTCAAGTTCCCACCAGTGTTCCACGTAGGGATCATGGGCCTTTACTTCCGCCCCCATTTCAGTCAGTTTTCTTATAATTATTTCCGAGCCGCTGTAACGGGTATCACCCACATCTTCTCTATAGGAAACACCGAGGATAGTTATCTGCGAAGCTGCAACAATCTTACCCATGTTTCGAAGTGCATCACGTGCCAACTGAGTTACATGAAGAGCCCTTGTGTCATTGATGTTTATGGCCTCGGGAGTAATCTTAAAGAGTTCATCTTGAAACCCCATCAAATGCTTGTATGCCCACACACCCAGACCGCCGTCCTTGGGCAGGCAATATCCCCCTATTCCCGGGCCGGGGAATATCATATTGTTATGTGTGGGACGAACCTTTATCGCGTTAATAACTTTAATTAAATCAATGCCGTTTGTTTCAGCAAACCGGCTCCATTCATCCATAAAGGCCAGTATGGTTGCCCTGTAGCTGTTTTCAACTATCTTGCACGTTTCACTTTCAACAGGCCTGTCAAGGACAGTAAGGGGATATTCGTCAACATTCAACACATCTGTCAGAAAATTTACTACACGCTCCCTGCTTTCATCATTAATGCCGCTGCACACGCGCCAGAAATCCCTTACAGAGCTGACATAATTTTTCCCCGGCATTACCCTCTCGTAACTGTGGGCAAGCAATGGTTCATCATCTATTTCCCTTTTCTTAAAGGCCTTCTTTATATAAGGATAGGCCACATACTCCGTGGTTCCGGGCGGGACCGTGGTTTCAATCAGCACCAGGCAGCCAGGATCTATTTTTTTACCTATTATTTTAAAACTGTCTTCAAGGGCGCCGATTTCAGCACGGCCCGTTTTCAGGTTACCCAAATCCTCTTTCAGATAATCACACTGTACATCCACGACCAGGATATCCGCGAATTTAAGGGCGTCATAGGTATATGTCGCGATCATGGTCTTTTTATCGTTGACGCAGCACGCGATCATGGGTGCTACTTCAGGATCCTCGGCCTTTACCGGCGAAACTCCCCTGTTGAATAAAGGAATCTTCCAGAAGCTTCTTGTGCTCGGTCTCTGCATGCCGATAACAAACTTTTTGGATTCACCTGTTTCCTTATCAACAGAATCCGCGACAACCCCTGCCATTACAGCACCCACAAAACCAAGGCCCATAACAACAACGATCTCCCTGCCCTGCTTTTTCTGCTCCTCTACAATTGCTTCCAGTCTCTTATATTCTTCCCTGTAATCCTCCTCCTGGGGAATTTTAAACTTTTCACCATCCGGACTTATTGAGTACTCCATTGTTTCTCCTTCGTTATATTAATATAGTAAACGTTATTTTTAGGTTTTAATTAGTTTTTTAGTAAACCGTATTTATCGTAAGGCGTTAGGCGTAAGAGCGTTAGGGGAAAAAACAAATCCATAACTACCTCTCATCTCCTTTTTGAAACAATAAGGCCACTCAGCATTTTATCGATTCGAACTATAAGCTTATCAATATCCTGTCTTTCTTTTTTATTAATGTATTCTAAATTTAGTGAAATATCTAATTGAGTATCCAGTTCACTTAAATATCCTTGTGCAATATGTAAAAAATTAATTAGTTCCTTTTTTGTTTGCCTGGCAGCTCCTTCAGAAATATTTGAAGGAACACTTACTGCTGATCGCCTAATTTGACTTATCAACCCAAACATCTCTTCTTTTGGAAATTCTCTGGTCATTTCATATATCCTATTGACCAACTCCATTGATAACTTCCATACATCTAATTTCTTATGAGGTTTTTCCACGCCTTACGCCCTCACGCTCTCACGCCTTACGGGTTCTATGCTTCTTATTTCCTTTTATTCCAAACGCCTACTCTTTATCCGCTTAGTAGTATCTCCACAATGCGTTCCGCCGCCTTTCCATCCCAGAGGGGCGGCACCCTGCCCTCTTTCCCATTCTCCATTACATCATGAAAATGCTTTAATATGTTTTCCTTTTTATTTCCGACCAGTGTATTTGATCCCATTACAATTGTAATGGGCCGTTCTGTATTTTCCCTTATTGTCAGGCACGGAACTCCCAGTGCGGTTGTCTCCTCCTGCAAACCTCCGCTATCGGTCAGTACCACGGCAGCATCCTTCCATATAAAAAGGGCCTCCCTGAATCCAAGAGGTGCAAGCAGGTGAATATTCTCACTTAACTTTATATCAAACTCTTCCATCATCTTTTTAGTCCTCGGATGCACAGGAAAGATTATGGGCGAATCTTTAGATATTTCGTTGAGTGCTTCAGCTATACCTTCAAATATCTCTATATCATCCACATTGGATGGCCTGTGAAGCGTAAGAAAGGCGTATTTTTCCAGGTTGTTTTTAAGATTATATGTTGAAAAGGATGAAGTATCTTCCTTTAACAATCGATCACGTTGATAGAGAAGGTTATCAATCATCACATGACCGACAAGATGAATCTTACCTTCGGACTTGCCTTCCTTCAAAAGATTTTCCTTTCCGCTTTCTTCGGTAACAAAGAAATAATCGGAGAGAACATCAGTTACCATCCTGTTTATCTCTTCAGGCATGTCTAGATCGAAACTTCTTAATCCCGCTTCTACATGAGCCACCTTTACCTTCAACTTCTTTGCAACAACACTGCATGCAAGGGTTGAGTTCACATCTCCAACGACAACAACTATATCAGGCTGTTCATCAATGCACACCTTCTCAAATCCAACCATTATCCTTGCAGTTTGTACTGCATGTGAACCTGACCCTGCATCAAGGAAAAAATCAGGCTTTGGTATCTCCAGATCATCAAAAAAAGCCTGCGACATTTCATAGTCATAATGCTGGCCGGTATGAACGATCTTATATTCAATTTCTTCGCTTCGCCCTCTTAGAACCCTTCCAATGGGGGCAATTTTCATAAAATTAGGACGGGCTCCTGCTATGAGTAGTATTTTCATATCTTATTGATCAATTTCAATTATAAAAAGTTAATAATTTAAAGGCATCCCTTTGTATATTTTCTAACTAAATACTGTAAGTTTTTACCCAAAAGTGCCTAAGGCACAAATGGGTAAAAGATTTTTACTTTCTTATTTTGTCCTGATTATCAATAAACCATTCATATGTTGAAGCGATACCATCTCGCAATGAGATACCTGCTGACCAGCCGAAGTCGTTCAACCGGGTAACATCCAGCAGCTTCCTGGGAGTGCCGTCCGGCTTGGAGGAGTTATATTGAATCTCAGCAGGACAATCTATAATATCCCTGATCATTTCCGCGAGCTCTCCTATGGATATGTCTTTCCCTGTACCAACATTTATGATCTCCGGGCTGTTGTATTTTTCCATCAAAAAACATGCCGCGTCAGCAAGGTCATCAACATGCAGAAATTCACGCTTTGGAATACCGCTTCCCCATATTGATACATTTGATTCTCCTTTTATCTTTGCCTCATGGAACTTTCTAATGAGCGCGGGCAGTACATGGGATGTTTCAAGGTCAAAGTTATCACCCGGGCCGTATAGATTGGTCGGCATCAATGATATGGCATTGAATCCATACTGTTTATTATATGCCTGGCATGTCTTAATGCCGGCTATCTTGGCAATAGCATACCACTCATTTGTCGGTTCCAATGGGCCTGAGAGCAGATACTCCTCCTTCAAGGGCTGGGGAGCAAGCTTGGGGTATATGCATGATGAACCCAGGAAAAGGAGCTTTTTTACATTATTTTTATATGAGGCATGTATCACATTGTCCTGAATAAGCAGATTGCTTCTTATAAAATCAGCGGGATAGCTATTGTTGGCATGTATACCGCCTACTTTTGCTGCTGCTAGGAATACGTAGTCTGGTTTTTCCTCATTAAAGAAACTGTTCACACCGACCTGGTCAGTGAGATCAAGTTCATTATGGCTTTTGCCTATGACGTTGCTGAAGCCCTTTTGTTCAAGGACGCGGACTATCGCTGATCCAACAAGGCCATTATGACCTGCGACGTATATTTTAGTATCTTTTTTCATTATAACTCCCTTATTTATCTTGCTGAGATATCAGGCCTTAAAAACCATTCGTAAGGCGTAAGTCGTGAGAGCGTGAGGGAAAAAAGCAAACACCTAAAATACTCCTCATGTTCTTTTTGAAATAATTAGACCTGATAGCATTTTATCGATTCGAACTATCAGCTTATCAATATCCTGTCTTTCTTTTTCATTAATGTAGTCTAAATTGCGTGAAATATCTAATTGAGTATCCAATTCGCTCAATGATCCTTGTGCAATATGTAAAAAATTTATTAATTCTTTTTTAGTTTGTCTTGCAGCTTCTTCAGAAATATTGGAAGGAATACTAACTGCTGATCGCCGAATTTGACTGGTCAATCCAAACATTTCTTCTTTTGGAAATTCTCTGGTCATTTCATATACCTTATTGACCAGTTCCATTGATAATTTCCATACATCTAATTTCTTATGAGGTTTTTCCACACCTTACGCTCTTACGGATGTACCGTTTTTTCACGCTCTCACGGGTTCACCGGTTCTATTATTCAAAATGATTAAGGACTTTGAACCCTTTAGATTTTATCATTGAGTCCCTTTTAGCTTCTTCAAGGTCCTCCTGGGCCATCTGCTTCACCAGTTCATTAAATGTTATTTTTGGTGTCCAACCCAGCTTTTCCTTTGCCTTTGTCGGATCACCCAACAGTGCATCAACTTCTGTGGGTCTGAAATATTTAGGATCAACACGGACTATGACATTACCTGTCTCAGATTCAGTTCCTTCTTCTTCGACACCAGATCCTCCCCACTTGATATCCATTCCAAGTTCCCTGGCCGCAAATTCAACAAATTCCTTTACGGAATGCTGCTTTCCGGTGGCTATTACATAATCTTCAGGTTCATCCTGCTGTAACATCAGCCACATCATTTCTACATAGTCCTTTGCATGCCCCCAGTCCCTTTTCGCATTAAGGTTTCCAATATACAAACAATCCTGCAGGCCAAGCTTGATCCTTGCAAGCGCCCGGGTAATTTTTCGTGTGACAAATGTCTCCCCTCTTATTGGTGACTCATGATTGAACAGTATACCGTTGCAGGCATATATATTGTAAGCCTCCCTGTAATTGACAGTAATCCAATATGCATAGAGCTTTGCCACTCCGTATGGACTTCGGGGATAAAAGGGAGTCGTTTCCTTCTGAGGTACTTCCTGTACCTTGCCATATAGTTCACTTGTGGACGCCTGGTAAAATTTTGTTTTATCAGTAAGATTAAGAATTCGAATTGCTTCAAGTATACGCAGGGTTCCAAGAGCATCGGAATTGGCAGTGTATTCCGCGGTTTCAAATGAAACCTGGACATGACTCTGTGCGGCAAGATTATAGATTTCATCCGGCTGAACATCCTGGATAATTCGGATTAAATTCGTGGAGTCGGTAAGGTCCCCATAGTGTAATATGAATCGCCTCCCCGTTTCATGGGGATCTTTGTATAAATGATCAATCCTGTCAGTATTAAAACTGGACGCACGCCTTTTTACACCATGCACCTCGTATCCTTTAGAGAGTAAAAACTCGGCAAGATACGCGCCGTCCTGACCGGTTATCCCGGTTATAAGTGCTTTTTTCACGATTAACTCCTTTTCATCCGCAGATTACGCAGATTAACACAGATATAAATACTGTAAGTTTTTTACCCAAAAGTGCCTTAGGCAGAAATGGGTAAAAATCCATTTTATTCTTTTTAGGATTAATTACTTCGGGCACCCTTTATGACAATGTTTATAAATGACTTAAACATATAAATAAATTGCGTCCTGACAGGTTTCTCAAGGTAGCGCTTGATATATCTTATCTCTGATTCCATGACCTCATCCAGACTTTTCGGGAGATCAGCATAATAGGGAGGAACCAGGCCTGGTTTTACTTTTCTTCTCAGTCCCTTTAGCTCTTCTGTATAAAGATTGTAATACTGTGTACTGAGAGGCCGAACTCCAAATAACTGCAGATCTCCCTTTATCCAGTTATATATCATGGGGATTTCATCAAGCCAGGTTTTCCTCATGAATTCTCCCCAGGAAGTAACTCTGAAATCATCGCTAAACTTCCCGCCTTTTTTCAGGCTGCTCTTTTGAAATACAAAATGTCGATAATAAAAGTTAATATAATGTTACGGGTATATTTTTTCATAATTAGTTATCAGTTATCGGTTATTAATTATTGGTTATGGATGAGCCTTCTTGCGAGATAGATATCCGATATAGCCGTTTAATAAAAATACATATTGACGATATAGCTTTTAAGGCTATAATTAACAGATGTATAAGTTAAAATACAGAAGAAAAGCAAGAAACTATATTGCCCGATTGCCTTTAAAAACAAAGACAGCCATCGTAAAAAAATTACATGATCTCTGTTTGGATCCTGACTCGACCTCACTTGATATTGATACTTTAAAAGAAGACGAAGGATTCCGATTGAGGTTAGGACAATACAGGGTTATATATACGCGGGGTGATGATTATTTAATCATAGAAGTCGTTAGGGTTCGCCCACGTGGCGATATCTATAAGAGGTAATTATGGAATATCAGACTATAAAAGAAAACGGTGAAGTAAAATTTGTGGTTCTGCCAATAGACTTATTCAATACTCTGCTTGAACGCCTGGAAGACCAATCTGACTTGCGTGATATTCGAGAAGCCATAGACGAACCATTATATATTCAAGAAGAAGCAGAAGCATATATCTTTATGAATCCCGTGAAAAGAGAGCGGCTTGAAAAAAAATGGACCCAGCAGGAGTTTGCCGAAAAGTTAGGAGTAAAACAGTCTACTGTTTCTAAATGGGAGCGTGAAGGCGCAGTATACCGTGAGACAACAAGAAAAAAACTGGCAAACGCCTTCGGAATCAATGAGGAG
>JBHPCX010000048.1:0-27508 GCA_042573485.1 Thermodesulfobacteriota bacterium | reverse complement strand
AATGGTTGTGGATAATGTCAAACTCACCGGCATGATCAAATAGTTCGGAAATATGCAGGCTCTCCCATACCTTTGGTATCAAGGAGATATCTTCTTCATAACCTTTGGGACAAACCGCATGCAGCTTAGCACTCGTTTGCGAATCAGCGGTTGCGAACAGGGTTACATTGTGACCCAGCGCTACAAGCCCTTCGGTCAAAAGAGAGGTCACATTTTCCCAGGGTCCGTAATGTCTCGGCGGTGTGCGCCAGGCAATAGGCGAGAGTATGGCAATGTTCATAACTGTTCCTTTCGATAATCGGTTTTCTTTGATGACGGCTGGTTTAAAACCCCGTTGGCATAAAGCTTCTGCAATGTCATCAGCGAAAGCAGCAAGGCAAAGTACGATAAAGCTCCTCGACTCTGGTCAATCTGAAAGTACCCGGAGTGTGGTCTCATTTCACATGCCTCCTCAGACCCTCAAGTATATCTATGCACGCCATATTCAATTCTTTCACCCGCTGCTGACTTCCCGCCTCATTATAGCAACGAAGTTCCGGAGCATTTCCTGATGGGCGCAGATGAACCACTTCGTTATTTTCAAAATTAATACGTACACCGTCGGTATGATCAACTGAGGTTACCTTTCCGCAAAGAGAACCAAAGACATTTTCAATGTTTTTATGGTATCGGCAGACATCACCACTCGATAAACGCGCAAGAATGACTGAGCTTTCTTCCAATGGGAAATTTTTGATCCGGTCACTGGCTGTAAAACGCGCCGGGAGATCTGCGACCAGTTCCGAAATGGTTTTACCATTACTCTCTGCCAGTATCATTATCCCAATCTGAACTATTACAGCATCACGGGTAGGCAGGGCCTTCAATATTCTTTCATTTATTTTAATGGCTGAGGCGGTTAAAAATCCGCCATTTGCTTCATAGCCTGCAACCGCCTCAAACCCGGCATTTACAGCATCCAACATAGAGGTTATGACATATGGAGAGCCGATTCGTGTTCTTCGTACCTCTTTAAAAAAGCCACATTTTTCTGCTGCACTGTTACAACTTACCGGTATACTGATCGAATCAGAGCCAAGAAAATATGCACATAGTATCCCTGCAATATCACCGCGCAGCCACATCCCCTTTTCATCACTAATGAGTGGACGATCACCGTCCCCATCTGTTGAAATGATTGCATCAAAACTATATTGCCGGGTCCACTCTTTTGCCAGTCTTACATCTTCTTCTCTGATCGCCTCAGTATCAACCGGTATAAATTTATCTGAATATCCAAGCTTTGTGACAGCTGCTCCAAGGCCTGTAAAAATATTAAAAAGGATATCACGTCCCACTGCGGAATGTTGATATAGACCGATTTTCTTGCCGGATAGTGCCGTAGACGAGAAAAAATTCAGATAGCGCTGAACATACAATTCAGCCGCATCATTATTGACTGCCCAATTATCAGGATGGTTTCTTTCCAAAAAGCTGCCATGCTTGTCAAATAGATCGTCATCAATAATTATCTGCTGTTGTTTGATCCCTGTTTCATCATCTTTTAATATCTCACCGGTTGCTGAATTGAATTTTATACCGTTGCTGTCGTCAGGAATATGGCTGCCTGTCACCATGACAGTTGATATTTTTTTATCAAGCCCATACAATGCAATGGCTGGTGATGGGATTTTTCCGCAGTTTATAACTTCATATTTTATATCAGCGGCGGCACTGCCAACCGCTCTCATAATGCGATCAGTGCTGGGCCGCAGGTCACCAGCAATGGCAATTTTTCTTTCACTACCGATGGCCTTGCCGCTTTTTTCAAGATATTGCAAAAAACCACGAGTATAGGTATAACAAATAAAATCAGTCATATGATCTGAAAGACCTCTTGCTCCACTTGTGCCGAATTTTATTCCGCTTTGAGCCATGAGATCTATTATTTTTATATCCATTGTATTTCCTGATCTTCCTGCTAATCAGCCTTCTGTAACAACGGCCGGTTCAATATTTCATCCGCATAGAGTTTTTGCAGTGTCATAAGTGATAGCAGCCAGGCAATGGTTGACTCAGCGCCTTCATTCTGGTTGACACCGTCAGCCATGAGCCCGTCACGGCAACCACCTGTCTTGGCATCATAAAGCGCCATATTCAGGTCATTATTTCCGATAAACCAGTTAAAGCACATGCTGGCACTGTCAATCCACATTTTATCCCCGGTGATGTTAAAAGCTTCTACACATGCTTCAATCATGGCATTGGACTCTACCGGCTGCTGGTCAAAACGTGCTCTGTCTCCGTCTTTTTCATACCAGCCGTTATTGCCAATGGGTACAAAGTGCCCCTCTTCGGTCTGGATGGAGAGGAGCCACTTGAGTGACTTAAGCCCCATGTCGATCATATCGTTTCTCTGCATCCATTGTCCGGACATCAGAAGGGCGTGAGGCAGTTTACCATTGGCATAGTTCAGGGCATTTTCAAGCCAGGGCCATTCATCTGTTGTATTGTTTTTAAACTGATCAAAAAGTCTGTTGGCAAGAACTTCCCGAATCCTTCGGCTGTCACTGTCACCGGAAAACTGTGATAGATAAGCATCTATACCTACCAGAGAAAAGGCGATTGCCCGGGGTGAACGAAAATGCTCAACGGCTCGCAGCGCCTTATTGAAAAGGGTTGTACTCATTGCAAGATGCCCCGTATTGACAAGAAAAGCCACGGATTTACCAATGCACCATAGCGCTCTTCCATGAGCATCCTCGGACCCTATTTCCTCCGTCCAACGCCGTGAGTAGGTCATAAAATTACGAAAGCGTCCATTTTCATCATTAAAGGCATATAGCAGAAACCCCAGATAATGACCGCTGAGGAAATCAAGTCCAAAACCGTTTGTAGGCAGATATTTTTGCCCCATGGCAGCTACCAGCATGGCTCTGGCATTATCATCGGTGCAGTATCCATGAGATCGATCGGGAATTGTATGGTTGGCATGTTGAAGGATTCCGGTATCATCGGTAATGGCTTTAAGATGATCGAGTTTGATCTCCGGGAGTTCAAAATTTGTAATAGCCTTAATGTTCTCAATATATGAATGCCGGGGACGGGGATTCCGGGTCCGGTTCTGTCGCACTTCACTGAACACCTGTAGATACTTTCGGGACACCTCCTTCCAGATCGCTTCACGGCTGAATGTATATGCTTTTTTTCGCATGGCATGACGTTCCATATCATTATCCAGAAGGTCGATAATTTGCGTAGCTATGGCACCCGGATTGTTGAAGGGTACAATCCGGCCCCGTCCTTCGGCAAGCATCTCTGTGGCGTACCAGTAGGGTGTTGAAATGACGGCTTTGCCTGTGCCCATTGCATAGGCAAGGGTCCCGGATGTAATCTGGGCTTCTTCAAGATATGGAGTCACATAGATATCAGCAATGCCGAGAAATTCACACAACTCTCTCAGCTCAACAAAACGATTCTGAAAGATGACATGCTCGCTGATATCGAGCTTGAGTGCGAGCTGCTGCAGCATAATACGGTATGAATCTCCATGGAACTTAAGAATGTTCGGATGGGTCGCACCAAGAATGATATAAACCGCATCAGGGTGTTTTTTAATGACTGCCGGGAGCGCCTGCAGCACATTTTCAATGCCCTTATTTGTAGAAAGCAGGCCGAAGGTGAGAAGCACTTTTTTCCCTTCTACACCAAACTTGTCTTTGTAAAAGCTGGGATCAATAAAAGGTGTATCCGGAATACCGTGATGAATAAAGGTGATTTTCTCATCGGGCACAGCATAGATATCCTTAAGAAAATCACACGCTTTATGGCTCATCACCACCAGTTTATCCGAAAGATCGGCCAGCTTGCACATAACGTCATAATATTCGGGTGCTGGGTCCTTTAAAACCGTGTGTAACGTTGTAACCACGGGCATACGCAGATCACCAAGCAGTTTCAGCAGGTGGCTTCCTGCCGGACCACCGAAAAGACCATATTCATGCTGCACGCAGACAATATCCGTCTGGCTGATATTAAGAAATTGGGACGCAATACTGTAGTCACTTAATTTGTTCTGGTTGATCTCAAAGTGCACTTTTTCAGGATAGGCATATCCCTCCGGTCTGTCGTTCATGGCTACGGTCCAGCAGGAAATGTCAGGTGCTTCTGCTGACAGCCCTTCAGCCAGGTCTGTAGTAAAGGTCGCGATACCGCACTGGCGGGGCAGATAATTGCCTAATACTGCGACTGAATTGATTCCTTCATAATACTTGCTAACTGTTGCCATGATGGTCACCTTTAGGTCTCAGGTTTATTTATCATTTTCCCACATTGATTTGGTGTCATCTTTTTTTTGCTTTCGCTTTTCCTTAAGTGTCTGCCTGCCTTTTTTCTGTTCTTCTCGTTTTCCTTTATCTTTTTTCCCTTTGTCTCCCATTTTGGCCTCTTTTCATTTTAATAAATTGATATATTAAATACTCATTCGACAAATTGAACGTTGAAAATCTGAATTGTTCTTTCAATAAGCACATTTGCCAGGACCACCAAGAACTTGCCACCTTCTTTTATTTAAAATGTCAGTTCTACTGCTTTTCATTTTTTGTATCTCGCGCTTTTTCAAGCGCCAGTTCCGCCAAGAAATTGAAAACGTCAATACCTTGGAGATCGGGGAATTTCTCACCCCGGTCATATTTCATAACCCAGTCACGATCCGAATCACTTTGCTGTGAAAAAACCCCTTTCTTCAGACCTAAAAACAGAGTTTCCACATCGAAAAGGATTATGTGCTCAAAAACAGGGTCGGCACCATTGTTAAATTTTGCTCTGGCAAAGATCTGTAAACCCTGTTCAAGCCACCCAAAAGACATGGGCTGGAAACCCAGCAGGTTAACAAACAGATCCAGAGACTCCTGTATCTGTGCAATGGAATTCTGATCCAGGCCCTTTCGCGCGTCCTCCAGCATTATTGCAAGATCGTCACTGCCATAGGTGAGATCCAGCAGCGCCAGGGCATTGGCGTGCAATCTTTTAAGTGATGCTTTCCCCTTACTTATAATTACATCCTTATCATTCATTATTTTTCTGATATTTCTAATGCTGAAAATTTCCTGCCAGAAGGGGCTTCTACGAAGGGCTACATCAGCAACTGTAGTACGATAGATGGCCAACTCATTGTCTAAAACCGCAACCTCCATGACCTCGCCATCCGGAGGGCCCAGGTAGAGGTGGAGGTCCCTTACCTTTTTGTGTTCAAAATCGGTCATATCGAGAAGATCCCCTGTGAGTCCCTTGTCCAACCACAATTTTCCTGGAGGTTCTCTAATTGTGAGGGTGAGTTTCTGCAAAAGCCTGTCGAGATTGATTTTGGCTTTCAGGTTTAATTTGAAGGACATGATGGCTACCTCCTCTCAAAACCCGGTCTTTTACATAGGAGTAGAAGTCTGCGTATACCTTGCGGTTCAACCGGAGATTGTATCTGTATGATAAATTACTCACCAGGCTGATCCATGGCTCGCGACGCTGCCATAAATTACCCCACATCCTGCGTATAATCCGCGGTATGGAATAAAATTCATAGTCGCATGAGATCATTTCCTCGATTATGCCTTCAAGAGATAAATGTTTATAAATAGATACAGGGTATGTAAGAGTGTAATATTTCCAGTCTTCAGGAAACCTGTTAAGGGCAATGCGGTCCTCTGATTTCATTTGATCCCATAGACGTGTCCCGGGCAAGGGTGTTAGAAATAGCGCGTTGAGACTATCCACACCATACTGACTGGCAACACTGGCAATGTGTTTACCGATACCTGGTTTATCAATGTCCAGACCTATAATAAAGGATCCCACAACAAGTATGTGGTGCTGCTGTATGCGCCTTACGGAGTCATGAAAATCGCGATTTTTCAGAATATTATATTTTTTTCCGAGTTCCTTTAATCCTTCAGCGGAGGGGGTTTCAAAGCCAATAAATACACCTCTGCAACCTGCCTCGGATGCAAGCCTCAAAAGTTCTTCGTCATCCGCGAAATTAATGCTGGCCTGGGCAACCCATTCCTTTCCCAGGTTCGCCTGTGCCATAACCTTGAATAATTCTTTGGCGCGTTCAATATGCTTGCGACTGGTGCCGATCAGGTTATCATCCACAACCAGCACACGTTTTTCAGGGATCAGCCGGAATTCCTGCACCACATCCGAAACGGGTCTCTGGCGGTAATGGGCTCCGTTAAAGGCGGTCACGCTGCAAAAGTTGCAGTTCAATGGACAGCCGCGTGTGGTCTGTATGGCACCGAAGGCATATCTAGAGGGCAACAAATCATGACGGGCGAAGGTGACATGGCTTATATCAGCCAGTCCCCCTTCATACAGGCGCTTCAGACAGCCATGCCGGGCATCCTCCAGGACCAGCGACCAGATGTCCTCCGCTTCCCCGGTGACAACAGAGTCCACATGCTCCATAACCTCCTCCAGGCACATGGTTGCATGAATGCCTCCCATGATGACTGGTACACCCAGATTTCGAAAATAAGCGGCCACTTCATAGGCCCGATTCGCCTGAGATGTGAAAGCGGTAATGCCCACAAGGTCCGGCCTGGGCATGATCGTATAGTCCACAGTATCGAGGTTCTCGTCCACAATTGAGATTTCCCAATCCGGTGTGGTGAGACCCGCGAGAACCATAAGGCTGAGCGGTTTCCACACGCGGTAACGATTCCAGCGGCTTTCCTTGACTTTGACAATACTTACAAGCGGGTTTGACGGATTTATCAGATATAGGCGCATAGTTATTAGTTGCTCCTCTAAATAAACTTGTTTTTTATCCTTTTAGATAACGTTCACTTAAAACCTCCCCAACTACTCCGGGGTACTCCAGGCACCGCGGTTTTAAGGTAAATTAATACATGTCCTCCGGCGAAATATCAGAAGTCGAGGCCTTCTTCTTTTTTGGTTTTTCAGCAACCATTGCCTCGGTGGTCATGAGAAGCCCTGCAACCGAAGCTGCATTTTGAAGCGCGAATCGCGTTACCTTGGTCGGATCCACAATTCCAGCCATCATAAGATCTTCATAGATCCCTGTCTCGGCATTGAATCCAAAGTTTCCTTTACCTCCCATAATATGCTGAACCACTACGGATCCCTCAAAACCTGCGTTGTTAGCAATCTGCCTCGAAGGCTCCTGCAGGGCGCGTTTAATGAGGTTGGCGCCAAGCTGTTCTTCACCAGGGAATTGGGTCTTTTCAAGGACCTTGAGTGCACGTATATAAGCGACACCGCCGCCGGGAACAATACCTTCCTCTACTGCCGCGCGAGTCGCGTTTAAGGCGTCTTCAACCCTGTCCTTCTTCTCCTTCAATTCAATCTCGGTGGCCGCACCAACATTGATAACAGCTACTCCCCCGATTAATTTTGCCAGGCGTTCCTGAAGTTTTTCCCTGTCATAGTCACTGGTTGTATCCTCGATTTGAACCCTGAGCTGTTTTACACGCCCATCCAGTTCCTTACGATTGCATTTCCCATCAATGATCGTTGTGTTATCCTTGTCTATTGTAATTCGTTTAGCAGTGCCCAGGTCTTTGAGAGTGATCGATTCCAGCTTAACACCCATATCCTCGCTGATAACATGGCCCCCGGTCAGAACGGCGATATCTTCCAGCATGGCCTTCCGCCTGTCACCAAAGCCGGGCGCCTTGATGGCCGCGCAATGCAATGTCCCCCTCAGTTTATTAACCACCAGGGTAGCCAGAGCCTCTCCTTCAACATCCTCCGCGATAATCAATAGAGGCCTGCCGTCTTTTGCTACTGCCTCCAGAATGGGGAGGAGGTCGTTCATGCTGCTGATTTTTTTCTCCATCAAAAGGATGTAGGGTTCCTCAAGGTCAACGGACATCTTCTCAGGATCTGTTACAAAATAAGAACTAAGGTAACCTCTGTCGAACTGCATCCCTTCAACGACATCAAGAGTCGTTTCCATAACCCTGGCTTCCTCTACGGCAATCACACCCTCCTTGCCCACCTTTTCCATGGCCTCTGCGATAATGTCTCCGATGGTTCGGTCGTTGTTTGCCGATATGGTTCCAACCTGGGAAATGTCTGTCTTATCCTTTGTCGGCTTTGATATCTTTTTCAGTTCTTCAACCACCAGATCAACGGCTTTATCAATGCCCCGCTTGATGGACATCGGGTTTCCGCCGGACGCAACCAATTTGGACCCCTCACGATAGATTACCTGTGCCAGAATTGTCGCCGTGGTTGTGCCGTCTCCCGCAACGCTGGATGTCTTGGAAGCTACTTCTTTGACCATTTGAGCTCCCATGTTTTCAAACTTGTCATCCAGGTCAATCTCCTTGGCAACGGTCACACCATCCTTGGTAATACTGGGTGAACCCCAGGATTTTTCAATAAGGACATTTCGGCCTTTGGGGCCAAGGGTGACCTTAACCGCGTCAGCCAGTGTATCAACACCTTTCATCATCTTTTCTCTTGCTTTTGCGCCATACTTAATCTCTTTTGCAGCCATTACTTTAATCTCCTTTATTTATTTTCCCATGATACACAGGACATCGTCTTCTCTCATTATAAGATACTCAACGCCATCGATTTTGATTTCACTACCCGCATATTTACCGAAAAGTACGCTGTCACCCTTTTTGACTTCCATGAGGATCCGTTTCCCGTTTTCACCCCATCTACCCGGACCAACCGCTATGACCTTCCCCTCCTGGGGTTTTTCCTTTGCCGTATCCGGGATTATGATCCCACCTGTTGTCTTTTCCGTCTCCTCAACTCTGACTACAAGAACTCTGTCGCCTAATGGTCTTATTTTCATTATTATACTCCGATTAAATTGTTTTCAGTAAACTCAAGTGGTATGCATACTCCAGCTTTGTGGATTTACCAGGCATTTTATTGACTCCTTTCACTGCATACTTCCCAATTGGGAAAGGAGATGTGCCGGATCATCAGTATCCATTTTATATAATCTGATTAAGCGTTCTTTCATAAAGTAGACTCATATTTCGCAGACTTTTATCAAATCGTTGATGTAGTTAAATACATCCGCCAATCTGAGGATTCCCATAATATTCCCATCCTGATTCACAAGCAGAGAGTGATGATGACCGATAATCATGATATGCATAGCTTCCTCAAGGGAAGTCGTTTCATTAATGAACTCACCATCAGTCAGTTCAACCATGATATCTTTTACTTTTGTAGTTGCCGCTTTAGTGCAGATATTTATTAATGCGGAGGACCAGAGGTTATGAGAATACATCATAGATGTTAAAAATTGTGGACTAAAGCCGCTAAGTGAAACTCTTCGTGTGTCTCCCAGGTCTTTATATTTGGGCTCAAGCCCTATTAATATATCCATCTGGCTGATCTTTCCCACTACTTTCTTATTCTTGTTCAGGACTAAAATCGCCCTGTGAAGGTATTTGTACCGTTTACGGTCAAGTTCTTCCTGGGCTTTCTCAAGGGCGTCCACCGCGCCTTTTAATGTGGCCTCCTCAAAAACAGTTGCATACTCTTCCAGGGGAACCATCAGGTCTATTGCTTTTTTTATTTCCACGCCTTTTCTTTTCCGCCTTTATAGTTTCGAGTAATTCAAGAAAATGCCGGTTGTCCGAGAGAAGTCTCATCGCTGTTTGTTAAACTCACCAGAATAAAGCATCCTGAAGGCTCACTCATCATCAACAATGAGAATTTTAATTACTAAAAAAGTCAGGCACAGGATCTTCTATTAATGGAATCGGTCCGCCCATGTCTCTTAAGGGGAATTATTCTCTGTTAAGTCCGCCGCGACATGTTCTTTTCCTAACGTTGATATCTCTTCTTTCAACCTATGGATCTCCCGGTTCAAACTTCTCACATGAAGGGATTTCTTCACCAGCTTGGGTAGGGTCAGAACCGCCACAATAGCCCCGCCAATCACAGAGGAATAAAAGATCAATGCTGTAATAGACATCTGAAGATCCCAGATGAAAAATTTCAGATCCAAAGGCATACTGTTCTGTATCCCGGCAATGATAATTACCAGGAAGAGTAAAAAAGTGATGATTAATGAAAAATACATAATTTGCCCTCCTCAGATCCTGGCTTTGACCACAATGACAATATATAGGAGGACGAAATACTGAAAATTGCAGTATTTCATTTTCCGGACTGCCTTCATGTCTCCCCTATATCTTTCCTGCTATTTTTTTTCTTCCTCAACATCGGGTGCTTCTTCCCTCATCTTTTTTTCCACTTTAGCCAGGAGCTCGGCTGTATTTTTTTTAAGATCCTTAGTCCCGCCGGTTCTTTGAAAGGCTATGATTGCAATGATCAAAGCAACAATGGCTATGATAAAATTTAAAACTCCCATAATACATTCTCCTTTTTTATTACCTGTGTCGTAACAGGCAGTTTCATGGTTTATCCTGGAATTTAAGCCTTTTGCCAGGTTCAAATTATATGTAATTCACAGATCTTCCTGTAATGATGACCGTATATGGCAAGGGTTACTGCCAGAGGAACGAGCCTGGGTTTATGAAAAAGTGTCCAAAGGAGCAGATACCAGTAATGGAGTCTTTCTCTACCCAGCAACCCGAGCCTGAAACCTGACCGGAAAAAGGCGAGTATCCTCTCCATATCCATTGGCATTTTAATGTCAGGGGTTTTTAATTCTTTGAGAAAGGTCCTGATACGCCTGTAGAAATTATTGGGAGAATAGATATGGTCCATTATTGAACGGTACCCCTCCAGTAACCTGTCTTTTCCCATTTTGGGTAGAATATTGGTGGTTCCGTCGACATTATCCCCTGAAAATGTCTTTACCACCCTGTTTTCCATCTGGAGCCGTTTAAATAACCGTGTTCCCGGGGGAGCCTGAAGCATCCCTACCATTGCTGTCACAATACCGCTTTTCTGAATAAAATCGATCTGCCGCTGAAAGATGAAACTCGTATCACTGTCGAAACCAACAATAAAACCGCCCATAACCTGCATCCCGGCACGCTGAATCATCTTTACACTTTGAAGAAGATTCCGGTTTTTATTCTGTGTTTTATGACATTCGGTAAGACAGGCATCATCCGGAGACTCTATTCCAATAAAAACCGTATCAAACCCGGCTTTTACCATCATATTTAAAAGATCCGGATCATCGGCCAGATTGATCGAGGCTTCAGTATAAAAAGTACAACCCTTTTTACCTTTCCGCCACTCAATCAGGGAAGGCAATAATTCGGCTTTCAGATAGGATTTATTTCCTATAAAATTATCGTCAACAAAAAATATTGAACCACGCCAGCCGGCAGTATAAATATTGTCCAGTTCATCAATGACCTGTTGAGGCGTTTTTAAACGCGGCCGATGGCCGAAAAGTGATGTTACATTGCAAAAATCGCAGTTAAAGGGACACCCTCTGGAAAACTGAAGTGCCATGGACGCGTATTTTTTTGTTTCTATCAAGTCCCACATGGGAAGAGGCGTATGACGGATATCACAGTAACCTGACGCCCTGTATACTTTTTCAGGATGTCCATTTTGCAGATCCTTCAGAAAGCAGGGCAATGTAAGTTCAGCTTCATCGAGAACGAGATGGTCCACCTCGCCGAATGCCTCCGGTTCGGCAGTGAAAAGCGGCCCACCGGCGATAATCTTCAAATTCCTGGCTTTGCAGCGAGCGATAATACTTTTTGCCGAAGCCCTTTGAATCGCCATCCCTCCAATGAAGACCAGTTCGGCCCAGGAAAGATCATCATCCGAAAGGCTGTTAACATTGACATCCACAAGGCGTTTTTCAAAACTATCCGGTAACAGGGCTGCTACGGTAAGTAATCCCAGTGGTGGAAAAGCCGCTTTCTTCCGGATAAAACTCAATGCATATTTGAAAGACCAGAATGTATCCGGGAATTCAGGATAAATCAGCAATGCTCTCATTATTGATCCTTTCGTCGCATACTAAAGTAGTAACTACTCACTTCGGAATATTCTTCAGGAACCTGTAATAATCAGAGTCTGTTCCGAGAATAATAAATGCATTCTTATAGGCAGCATCTTTGTATGTCTCCAGGGTTTTGAAGAACGCGTAAAATGCCGGATCCTGGCCGTAGGAGTCTCCATAAATTTTAGTCGCTTCGGCATCGGCAACACCGCGGATCTCCTCAGCTGTCCGGTATGCCCCTGAGATAATTGATTTTAATTCCTTTTCCATCTGTCCGAGAATTTCCAGGATTATTTTCCCAGGACATATATAGTTTCCTTTCTTCTTGGGTGCTACTTTGTGTTTTTTAAAGACATTCAGGATTAAACATGTTTCTTGCCCAGTGATCTTTATTTCTGAATGATGCTGACCAGCACCATGATCGAAGCAATTGCCCCAATAGTTATTGAATCCGCCAGAGGCAGACAAGTTTCCCCGCGGCTGCGGCGTTTCATTGCTTTTACAGATACCCCGGGGGTAGTTCATTTTCATTGAAGTGATAATTGCGTTTGCCTATTTCACAATCAGACTATTCTTCACGGACCTGACACCTTTGACGCTTTCGGCGATTTGAACCGCTTTATCCACGGCCTTTTCAGAACCGATGAAGCCGCTCAATTGAACAGTGCCTTTGTAGGTTTCGACCCCGATATTGAATGATTTGAGAAAGCTATCTGCTGCAAGCAGAGATTTTACTTTGGCCGTAATTACCGAATCGTCAACGTACTCGCCTACACTTGACTGTCTGGATGATGAAGCACAGGCCGTAAAACCGGCGATCAGCATAAGAACCAATAAGCAGTTAATAACAATATGTCTCTTTTTCATTTCAGTTACTCCTCTCTGTAAACGCCTCACCTTGTCCGGCAAGGTCCTATATTGTTAAACTCAGCAACAGCCTTTTGCAGGGTTTACCCAAATCCGCCATGGCCGCCTCAACGTCTGCTTTTTTTACTACCAGGCATTTCCACCGGAAGAACCCAGTTTCTTCAACTTTTCAGACTCCTCAGGATATTTACTACATCCTTCCCTTCCGTGCTGGATACTGTATGGATTTTCAATTCCATGGGTTTTGCCAGAAGGCTCTTTGTCCCCAGCAGGACACCAAATCTTTCACTCCGTAAATGGCATTCCAGATTTTCACGTGTTTTCCACTCTTCGAATAGACTGAATACTGTTTTGAGTTCAATATCCATTGAGACATGATAGCTCAAACAGCCATTCTCTTTACCAACGGCATCAATCATCGAGAGAAGTGTCTGTATAATCTCTTTCCTTTTGTCGGGCAGTACGTCCATGATTGTTCTGGCAATAATCATAAAGGTCACCTGTTTGCATTGCCGGCCTCTAAAGGTCAGCAGGAATCAAAGTTATTTGGAGTGTTTCCGTCCTATTTCTTTTCAGCATCCAGATTTATTTTTTTCATCCGGATTAAGTGTTGAATCATCAGTTGTTCGAATTCTCCTCTGGCATCTGAGAGTTCCTTCTGAAAACTCAGGGCTGTTTCGTTATCAGGTTCTTTCTTGGAAAGTTCAACCTTCAGGTATAGTTCTTTCTCGTATATTATCTGTCTAAAGCCCTCAGTCGCCTTGATAAAAGCTTCCTGTTCTGCATTAAGCTTCTTAACCGTTTCATTATTTAGATCCCTGTCATATCCGGGGTACTTGCTTGATCCGCCAGCCGATCCCTCTTGAAATCCATATCTCATCATTGTTCGACCATATTCCAGTATTTCATCAGGATCCTGGCCCATCTTATCATAGGAACCATACCCATCACTGTCACTTCCCTGTCCAAGCCCATTTGAACAGGGTATGAACATTAAAATCATTACAAGTATTATCCATACTTTGACGGTAGATATGGTTTTCATTATTTGGTCTCCTTTTATAAGCATTGACGAAAATAACTCTCTAAATCCAGATCCATTATCTTCCATTGAAATGAGGGCAAACGATCAGCGTTCAGTAAAACGCATTAGCCTCAGTCAACTAACTGAGTGCTGATCCGCCTTCGCACAAAGCTATGGGCGGGACAAGTAGCTGAAAGCTCCATTCATAAATAAGTCCTTTATGGATGAATACTATTTATCTACTCAATATTTGTGCCATGGTTTAAGCGCCGGGGAGTGAGTCATCCATACCTTTGATTTATAAGAAGAATCAGGCTAAAGGCTCATTCAGGGCAGTCTTTAACAGCCATATAAAAAGGGTCATATATAAACAAGTGGTCATATATGATCCTTTTCAGAAATTATTAGTGCTCTGGTTGGAAAAGGGTGGATTGTAAATCTTAAAATAGATTCCCAAAATGCCGTTATTTTATCGGTCACTTATCTCTGCATCATGGCATCATGATATTGCCGTTAAAAGATGCACGCACATTCGAGAGACTATTTTTTTATAGAAAGCTCGCCGGTTCTGAAATGATTTATAATATTTGTCCAGGGAAGACCTGGCGTTTATCTCAAATATTGGCCAATGCTCCCTGGACTGCCCTTTGAAGATCTTCCATTTTAAAGGGTTTGAATATGACCGAGTCAACAGGCCCTCTTTCCACCTTCCTCAGAACAGCCTCCCTGTCAGAGCCCGTCAGCAGTATGACCGGGGTGCCCGGGGATCTTCCTTTAATGTGGCCGGCCAGGCTCAGACCATCCATGGCGGGCATCTCAAAATCGGTTAATACCAAATCGAAAGAGTTCTCAATAAAAACAGCCAGCGCTTCGATGCCGTTGATAGCAAGAGCTACCTCATATCCCAGGAACTCAAGTAATTCGGCAACTACAGCCCTAATAGCATTGTTATCATCCGCCAGCAGTATGCGTTTGGGTATTGCTTGCCCGGCGTTTGCGGATCCGAAATTTTTCGACTCTTTCATAATCCCTCCTATGACACTCCTGTTTTGTGGAAAATAATGTTACCCGCCAATATTGGTTCAATTGAACAGAAAGAAGCGCTTTGACAGGAGGAAATATTCCCGGATTCAGGCACTTCTCGTCTTGACAGGAGATTATATGATTATCCCTATTTGCTATATCGAATTTCTGATACCGGTAGGGTCATTCTACCTTCTCAAATTCATCCTTCCCGACACCGCAAACCGGGCACTCCCAGTCTTCGGGCAGATCTTCAAACGCTACTCCGGGTTTGATTCCACCTTCTGAATCTCCCTCTGCAGGATCATAAATATAGTCGCAATGAGTACATATCCATTTATCCATTTTCTGGCCTCCTTTCTATTGTACCTGGATATAAAGAATTTCAGGATAATTATCCTAAAATGTTTTTAAGATCTTCGTCAGCCGATGAAATCGGTTTGATGTCAAAATTTTTGACCAGAGTATCCAGGACATTCGGCGTTAAAAAAGCAGGCAGAGAAGGGCCTAAGCGGATACCTTTGATCCCGAGGTAAAGCAGCGCCAGTAAAATACAAACCGCTTTCTGCTCATACCAGGAAATGATCAGTGATAACGGCAATTCATTGACTCCCACATTAAATGCTTTTGCCAGTGCCAGAGCGATTCGGACGGCCGAGTAGGAATCATTACACTGACCTGCATCCAAAAGTCGTGGTATTCCTCCGATATCGCCCAGATCTTTATCGAAGAAACGGTATTTGCCGCAGGCCAGTGTCAAAATTATGCAATCCTTTGGGACTTTTTCAACAAACTCAGTATAGTAATTTCTTCCCGGTTTGGCACCGTCACATCCGGCCACCAGAAAGATATGTCGAATATCTCCGGATTTAACGGCTTCGATGACCTTGTCAGCGACACCGAGAACGGCATTTCGAGCAAAACCGACAGTAACCTCCTGTGTGACGTGGTCTTCCTTAAAGCCCGGAAGTTCAAGTGCCCTGTTGATGACCGGCTGAAAGTTATAATCAGAAATATGGGAAATACCCGGCCAGCCGACCATACCACTGGTAAAAAGATTGTCTTTATAACTATTTTGGGGCCGCTGGATACAATTGGTGGTCATCAGAATGGCTCCTGGAAAATCAGCAAATTCTTTAATCTGCTTTTGCCAGGCCGTACCGAATTGGCCGTAGAAATGCGGATATTTCTTCAACCCGGGATAACCATGAGTTGAAAGCATCTCACCGTGGGTGTAAATATTAATACCTTTCCCTTGAGTTTGTTTTAGTAATTCTTCGAGATCTTTCAAGTCATGGCCCGAGACAAGAATTGCTTTTCCTTTCTTATAACCCAGCGGAACCTTTGTAGGCACAGGGTGACCATATATTTTAGTATTGCCGGCATCAAGCAGTTCCATTGCTTTATAGGCCGCTTCACCGCACCGGAGCGCCATTTCAACCCAGTCTTCAATCCCCATATCATCTCTCTGAATGGCCGCCAGTCCTTCATGTACATATGCATAAACGCTTTCATCTTCCTGACCTAAAGTCAGCGCGTGGTCCGCGTAGGCACTCACACCTTTAATGCCATAAAGCACGGTGTGTTTTAATGACAGGATGTCCGGGTTGTCACCGGGATAGGATTTTATTCCCACCCCTTCCCCTTGTTTAATCAAATCATCCAGGTTGGTTTCAGGTTGGAAGGCAGCAGATCCGTCAGGCCAGGTGGCATTGCCACCGGAAGATTCAACCTGGGTTTTTAATTTTTCGCGCAAAGTAATGGTTTGCCTGATCAGGCCTATAAATCTATCAGGGTCAAAATCCACATTTGTCAAAGTAGAGAAAGCTGCCTTTACCGTGAAAACATTTACATCATGGTCAGAGATACCGGCTTTTCGACCTTCCAGGGCAACTTGTGACAGCCCCATTAACGAATAAAGGAGCAGATCCTGCAACGCCGCGATTTCAGGTGATTTTCCACAAACACCCTGTACTGTGCAGCCTGTGCCTTTAGCGGTTTGTTCACACTGATAACAAAACATAACGACTCTCCTTATTGGCGGTTTCAGATTTTAGTTTTTTGACTATAGTAGAATTGTTGAAAATAAGGCTTAATCTGTTCCTCCTGCCCTGCTATCATCGCAAGGTTCGTCAATATCATGAGCTCTTGTGTGTTCCGCGCTAGGTGCTTTAAGACAAGAAGGAAGTGTTTCCTCAATCGTTCTTTTTTTCCCCTTTTTCTTTTTTTCAGAACTTTCTGATTTGGATTTTTCCATTACTCTCACCTATTTTAAAAATCCTAATGTCTTATTGAAGTCTCTAATATGGCGCTGAACAATTGAATTTTCCGGTACAGGCAACAAGGTTGGTTCGTTATCTTTATTCGTCTTCAAATAAGGGTAACCTTTATCCTGGAACTTCAAATATTTCTGAGTATTTTCTTCCTCCCGACCGCTATTAAGAACCTTTTTGTTATTTTCAGAAATTGCCATACTGAAATACCTCCTTATGTAAGATTGAAGGCTTGATCAAATTCCATTATTACATATCCAAATTTCATGCCAGACTGGTTAAGTAAAATCCAGGTTGATTCAAGGCATTGAATTAACATTGAATATTTAAGCTCGAAGGGTTGATGGAGGAATTCGGATTGGCACAAAATAATGGTCATATATGACAAATGGTCACATATAGCCATGTTTTTGGTGTTTTATAGGTAGTGTCCATCCATAAATTATTTTCAGGCACATAAAAAAATATTATGGATAGAGACTTAATAATCCAGGCTTTATGGTTTGAGGATGCCGAGTTTTCTCATTCGTGCCCGCAAAGTGCTGCGATTGAGCCCAAGGATCTCGGCGGCTCCGTTTTTCCCGCTGACTTTCCACTGTGTCTGTTCAAGGATTTGGGTAATATGATCCCGCTCAACTGCTTTCAGTGTTTTTTGTAAAGCGGAAAAATCCTTTTGCGGTTTCTTCAGCTCATCCACCAGGCGCAGCTTGTGTCCTGAAGAATTAATCATCGCGCGTTCGAGCACATTTTCCAGCTCCCTGACATTGCCTGGCCAGTGATAATTCTGAAGGGCATCCATCACATTTACAGGAATAATTTCAATGGATTTGCCCATTCGTTTGGAGATCTTTTTGATATAAAATTCCACAAGAAGGGGAATGTCCTCCAGCCGATCCCTGAGAGGCGGCATGGTAATAGGGAAGACGTTCAGGCGGTACCAGAGATCTTCCCGGAATCTGCCTTTACTGACTTCTTCTTCCAGATTGCGGTTTGTGGCCACGATGATCCGAACATCAACCTTGATTGTGCCGGGATTACCCAATCTTTCCAACTCGCCATCCTGGATCACTCTGAGCAGCTTCGCCTGCAATTCCAGCGGCAGCTCCCCTATTTCATCCAGGAAAAGGGTGGTACCGTTGGCGATCTCGAACCTTCCCAACTGCCTGGAATTGGCACCTGTGAAAGCACCTTTTTCATGGCCGAACAGCTCGCTTTCGATAAGGCTTGAAGGCAATGTGGCACAATCAATCTTCACCATAGCCCTTTCTTTGCGCTGACTCAAACCATGAATGGCACGGGCCACAAGCTCTTTGCCGGTTCCGGTTTCGCCAAGAACCAGGACAATAGTATTGCTGCTGGCAATTTGTTCGACCTTATAGAGAATGTAACTGAGTCCGTCACTCTGACCGATAATGTTCTCATGATCGAATTTCAGGTTGATTTCATCCTGCAGATAGGCCCTCTCAGCTTCAAGCCTTTCTTTCAAAATTTTTATTTCGAAAAGTGCTGATTCAGCTATGTGTTTGTCTTTTATTGCCTCTTCCCTTGCTGTTCTAATTTCAGCCGTTCGCGTGTCAACAAGTTCCTCAAGATGTCTTTTATGATATTCACGCTCAGTCACATCCTCGATAGCCAGGAGAATCAGCCGGGCGCCGTTAAACTCTCTGTAAATCCGCCTGGCGTTCAGGTGCATTATTTTGTGGCCAATGGTATCAAAGTTGTGTTCTACTTCAAAATCATGGAATTTGGAATTCTGAGGAAGGATATCTTCAAGTAATTCTCTTAGCCGGGGGATGTCCCACTGCCGGTTGCCAAGATCATATATTAATACACCCTCTGTTTCTTCCTGAGCAACCTTGAAAGTCCGGTAAAATGAATCATTGGCCTTTAAAACCTTCAAATCAGAATCCAGCACCACTAAGGGTTCACGAACCGAACCCAGGATGTTGTCAAAAATATCCAGAAAGACCTGTAGCGTACTCTTACCGTATTCCTGAGCCTTAACTTTTTTTTCGGATTTTTTAAATAGTTCCATATTGCTATTATTTTCTCCACCGATGGGGAAAGTTTGATCTTTAATCCGGATTATGTGCTAAAAATCTGTTACGGCTAGAAAAACCCTGTTACAAATCTCGTTTCACGATTTTATTCCTCAATATATTTGAGTGAATATGCCTGCGTTTCAAAATCCCTCCAAGTTCGTTTTTCAGCATAATATCATAAATACCGGAAAATGAAAATATTTC
Source organism: Thermodesulfobacteriota bacterium (assembly GCA_042573485.1). GTDB lineage: Bacteria > Desulfobacterota > DSM-4660 > Desulfatiglandales > HGW-15 > JAAZBV01. The sequence continues at coordinate 8,167 of JBHPCX010000048.1, read as the reverse complement.
TCTGAGATAGTTGATCACATTTAACCATTTGTCATATATGGCCACTGTTTCTTACCAGCCAGGCCATCATCCATCAACCTTTCAAGTTTAAATATTCATCGTTAATTCAATATCTTGGATCAATTAAAGTTGAATTTAACCAGTCTGGCACGAAGATTGGATCTAATAATGAGATGACAGTGCTAAAGGAGGTTCATATGATGTCTTTTACCTGGGGCAAAAATACGGAGGATGAAGTGACCCGGCTGATAAGTATCACCACCTGTCTAAATGTTACCGGTCGCCTGTGGGCGGCCTTTCTCTGTCTCATGCTCCTTTTACTGTCTTACCCTGCGGTGGCTGTGGACAGAGTCGGCGATGAATTTCTGGCCGGTTATATTGCCTCCATCCTTGAGCGGGACCTGCACTGGGAGAGAGACAGCTATATTTTAAAAATTGTAAACGGAGCTGCCACGATTACCCTGTTTAAAGATAACCCGGAGCGCAGAGAGACGGCTGATAAGGAGCTGCGCACTATCGACGGTCTGCAGAAGATAACGTTTGTTTCCTCCCCTTTGCCCGAAACTGCCACAATCACCGCCTTGTGATGATCTATCCACAATCCCATGTTTGTTTTCATATATTTCTCTTTTCTTCTTGTGATGAATACTCCCCACAATTCAAATTTAAATCCTTTGAATATACCATGTATTCTCAACGCCCTTTCTCGTATTTGCTTCAACGGGAATGCTCCTTGGCAAGCGGTTCTTCTTCGACCCAGTATACCAGGCGATTGTAATAATGATGCAGTTCGGCTTCATAATTCCGGGTCAGCAGAGACTCATCCGTGTATTCCGGTGACTGCTTGATGGTCTCGCGGGAAAGATTGATGAAGACTTTCGACTCGTCCCAACTAACGTTCTCGATCCATTTCGGTGAAAGCAGAACCTTTTCCCTGGCAACCAGTTTTGTGTATCGATGATTAGGTATCGAATCGCCCACGTCTCATCATCGATGATAAAATCGTCGACGTGTCCAATCTCGCCGTCTGAAGCTTGAATGTGATGGCCGCTCACATCGTGAGTGCTGCGCAAATAGGGATCCCACGACGCTCTCTCGTCCAGGATAATTTTTTTCCATTCTTCACGGTCACGCACCAGGGAGGGATAATGTCCCCACATGTATGGGCCGCTCCAATACATCGGATATCCAAAATACCGATAATAGAACTTCTCGAATTGTCGCGAAACGGGCTTGTCACTGTCCAGGGGTGGACTGTCTTCAATCTGCTTTTTAGTCAAATTGAGGGTGATATTCTGCTCTTTTGCATTCACCTCGACCAGCGCATAGGGGGAGATCAACACCTTACTGCCCGTAAGCCAGTTTCCTGTGTCGGCAACCAGATAGCGAATTGCACAGTGCCTGTCATCGAAGTAGAATTCTTTAACCTTCCCTATTTCACCGTCTAGGCTGTCCAATTTGTAACCCTTTAGTGTCTTGATTTTGCTTAGCATAATAGAAGTCCTTTCCTTCTTTAAGGTTTGTTTAAGTTCGCCGCCGGCATCCGGCTGACAGCGTGTTTACCCATAGTTTCATTTTCAACAGAGGCCTACCCACAATCCTTTAATTCGCGCTCATACATCTGTTTTAACCCTCCGGTTGTTCCACAGAACCTGAATAAAATACCGTGCACTCTTCACCCTGAATGAATCCCCATACATCCTTCAGCGGATTTAATAGGGCCCCGGCAATTGATTCAAAGATATTTGCCTTTTCGATCCGGGATTTAAATTTTTTGATATTGCGGAAAAGAGCGAGGGTGCCCGTGAGGACAACAAGCGATAAAACCCACTGTTATGAAAAGAACTTTTTTCTTATTAAAATACATGTTTCAAATCCTCTGTCTTTTTCCTTTAAGAGGTTACAGGAGCAGACTCAAGGCCATAGAGAGGATCAATCATTCAATAATTCATCAAGGGTTACCGGTAACAGTTGTTTTTCACGGCAATAGATTAAAAGCCTTTCCAATACCGACGCTGCATCCCTGGATCTGTCGTGCATAATAACAATACTTCCGGGCTCGATCCTATGCTTAATCCTCTGAACTGTTTTCTCAGGATTTTTTTCTGTTGTATCGAATGAACGTAGTGACCAGCCAACTGTTTTGAGATTTAATCCCTTAAGGGCTTTAGCAATAAACGGATTGGTGACGCCAAAGGGAGGTCTGAAATAAACCGGTTTTGTTCCGCTAATGGATGCAATTGCAATTTGGGTCGCTGTGAGTTCCTTTTTTATCCTGTCACTCCCCATTAAAGGGAACCAGATTGTATGATCATAGGAATGGTTTCCAAGGGTGTGCTGTTTTTGATTCATTTCTTGAACGATATCCCTGTGGAGAGCTACTTGCCGGCCAATAAAAGGGGGACGCTCTTTAGTAATTCAGTTGACAGCTTGGGTGAATTTGGATAAATCTATTGAATGCCAAGGATAGCGAGATTAGATGCCCCCGGAGTCCTGCACCATGTTATGATCCGGGGTATTGAAGGAATAAAAATATTCCGCAACAATAAAGATCGAAAAGATTTTATTGAAAGGCTTGCAAAACTATGCCCTGAGATGGAAATAACCTGTTATGCTTGGGTGTTTATGCCCAATCATGCCCATTTTCTTTTCCGAACCGGTCAATACCCATTATCCAGACTAATGAGACGTCTCCTAACCGGATATGTCATTGGTTTTAACCGAAGACATAAACGGCGCGGTCAGTTATTTCAGAATCGTTACAAATCTATAATATGTCAGGAAGAAACCTATCTTCTGGAATTGGTCAGGTATATTCATTTGAATCCTATTAGAGCAGGAATTTTTCAGAATCTCGATGAATTAAAAACATATAAATACTGTGGTCATTGTGTTTTAATGGGTAAATCGAAAATGGCATGGCAGGATATTAATTATGTTCTTTCTTACTTTGGAAAAAATATGAAAAATGCCAGGGAGAAATATGAATCTTTTGTTCAAGACGGTTTAAGCCAGGGACGAAAGAATGAATTGACCGGAGGAGGTCTTATTCGCAGTCTTGGAGGTTGGATTGAGGCCAGGGATGTTCTAAAGACGGGAATTCATATAATGAGCGATGAAAGAATACTTGGTGATTCTGATTTTGTCGATTCAATACTTTCTCAATCTGAAGAACATTTTAAGCGAAGGTATAGGATGAAACGACAGGGATATGATCTGATTCGCATAGCCGAGAGAGTTGCTGAAATACTGGGAATGGAAGAACCAGAAGAAGTTTTTTCAAAAGGGCGTCAGGACAGGAAAGTCAAGGCAAGAAGTCTATTATGTTATTGGGCTTCAAGGGAGTTGGGTATGTCCCATACCTCACTGGCAAAAAAACTGGAAATGAGCCTGGCCAATATTGGTTTATCTGTTGAGAGGGGAGAGATAATAGTAAAAGATGGCAATTATTCTCTTGAAGAATAAGATAATGAATTACTAAAGAGCGTCCCGTCTTATATCTTTAAAGTATGCCTCTTTATTTAATCTGTTCGTCTCCTCTCTTTGCGCCAAGACGTAATTTCTTTTTATCAGCTTTACAGGAAAAGATGGGGATGAGATATAACCCTGGTCACTATCCAGAAACTGCTGTTTCAGGTCATCAAATACTTTATCTTTTTCATCCACGGCAATAAAATTCCTGGTTTTGCGGTAGTTAAAGGACGTCTTTTCTCCAAGGAGAGACCTTACACTATTAATATCCAGATTATTTAATACCTGGTCTTTAAAGTAATCCTCTTTTATTTCGACGTCTATTTCCGCTTCAAAGGTAACCTGACACCTGTCTCCAGCAATATGTTTGTAACACAAATAAATAACTAGATACAGGTCGTTATTCAGTCTTTTTTTTTCAAATAATTCTTTGAATTTTTCAAGGTCCGTCATGAGGTTTCCCTATTTTAAAATATTACAGATAATTCCATACACACAATTAATTTTAACTGAAATAATAAATATCTTTTTAACAGTTTAGCTGTTTTGATATGAGAAAGAAAAGAAAAATATGTATCAGATAGCAGTGAATAAAATGGGATATTCCGTGCGGAAGTGAACCGACATCCCTAAAATATGAACTTTAAAATAAGGTACCGCTAATACATGGGAATACACACCAATGTTTTTTTATTTATACATTTTCTCAGTTTATTTTTAAGTTACAGATATCGGCTGAGCCTTGTCTTCGTATTATATCAGAAATTGGATACATCCAATTGATATGGCGAAATAAATAATGTGGTTTTTCTATGGCTATAACCCTAGAATTTGAATAAATGACAAGTTTAAAGTTGATAACAAAATAAAATTATACATTATAAAATACAGATTAAGAAAAAATTCTGCACTTTGTATTGTGCCTAAACTGTACCCAAATTTGTGCTCATCATTGCTTTTATGACTGATCTATTGCTTAAATATGAATAAAATATCAGAATTTTTTAAGTGGTCTAATTCATAAACAGTTTTGAAATCCTGAAATTCAAGTATAATTATTCTTAAGTTTCTGCCAACTTTTCTTTTTCATTGATATCAGAGGTAATCATTAGCTGCGATTCAATATATTGTATAGGCAGGGATGCAGTAAAAATCTGTGATAACTGCTTCCCAAAAGAGGTATTTCTGAGATTATTACTTATTAGATATCTCAAGTGTTAATAACTACATGTTATCAACAGTTTTTGGACTTTCCCAGGTGCGTTGACTACCCTAATCTATACTTTTCACTTTACCTAAAAAAAGTATTTTATTGCACATATAAATGCTTTAGTTTTGACATAATATCTTTTTTTCATTCTGAAATGGACAATTCAAAACTATTTGTTACAATTGATTTAATGTATGAGGAGTAAATAAAAAGAAACAATTAAAAAATGGACATGATACAAGCTAAAAGAAAAGAAATGATTCAGGAATTTCTTTCCTCATGGTTTCTTATGGGGGGATTGATCTCTTCAGACACTTATAAGCGAACCATGTGGTCAGCGGACGAAAGCCTGAGCGGTCTTGAGGCATCATATCACCTTACCTTCAGAAAAAGTCTCCCCGAAACAGGTGCCGATAACCGGTTAATTATGGCAGGTCATGAATGGCTTCTCAGACAATATTTTTTAAGACCATTAAAAAAAGAAGATATCCGACTGGCCATCGAGTGGTACTGTAATAATTCAGCTGTTAAAGCCTTTCCGGTAAAAATATTCAAAGACCTCATTGAATCATTTGACGGAGAAGACATTAACCTTCCCATTGATATATGGGGATTTCCGGGAGGGCAGACTTTTTTTTCAGGAATGCCCTGTTTGAGTTTTGAAGGAGCCGGGGGAATTGTATCCTTTATTGAGCCTCAAATGTGCAGGTATTTCGGTTCGGTAATACACGCCACCAAGGGAAGGCTGATGTTCGAGGCAGCCGGAGAAAGACACGCGGAGTTCGGATACAGGACTGATCCGGATGAGATTATGTCAATTGCCAAGTTGCTGGCCATATATATCGGAAATGGAGGAAATCCTGTTTTCACTTCCTGTGATGCCGCGGAATTCATGTTTCCTGAATTATTCAAGGCAATCGGTACAATCGGTCACGAGTTTTTAAGCTCTCTGCAATCATTTTCAAAGGACCTTGGCCAGACGGAGTTTGAAGCAATGGATCTTTTCGTGTCTAACCTTGGAAGCGCTTCCCTTTTGAGCGACCTGGTCGATGCCGAATCAGTGGGAATGGAAAATGCCATAAGAATCATGAAAAAACATCATGATAATAAAAGTGTGGGTGTGAGAATCGATTCAGGAGACCTGGCCAGTCAATGTGTGAAGTATTATTTAAAAATGAAAGATGAAGGTATTGAGGCAAGGACCATTGTCTTTGAAGATGAAGTCACACCGGATAAAGTCAGGGAAGTTTTTTCAGTATTCAAGAAAAAGACAGGAATGGAGCCCGATATACTTTTCCCCGGTGCAGGGGGATATTATTACAGGCAATTTCACAGGGACACTATTTCGGCAGCCTTTAAAAGGTCAATGACGGGAGATAATCCAAACACGAAATTCAGCAATTCCCCCGGCAAAGAATCACTGCCCGGAAAAATAAGGGTTTATGAACAGGATGACATTTTAGTAGTTGCTTCTGACGGTGAGCAAATTGATGGAAAACCGCTTTTTACCAGGCTTGTTAAAAATGGAAAGATAGTAAATCCTGAGGACATGGACTTCACTGCCCAGGTAGAACGAGCGAATAAAACCTGGAAAAAATATAAAGGATACATCCTTTCACCTCTTATTTCTGAATGGCAATCTAAATTCAAACATATGAGAGATGAAGCGATAGCCGGGGTAGTTGACAAATAATGATTTTACATTATTTTTTACTGTTATACGTCTTGTCGCGCCGTAGCTAGAAGCGAAGGCGGATGAACCCTGTGCCCTGCACCTTGTGCCTTGCACCTGTTTCTTTCACTGTGATAAAAAGCAATAGAATGTAAAAGAGGATATAATCGTAATACAGGCCATATGAACAAACATGCATATTGCCTTTATCATTTCCCTGTGCTAATAAATTTTGATTCCGGGAATATTCATACCTGCGATTGGATTCCTGGAAGTAATTAGCATGGCCAAAGGAGATTATTATAAAATGGAAATAACAGTTAAACAGGCGGAACCTGAAAAACTCAAAAAGAAACCGGAAGATGAAGCAAGCCTGGTTTTTGGCAACATATTTACTGATCATATGTTTGTTATTGATTATAAGGAAGGCGAGGGATGGTTTGATCCTCGTATAGTACCCTATGAAAACTTCAGCATTGATCCCGCCGCAATGGCTATTCACTACGGTCAGGAAATATTTGAAGGACTTAAGGCTTACAGGGCCGATGACGGAAGCATATATCTCTTTCGCCCGGAAGAGAATATCAGAAGGTTTAACAGGTCCGCTACAAGGGTGTGTATGCCGGAGGTTGATATTGACCTTTTCATGGAAGGCCTGAAAACGCTTCTGCTCCTGGAGCAGGACTGGATTCCAAAAAACCAGGGGACCTCACTTTATATCAGGCCCGCAATGCTTGCTACAGAACCCCATCTTGGTGTTAGGCCCTCAAAGGAATATTTGTGTTTTATAATCCTTTGCCCGGTTGGCGCCTATTACAAGGAAGGGCTTAACCCTGTAAAGATATATGTTGAAGACAAATATATAAGAGCATCCATTGGGGGTACGGGAGAAGCCAAAACAGCCGGTAATTACGCTGCAAGCCTGCTTGCGGCCGAAGAAGCAAAAGAGAAGGGATTCACACAGGTCCTCTGGCTTGATGCCGCCGAACGGAAGTATATTGAAGAAGTCGGGACAATGAACATGTTTTTTGTCATTGATAACGAGGTTATAACAGCTCCTTTATGCGGCAGTGTTCTTCCCGGAATAACAAGGGATTCGGCCATGCAATTGGTGAAAAGCTGGGGCATGGAGGTTGCTGAACGGCCAATTTCAATTGATGAGGTTATAGCCGCATCCAAGGACGGCAGGCTAACCGAGGCATTTGGTACAGGAACTGCCGCTGTTATATCACCGGTCGGCCAGATTACCTACAAGGGAGAAGACCATGTTGTAGCAGGCGGAAAAATGGGAGAACTTTCACAGAAACTATATGACGAAATTGTAGCCATTCAGTACGGGAAAAAGGAAGATCCCTTCGGATGGAGGATAAAGATAAATTAGAATTCCTCTCTGTAATAAGTGAGGAGTGTTTCTAAAGACAACAAACAGAGATTCGAAACCTGGATTCCCCGGTCAAGCCGGGGAATGACAGGTTGTTACGCGACAATAAAAACTTTTCTTTCCATCCTCCGTAGCAGGCTACTGTGGAGGACGGGCACCTAAAGTCAACGGGTTCAAAAGTAAGTTGATTAAAATCCACCATATCAGGAAAAACTAATTAGATGTCATTCCCCCAAAGGCGGGAATCCATTTTTAATTGTTTTTTCCCGAAGAATTGCTGATTCAGTATCTTCATGTAATCCATAATATCAAGATGATGGATTTTATACTTCTATGTCAAACCATCAACCATATCATTTTATATTCCCATATACGTTTTCACTAGTGTCCGGTTAAGAATTTTTAAAAGTCTGTAACTGTCTGTAATGACATA
>JBHPCX010000047.1:0-27686 GCA_042573485.1 Thermodesulfobacteriota bacterium | reverse complement strand
ATAGTAGAAACTGTTCTGGGAGTAACAAGAGACATCACCGAACTCAAGCGGGCGGAGGACGCTTTCCGGGTGAGTGAGGAAAAGTATCGCTCTTTGGTGGAGTCTACCGAAGATTCCATATACCTGGTGGATAGGAATTGCGCATATCTGTTTATGAACAAAAAACATCTATCAAGGTTTGGCCGGCCAGTAGATAAAATTGTAGGCAGAGAATATGGCGACTTCCATTCGGCAGAGGAAACAAAAGAGTTTACAAAGAGAGTAAAAGAGGTTTTCGAAACGGGCAAATCAATCTCATATGAATATAGAAGCGAAAGAGACCGTGGATATTTCCTCCGAACCTTAAGTCCTGTTAAAAAACCAGACGGAAAAATAACAAATGTTACCGTGATCTCAAAAAACATCACCGAGCGCAAGCAGGCGGAGGAGGCGCTGCGGGATTCACGAAATATGCTGCAGATTGTATTGGACTCAATTCCAGCTGCAGTCTTTTGGAAAGATCGCAATTCAAACTACCTCGGCGGCAACCTAACCTGGTTGGAGGCGGCAGGACTAAAGTCTTCGGAGCAGGTTGTAGGAAAGAGTGACTACGAACTCCCGTGGGAAAAAGGGCAGACAAATTCGTTTCGGGAAGACGATAAAATGGTTATGGAATCAGGCATTCCAAAATACGGCCTTATTGAGCCTTATCTCCGAGCCGATGGTACCAGGGCCTGGGCCAAAACCAACAAGGTGCCGCTGCGAGACAAGCAAGGCAACGTTACAGGTATCCTTGGTACCTATGAGGACATCACCGAGCGCAAGAGATTGGAAGAAGAGCTTTTAAGGGCTCAAAAAATTGAATCCGTGGGGTTGCTTGCAGGGGGTATTGCCCATGATTTCAACAACATCCTGACCACGATTCTCGGCAATGTTTCCATGGCCAAGATGCAGGTGACACCTGAGGGGGAGACATTTGAAATGTTAAGTGAAGCCGAGAAAGCTTCAATAAGGGCGCAGACACTGACCAAACAGTTATTGACCTTTGCCAAAGGAGGAGCGCCAGTAAAAGAGACCGCCTCAATCAAAGATATCTTCAAAGAATTGCCTTCCTTTATGCTGCGAGGCTCAAAATCCAGTTGCAAGTTATCGATAGCCGAAGATCTCTGGCCGGTTGAGGTTGACGTTGGGCAGATCAGCCAGGTCGTTAGCAATATTATAATCAATGCACACCAGGCCATGCCGGAGGGAGGGATCATTCAGGTTGCTGCAGAGAATCTAATAATAGAGGACAGGCATGGCCTGCCAGTTAAACCAGGCAGATACATCAAAACATCCATCACGGATCAGGGGGTGGGTATACCGGAAAAACACCTTTCAAACCTATTTGATCCTTATTTTACGACCAAGCAGGAAAGAAACGGCCTTGGGCTTGCCACGACCTATTCCATCATCAAGAAGCACGATGGGCACATTAGGGTGGAATCAACACTGGGAGAAGGTACGACATTTCACATCTATCTGTCCGCCTCTGAAAAAGTAGTGCCCGAAAAGGAAGAAGTTAGGCTAATAAAAGGCCAGGGAAGGATTCTGGTGATGGATGACGAAGCGTCTTTAAAGAAAATAGCGGGGAGGATGCTGGACAAATTGGGTTATGAGTCGGAATTTGCAAAGGACGGTGCAGAAGCTATTAAAATGTACAAAGAAGCCCAAGAATCTGAAAAGCCTTATGATGCTGTTATCCTGGACCTGACCATTCCCGGTGGGATGGGCGGAAAAGAAGCGATTAACAAATTGCTGGAGATAAATCCTGAAGTAAAGGCCATCGTATCCAGTGGTTATTCAGATGACCCTGTCTTAGCGAATTTTCAGGAATATGGCTTTAAGAGTATGATGCCCAAACCATTTGAATCTCAATCATTGAGCCAGGTGTTATATGAAGTGCTCAAGGGTAAAAAAGAGTGATTGTTCGACTGTCTTTCTTGCCTTTTATCGCAGCTTAAAAATAAGGGCTCGCAGATGCATGTTTCAATAGGCATGCACTCAAGGGCAATTATCCGTATTCTTGAGTTATAACTAGCTTTCAAATATAAACCATATCAGAAGTAATCATTAGTGACACTACAACATATTGTATGCGCCGGATCACGCGCAAAACCTGCGATCACTGCTATCTATAGTTTCCATATTTTTGTGATATATTGAAGATCCAAAATATACCAAAAATACTGATACTACTTTTAGAAGGTGTCAATTCATTAAGTCCCAACTTAGACCATTGCAAATCACCTGCGTCCAATTACAGATTAAAGGCTGTATGAAATCCTTCAAGTCTGGCTTTTAAAAGTCCTATCGTGGATAAAAAATGGAAACATACTCATTGAGTCAAATACGATGAATTTACCTGACAGTGAATGTGAATCGAATAAATACAGGGGAATAAAAATAATATAACTAACTGACATATTGTTCTTTTGTTGACATCAACACAACCGGTGCTTGATTATTATTTTTTGGTGATTAGTTTGATAACATGATAGGGAAGTAAAAACGGCCTTATCCGATAGGTCCCTGAGTTTCAACCCTCCTTTCTCCTCTCAGGGACCTCCTTTTTTTTATAAAAACATAAAACTTATCTAAAAATACTTGTTTTTCCCGTTAAAGTTGATATTGAACTATAAAAAATACTATCATTTTTTTTTTAGATTTAGTATGCTTGCATCCGTTTGGAATTCAAATCAGATAAAAACGGATTTATCTAATAAATCCAGAATGATATAAGGTTATTTTGCATAATTTAAGGGAGGATAAAATGAATATCAATCATAAACCCGGATCCACTTATCGTTCTGTGCTGATTATTACACTTCTTTTTATTTCAGGATTTGTTTTTATTTCTCACAATACTGATTTATATGCGGAAAATGAGAAAGATCCGGCTAAAATAGTTCAGGAATCACCTGATTTAGATATAATAATTATAAATAATCAGGGTTACAAGGAAGAAAGGAAGGAACCGGTAAAATTTGAACATAAAAAGCATGCAATGGATAGAAAAATTACCTGCTTTGAATGTCATCATGAATACAAACAGGATGAGAATGAAGGAGAAGCAGAAAAAGAAAAGGAAAACCTGTATGATCCCTGGAAAGAGACAAAAAAGTGTTCCAAGTGTCATGATCCCCTTGAGATAAAGGAAAAGGCCCCCAAGCTCCAGGCAGCCTATCACTTGAGTTGCAAAGGATGCCACGAGAAGAAAAAAATATTCAAAGACAAACCCCAGGGACCGTTGGAGTACAGAAAATGCACACCTTGCCATATAAAACAATCTCCCGAGGAACTGGCTGAAGTAGAACCTGAAGGGAGTGCTCAAACTCCATGAAATCGCGCCTGATTATTTCAGCCGTCGCGTCCTGTCTTCTTCTTTTCTGTTGCGCCGATTCCCATTCGGAACAAATGGACGCATCGGCTGCTGAACGGGCAAAAAAGATACTTCGGGAACTCGATGATCTATGGCGAGGAACTTCATCTCATTCAATACTTACAATGCGGGTTAAGACCGCGAACTACAGCAGGGACATGACTCTCGAGGGCTGGTCAAAGGGAAAGGAAAAGAGCCTGATCCGCATTTTAAAACCACTTAAAGAAAAGGGAACCGCCACACTAAAATCTGATATCAATGTCTACAGCTACCTCCCCCGTACAGACCGAACAATACGATTGACATCCGGCATGATGATGGGATCATGGATGGGAAGTCACTTTACAAATGACGACCTGATTAAGGAATCACGCATGGAAGATGACTACAATCCTTCCATCACCTTTGAGGGATTGAGGGATGATGTAGAAATTATGGAATTCACCCTCACACCCAAACCCGACGCTCCGGTAGTATGGGGCAAGATCGTGGCAACTGTCATCAAAGATGGATTCATCCCCCTGAAATATTACTATTACGATGAAGATATGAATATAACCCGCACCTTTACTTTCAGCCAGGTAATTGACCTGGCGGGCAGGCCAAGACCAAAGATAATGAAGGTTATACCAGCAGATAAGCCTGACGAATATACTGAGATTATTTATGATAAGCTTGAACTGGATATTTCAATTGACGACAGTTTCTTTTCATTATCCAGACTAAAAAGGCTGTAGATTTCAGGGCATTCCAATGAAAATCATATACATGGCATCACGCAATATTACCAGGAACTGGCAAAGGACTCTTGTAACTACTCTTGCCATGGGATTCGCGGGATTTATCATGATCCTGTTCGCTTCATTGATGCAGGGACTGCTTCAGGCCAGTGAAAGGAATGCCGTTGCAATGGATCTTGGTGATATCCAGATACACGCCCATGGCTACAGGCATGACCCTGACCTCTACAAATTGATTGACAAACCGGAAAATATCGTAACTACCATTCAAAATTCCGGCCTTAATGCCGCCCACAGGCTTTACGGCTTCGGCCTTGCCGCGGCAGGATCCGCCTCATCCGGCGTCCAGCTAAGGGGTATAGACGTAAAAAGAGAAGGTTATGTAACTCAAATACATAACCACCTGCTTAAGGGGAAATGGCTGGATAACGGTGATCCAAAGGGAGTGGTACTGGGGAAGAAACTCGCCAAGACACTGCACGTGCATTCCGGTGATGAGCTTATATTTGTAGGTCAGGCCGCGGATGGATCCATGGCAAATGAGCTGTATACTGTAAGAGGGATACTAAAATCTGTCGGTGAAAGCATAGACAGGGCCGGAATATACATGGTTGAGAAGGAATTTCGAGATTTAATGGTGCTTGCCCGCGGTGCCCATGAAATAGCGGTAATGCGTCCTGACAGGGGAACCGACCTCAAGGAGGCAAAAACAGAAGTGTCCCGATCTGCTCCAGGTTACGAAACAATGGACTGGAGGGAATTAAAACCTGTTATCGCGAGAATCCTGGAACTCGCGGACACACAAATGTTGATAATGGTAATAATAACCTATGTTGCTGTCGCCATGGTTGTTCTTAACGCCATGCTGATGAGTGTATTTGAACGAATCAGGGAACTTGGAATTATGAAGGCTGTGGGAGTAACTCCATGGCAGATTATGCTTCTGATCTATATGGAGACATTCTTTCAGATACTGGTAGCGAGTATTATTTCATTAATACTGGGTATATCTGTCTCATATTATTTTCAGGATAATGGGATTGATCTTACAAGGCTGGCGGATGGAGTAACATTTGCCGGAGTTGCCATGGACCCTATCTGGAAGGCCCAGATAACAACCAAATCCCTTGTAATTCCTGTTTTGTTCCTGTTTATTATCGGAACCATTGCTGTATTGTATCCGGCTGCAAAAGCGGCACTGATTAAACCGGTTTCAGCTATACATCATAGGTAAAATCATGAATATTGGCAAAATGGCGTGGCGTAATCTATTCCGGAGCAAAAGACGTACGTTTATAACAGCTCTCTCCATTGGGTTCGGTGTTTTACTTTCCGTCACCTTTACAGGAATGGCCCATCACAGCTACACGAACATGATCGATACAAGTGCTACCATGGGATTCGGCCATTTGACTGTTCAGCCCCGCGGGTATCTTGATACTCCTTCACTGGATAAAAGGCTCCTGAACGCGGAAAAGACAAGAAAGGAAATACTTGAAAAAAAAGGAATTAAAGATGCGGTTGTCAGGATCATAGGCCAGGCGATGATAGCTAGCGCCAACAAGAGCGTGGGAGGTATTTTTCTCGGGATTGATCCGTCACAGGAAGCAATAGAAAGGAATCTGTTTATTAAATCTATCACTGAGGGGCAGATTTTTAAAAGTAATGAAGACCGGGGAGCACTTATCGGCTCACTGCTTGCGAAGAAGTTAAACCTGAGGTTAAATAAAAAGTTTGTTTATACTACTACGGATGTCAGCGGTGAAATTGTCAGTGAACTCGCGAGAGTAAAGGCGATTTTTGAGACTGGTGTTGATGAAGTAGACGGATCCACTATTCTCCTTCCAATAAACAGCGTCAGAAAAACCTTGAGCTACGACAAGGGAGACGCGACACTGATAGCAGTTTTGATCGATGATCAGAGACACGCGGAAAAGTACCGTGACATTATTGAAACAGGGCTGGACGATCCCGGGGCAGAAGCCTTAACCTGGAAAGAGACTCAGCCTGAACTGGCGGGAATCATTACAATTGATAAAGCCGGGAACTATATTATTCAAGTCCTGATAGGACTGCTGATAGCCGCGGGTATCCTTAACACGCTTTTAATGAGTGTTATGGAGCGCACAAAAGAGTTTGGCGTCATGATGGCTGTCGGCATGTCACCTTCCACGCTTTTCAGGCTTGTTATCATAGAATCACTATGGCTAGCGATTATCGGGATCATACTCGGCGTCATCATTACTTCACCCTGGTATGCTTATCTGTACCAGGTCGGATTGGATTTTTCAGGTATGATAGGTGATGATTACAGTGCCAGCGGTGTTTTGGTAGATCCGGTTATGAGAATCCTGCTGTATAAGGAAAGCGCTGTCGCGATAATTCTGGGAGTTTTCGCCCTTACCCTGGTATCAGGACTATACCCTGCCTGGCGGGCAGGAAGAGTACCCCCCATTGAAAGCCTGAAGACCATTTAGGAGGAACGCGACTATCGAAAAAGGAGTAAAGATGAGTATTGTAAGACTTGATGAAACCACGAAGCTGTACCATCAGGGTCAGGTGGAAGTAAGGGCTGTTGACAATCTTTCCTTTAAAATCAACAGAGGTGATTTCGCGGCTCTTTGTGGTCCTTCAGGGTCCGGGAAGACAACCGTTTTAAACCTGATCGGCGGACTCGATATTCCGACAAGCGGAAAGGTGTACCTTGAAAGCCAGAACCTGGGCAGCCTCTCCCGTTCACAGTTATCGGCTATAAGGAGAGACAGGATAGGCTTTGTATTCCAGGCCTATAATCTTATCCCGGTTTTGACGGCCTATGAAAACGCTGAATTTGTACTTAACCTGCAGGGCGTGCCTAAAGAGGAATGTCATGAAAAAGTAATGTCCATACTGGACGCGGTTGGGCTGGGAGGTCTTGAAAACAGGAGGCCCGATGAAATGTCAGGAGGCCAGCAGCAGAGGGTAGCTATCGCCAGGGCAATCGTCACAAAGCCTGCGATTGTTCTCGCGGATGAACCGACCGCGAACGTTGATTCCGCCACTGCCGATTCCCTGCTGGAGCTTATGGTCAAGCTTAATACCGAATCAGGTATAACATTTCTTTTTTCAACCCATGACCAGCGTGTTATGAATATGGCAAAAAGGCTGATAAAACTTCATGACGGAAAAATAGAAAGTGATGAGGTCTTTGATTGATTTTTTCCTTAAGAAATATTTTTATTATCTTTTTCGCGCTTTTTTTTCTCACCATTTCCCCACCATTATCCGATGCCTTCTATTATCGGGAAAAGGATGATTCATACTTAGAGTTGCGCGGCCTGGCAAGGTTATTCGGTAACGGTTACAGGCATCAGAATAACGATCTACTGTTCCCTGAACGTTCCGGGGCGGATCTCTCGGGATTATTGCGTTTAATAGGGGAAGCACAGATCACAAGTGATATTTTCTTTGAAATGAACCTGTACCAGGCATACGTTCCCTTTGAATTTACTTCAAACCAGCCTGAACTCGGTTTGTCACTGGATGTGGAAAGGAGCGCGGCACTTGAGTGGAGCCTGAGTAACAGCAATTACGCGCACCTTGCAATGGACAGGCTGAATTTGAGATGGTCAAACAGGCACCTTGATATTACCGCCGGAAGACAGGCAATAAACCTTGCCACAACCTTTTTTTTCTCGCCCAATGATTTTTTTGCGCCTTTCGCTGCCCAGACCTTTTACAGGCTTTATAAGCCAGGAGTTGATGCCGTAAGGACAGAAGTCAGGCTGGGGAACCTGTCCCAGCTGTCCATGATATCAGTTTCAGGCTACAGCCCCGACATAACAAGTGACACAGGATGGAGTAACAGGCCCAGCAGGCAGAGAGACTCACACCTGGCGAGAATATCAACAGTATTCGGTTATTTTGAGTGGGCTGTTTTAGGAGGCATAATACATAATAATAATACTGTAGGCGCGTCAATCCAGGGTGAAATATTCAGTCACATAGGGCTCAGAGCAGAAGGCAACCTGTCGAGAAACAGGATCAAGGGGAAAAATCATGTCACCGGATTCTCAATCGGCATTGACAGGCATTTTGAGAACAGCCTGGATATCAGGATTGAACATTTTTACAATGGAAAAGGGGCGTCTGATCCGGAAAAATATACTGACATAATGACTGTTTTCGGAAACGATATATCATACCTGGGAAGAAACTATACAGCTTTCGGACTGGGATATGAGTTTACTCCTCTCTTGAGGGGAGACATGTCAGTTATTGCCAATATGTCTGATCATTCGATATTGTGTTCATTCTATTCTGTTTACTCGCTTTCAAATGAAACAGACCTTTCAGTAAACATCAGTATTCCATTTGGAAAATCCCCCGAAGGCATGATGATCGGAAGTGAATTCGGTCTTTTGCCATATTCTCTGAATATTGAACTAAGACATTTCTTCTAGAGCGGTATATTCCCGTGTTTTTTGGGAGGGTTTGAATCCACCTTGTCTTTAACTAACTTCAGCGCGTTTATAATTCTCGGCCTGGTCCGGGCAGGTTCGATTATATCATCTATATAGCCCCGTTTCGCCGCTACAAGAGGATTTGCCACAAGCTCCTTGTATTCCTCTTCCTTTTCGGCGAGAAAGGAATCGTTGTTTCCATTGTTTTTATAAAGCACCTCGACAGCGCCCTTTACCCCCATTACGGCAATTTCGGCTGTCGGCCACGCGTAATTGATGTCCCCCCTTAAGTGCTTGGATGACATAACACAATACGCGCCTCCATATGCCTTTCGTGTAATGACCGTGACCTTTGGCACTGTCGCCTCGGCAAAGGCATATAGAATTTTCGCGCCGTTTTTTATTACTCCGTTATACTCCTGTACGGTACCCGGAAGGAATCCAGGCACATCCACAAAGGTAACAATAGGAATATTAAAACAATCGCAAAACCTCACAAATCTCGCGCCCTTCACGGAAGAATCATTATCCAGGACACCTGCCAGAAAACGGGGCTGATTTGCCACTATACCTACGGGAAAGCCGCCATATCTGGCAAATCCAACAATCAGGTTACGGGCATATTTTTTGTGCACCTCAAGAAATTTTCCATCGTCAACCGTCCGTTTGATGACTTCTTTCATGTTGTAAACCCTGCTGGGATTTTCAGGAACGATCCGATTCAGTTCATCGTCAGTCCTTTCATCAGGGTCACTGTTTTCCATCCGTGGAGGTTTCTCTCTGTTGCTCTGGGGAAAATAGGAGAGCATCTCTTTTACATATTCTATGGCTTCTTCATCCGATTTGACGGAACGATGGGCCACTCCGCTCTTTACAGTGTGTATAGAAGCTCCGCCAAGGTCCTCGGTACTTACATCTTCATGTGTTACCGCCTTTACAACCCTCGGGCCTGTTAAAAACATATATCCGTTACCCTTGACCATTACAGTAAAGTCTGTAAGCGCCGGTGAGTACACGGCACCGCCGGCGCATGGTCCGAAAACAACTGATATCTGGGGCACCACGCCGGAACACATGACATTTCTCAGGAATATATCCGTATAACCCGCGAGACTTTCAATACCCTCCTGTATCCTGGCTCCTCCTGATTCGTTGAAACCGATTACGGGTGCTCCATTTTTCATCGCGAGATCCATAACCTTGCAGATCTTCTCCGCGAAGGTTTCAGAGAGGCTGCCTCCGAAAACTGTCATGTCATGGGAAAAAAGATATACTCTCCTCCCGTTCACGGTACCATGTCCTGTCACCACACCGTCACCCAGGATCTCCTTATCTTCCATTCCAAAGTTGCGGCACCGGTGGGTCTTGAACATATCGAACTCTTCAAAGCTTCCTTTATCAAGGAAGAGCTCTATCCTTTCCCTGGCAGTCAGCTTTCCCTTTGCTTTATGCCTCTGGATTCGTTCGGTGCCTCCGCCAAGGGCTGCCTGTTCCCGAAGTTTTTTTAATTCATCTAATTTATCTGTCATAGCAGGACCTGATTACTCTTCCTCTTTTATGCAGAATTCTGTCAATACTCCGCAGGTTGACTTTGGATGGAGGAATGCCACTTTCTTTCCTCCCGCGCCGTTAACCGGTGTTTTGTTTATCAAATTGCAGCCGCACTTTTCCGCCTGTGTTAATTGTTCTTCAACACTATCAGTCTGAAAAGCAATATGGTGCAGACCCTCGCCATTTTTTGCAAGATATTTCGCGACAGCACTATCCTCTGAAGTCGGCTCAAGCAGCTCAATATGTGTTTCACCTACTGTAAAAAAAGCTGTTTTTACCTTCTGGGACTCCACTGTTTCAACGCCTTCACAGGTCAGTCCAAGTGTATTTTCAAAAAAATCTCTGGCCTTTTCAATGGAAGTTACCGCTATACCAAGATGATCAATTTTTTTTATCACATTTACCCCCTGTATCTATATTCACCAAAAACATCCCTGAGCACACCGCATATCTCTCCAAGCGTAGCATATTCCCTGACTGCCGATAAAATAGGCGGCATAAGGTTAGTTTCACTCTCTGCCGCTTCCCTTAGCATGTTAAGTGATTCGCCTATCTTTCCATCATCTCTGTCTCTCTTTAACTGTTCCAGGTTTTTTACCTGGGTACTTTCGACTTCAGGATCAATTTTTAAGACGGGCGGTTTCGTTTTCTCTTCAACCTGGTATTTGTTAACACCGACGATAATACGTTCTTCCCTTTCTATTTCCTTCTGGTATTCATAGGCCGAGTTTTCAATGTATCTTTGAATAAAACCTTTTTCAATGCTGGCTACGACTCCGCCCTGTTTTTCAACCTGTTCCATAAGATCAAGAGCCTTTTGCTCAATCCTGTCAGTCAGGTTTTCAATATAATATGAGCCCGCCAGGGGATCAATTGTATCTGCCACACCCGATTCATGGGCTATTATCTGCTGGGTACGAAGGGCTGTTCTAACAGAATCTTCTGTCGGGAGCGCCAGTGCCTCGTCCTTTGAATTAGTATGCAGAGACTGTGTTCCGCCTAATACGGCGGCAAGGGCCTGTATTGTCACCCTGACAATGTTATTGTCCACCTGCTGAGCCGTGAGAGTATTTCCCGCGGTCTGTGTATGAAAGCGCATCATCTGACTGGCGGGATTCTTTGCACCAAAACGATTCTTCATAACCCTTGCCCATAATCTCCTCGCCGCGCGGAATTTTGCCACTTCCTCCAGGATATTCGATGAAGCATTAAAGAAAAAGGCAAGCCTTCTAGCGAAGGTGTCAATCTCCAGGCCCGCATCGATTGCGGCCTGAACATAGGCGCACGCGTTGGCAAGAGTAAACGCGACCTCTTCCACAGCTGTAGATCCTGCCTCCCTTATATGGTAGCCGGATATGGATATTGTATTAAATGAAGGAAGATGCCGGCTGCAGTATTGAAAAATATCAGTTATTATCCGCAAGCTGGGCTTGGGGGGGAATATATAGGTGCCTCTCGCAACATACTCTTTGAGTACATCGTTCTGAATGGTTCCTTTTAACTGTTCCGGTTTTACTCCCTGCTTTTCACCAAGGGCTATATACATCGCGAGAAGAACAGCGGCAGGTGAATTAATCGTCATTGACGTGGAAATCTTATCCAGAGGTATCCCCTTAAAAAGTACTTCCATATCCTTTAGAGAATCGATGGCCACACCAACCTTCCCCACCTCACCGATACTCATGGGGTCATCAGAGTCATAACCGATCTGTGTCGGCAGATCAAAAGCTATAGAAAGCCCGGTGGTGCCGTGATCGAGAAGATATCTAAACCTGTTGTTTGTCTCCTTTGCGGTTGAAAATCCGGCATACTGGCGCATCGTCCACAGTCGGCCTCGATACATTGTCGGTTGAACACCCCGGGTGAACGGGTACCTGCCCGGAAAACCTATATTGTCGACATAACTTTCATCTATATTTTCAGGAAACAGGATCCTTGGTATTTCATCCTGTCCGTGGTTTGTAAAAGGATTTTTACGCTCAGGGAATCTTCCTGTACTCTTCGCGAGTTCTTTTTCTTCCCAGTCCTTTACTTTCTCATCTTTTCCCATTATTTATATGCTCCTTCGAGGTCAATCGATTGACTTTTTACTGTTGATTATAAATCACATCAGTATCCGGTCATGGATTATTCCGTCCGTAAAAATCATCACATGCCTTTTTAAATGCCGTTACTATTTCAGACAATGGGGCCCCGGGCGTAAAGACTTCAGCTACTCCCGCCTGTTTAAGTGCAGCGATGTCTTCATCCGGGATGATACCTCCACCAAGAACTTTAATATCCCCGGCATCAGCCTTTTTTAACTCATCAATAACAGCGGTAAAAAGACGCAGATGGGCCCCTGAGAGTGAAGAAAGTCCTATTACGGCAACATCTTCCTGCAAAGCTGCTGATACTATCTCCTGGGGAGACTGCCTGATTCCGGTGTATATCACTTCAAACTCATTATCTCTCAATGCCCTGGCAATGATTTTTGCACCTCGATCATGACCGTCCAAACCCGGTTTTGCAATTAACACTCGATTTTTAATTTTATTTTCAGCCATTAACACCTCGATACATAGACACCTGATTTCTAATTAACCATTTATAAACAACTTTTTTGTTAATGTGTATTTTAAAATGATATCAC
This sequence comes from Thermodesulfobacteriota bacterium, assembly GCA_042573485.1. Lineage (GTDB taxonomy): Bacteria > Desulfobacterota > DSM-4660 > Desulfatiglandales > HGW-15 > JAAZBV01. The sequence goes on along the minus strand of JBHPCX010000047.1, from coordinate 14,921 downwards.
AAAATATAAATTATTTCTTTTTCCCGATGATTCCCGCCCTGAATCCTTTTGTAAAATTCATACAAAACCTGTCTTTACCCAGCACAACATCCGCGGCATAAATAATACTTTTGAGATCAGCATTTTCGGGGTCTACAATTGCACTGTCCATGCCGGCTGCAATGGCCAGAACGGCAAATGCCTGGTTTACAATTGACCTTGCGGGTAAACCAAAGGAAATATTACTCAACCCGCCTGTTATATGAACCTCAGGGTATTCTTCAAGTATCTGCCTCATAGACTCAAAGGCAATATTGCCGCTTTCGGTATCAGTTGAAATCGTTCCTACAAGGGGATCAATGTGAAGCTTATTATCCGGCAAACCACCCTCACGGGTCATTTTAATGAGTTCTCTCAAAATCTCCATCCTCTTTTCAACAGTCGTAGGAATACCTTCGTCATCACATGTTAGAACAATCAGTTCTGTCTTATGTTCACAAGCTAAAGGAAGCACTCCGTCAACACGGATTTTTTCTCCACTTAAAGAATTTATCATGGGGGTTTTCTTTACAACAGTAAGTCCGGCTTTAAGTGCTTCGGGATTGGCAGAGTCAAGGCAAAGTGTTGCGTCTGTCACTTCCTGAACAGTGTTTATCAGCCAGATCATATCATCCGGTTCTTTTTCAGGTGATGTCCCGGCATTGACATCCAGGAAGTCCACGCCCGCATTTACCTGCCTCATTGCCAGGTCTTTAATAAAATCAGTGTCTTTGGCTGCGATCGCTTCTTTGACCCGTTTTCTTGTACCGTTAATTTTTTCACCAATAATTATCATATTACTATTCCTTTCCTCTTTTATTATTCATTATTACTGATAACCTGTTTTTCCAGCGGAAATCTCATGCCTTGAGCAAATCTTCTGTTAAAACTGGCATGGGTTGTCAGTTCCAGATACCTGGTTTTCGCTGAAATGCTCTGGGCACGCTGCCTCAACCTTTGTGAAACAAGTACCATTTTAGCTCCAACACCGGCGCTGTTTCCCACCTGTATATACCTGGCATTCGGGAATGAAGGCAAAAGACCGATATCAACAGCGTTAATGAGATCAATATATGAGCCAAAGGCACCCGCTATAATAACTTCCTCAATCATATCTTCTGTTATGTTACATACTTCCATAAGAGCTTCTATCCCGGCCTTGATCGCTCCCTTCGCAAGCTGTATTTCAGCTATGTCTTTCTGTGAAATGACTATGTTACTGCCCCCGTTATCACTGTCAACAAGGATAAATTCAGACCCGTATTTTCCCTGAGTTACCCTTTTGTTATCTATATTAAACCTTCCCCTGTCGTTAATAATATTCCATCTGTAAAGTTCTGCGACAACATCGATTATACCTGATCCGCAAAGCCCGATAGCCGGGTCGTTCCCTATGGTTTTATATTCAACTCCATCTTCTGTCAATTTGACTGACTCAATAGCACCATTGGCAGCTCTCATACCATCAGTCACATGGGCACCCTCAAAGGCCGGCCCTGACGGACAGGAAAGGGAAACGAGACTGTTATCGGCCGGATTACTTAGTACTATTTCCGTATTTGTACCTATATCAAGACCAAGGGTTATCTTTTTTTTCAAGTCGATGCCTGAAGCGAGTATCATGGAAACGTGATCAGCACCTACAAAGCCCCCTATTCCCGGTAAGATATGGACATATGCCCCAGGGCATGCTGAAAGATTAAGGTCCCTTGCCTTTACATCAATGGCAGTATTGCTGGCTGCAACATAAGGCGAACTCGCCAACTGCTTTACCGGCAGTTCAAGAAACAGATGAGTCATGGCGGTATTACCTACAATACAAATATCTGCCACCTGATATTTTGTAATATCTGCCTCTGCAGTAAGACCATCTATCATCTCATTAAAGAGATCACGCACTATCTTTGATAGCTTTGTTATACCGCTCTCAGTTGAATCACCACCATTGATGGCAATATCCAGGCGGCTCATCACATCGTCCCCGTAAACAGTCTGGGGATTAATTGCACCTGTGCTGGCCAGTTCTTTACCGGTTGTTAAATCCATTAGATAGGCGGCTATTTTTGTTGTTCCCATATCAACGGCAAACCCAACAGGTAAAGCCCCCTTCCGCCAAAAGCCTATTATTTCATCATGCCTTATAAAGACTGATACCTCCCAGTTGTTCTCTCTCAAAAGTGGTGACAATTGTTTTACAGCCATCACATCAGCTGAAAGTTTTTCAATATTATGAGCACCTTTTAACACGCCCAGAACACTGTCCAGATCAGCAACCGGATTTTCAAGGGCGGGCTTATCCAGCGCTATGTCAAAGGCCTGAATTAGGGGGTCAATCTGAACATCAACTCTTTCTCCATCAATTTGGAGTTTCATTTCAGTCAGTAATGATTTTCCAGGAATATGTACCTTTATGTTACTTTTGGGGAAGGTGCTGCAAGCAAGTCTATATCCGCTATTAATATCATCATGAGTGAGAAAGTTCTCTTCATTGGATTTGGGAGGGGATACTTCGCCTTCACTGATAATTACACGGCATTGCCCGCAACTGCCATTTCCTCCGCATACAGCAGTTAAATTAATACCGGCAAGGCGCGCTGCTTCAAGGATACTGGTCCCTGACAGGACATCAACTGTCTTTCCTATGGGATTAAACAATATTTTATATTTTCTGAGTACAGCCATCTGATTTGACCTGTGTATCCATTAAAGCTAAAAAGGAGGATCGAGTAATTAATGAAATGACCCGCTCCCCCTTGAATTTTTAAAAACTGCAACCTATCCGTCACAATCATTCTGCTGTAATGAGGCTTTCTGGTCAGCCTTGAAATCACCAAAAGAGATTCTTTTGCCGGGTGGTACAATTATAAAATTTTTTTCATCCCATGGCCCAAATATCATCTTCTTAATTAACCGGGCAGTTCCTTTTATTTCATCAAAACGCAACCCGAGTTCATCAGCGGCCTTTTTTGAAAAGGCCCTGTATCGGCCCTGATTTTTATGTCCCATATCTATAAATGCCAGCCGTGTATACCCTTTAAGCATTCTTTCCCTGACTATATCAGCGGCTTCTTTCCCCATCCGCTCTTCAAACTGTTTGAATTCTTCAATCAGGGTCACACCGGCGTCTATCCAACCTTTCGATAAAAAATAGGTCCCGTGTTCCTTTTCAACCTGCTTTTTATATGATTCCTGGGACCCCAAAAAAAGTCCGATACAGTCATCAACACGGGGGATTATAAGCCTGCTATGGGATGCCTTAAGACCAACTGCCGCCATGGAACAAAGGCCAAAACCAAGTACAATATTTTCAAATTCCTCAGAGGAATCATCAATTATTGTCTGAATAGTATTTCTGAGCTTTTCGGAATTGGTATGAAGCCCGGATTCCACTTCTTTATAATCAATGTCCGCAGGTAAAAAAGGCAGCATCTCTTCAATTACTGAAGCACATGCGATTATTTTTACTGCTTTTTGAGACATATAAAATTAATCTAGCACAGCCACTCTTTAGACAGCGTTACAGCGGCCATGGCATCTTTACCATAGGCATCTGCTCCGGTGTATTTTTTAACTTCCTCATCAATCTGACCGCCACCGATCATGACTTTTACATTATCTCTCAGGCCGGCTTCTTTAATTGCGTCAATTGTTTGCTTCATTGCATCAAAGGCAAGGGTGAGGAATCCGCTGAGGCCCACGACAGTTGCACCTGTTTCCTTAATCTTGTCAACAATCGTCTGTACAGGGACATCAATACCAAGATCGAAAACTTCAAACCCGCTTATATCAAGCATGAAGACAACAAGGTCTTTTCCTATGTCATGAATATCACCGGCAACTGTAGCTATAATGACCTTACCAAGTTTTTCTGTTTCAGCACCGGAATCTTTTATATGGGGCTCAACCAGGGCAGCTATACCTTTGAGTATTTCACCTGAATAAATAAGGTCAGGGATAAAATACGTTTCATTTCCAAACCTTTCACCTACAATCTTCATACCTTCCCTGGCATTAGCAAGAATCGCCATGGGATCTCCGCCCTCATCCAGCGTCTTTTTAACCAGATCCAGAGCTTCCTGTTCCTTGAGATCGGCCAATAACGTTGATAAATCTGACATGTTACTACCTCCTTTAGTTTTAAATATAATTTGCCTGGTTTGAACGCTTATTCTATTCAGTAATGAAAAGGTGAAAAGCAAGCAACTCTAATTTCCCTTTTCAGTATGCAAACTTATATAGTATAAAATCTATCCGGTATTACAATGATCTGTAACTATATCTTATGAATGGATTTTAGCTAGAATCCTAATAATTTCAATTAATGTCAAGGTTAAATTTAATTGTATGTTAACCAATGTTGACATCATATGTTCAATCATATTATTATTAGCTTTTATGAGGTATGGTGATCTCAATAGGAGACATTAAGCCTTAGATTATTATAAATGGCAAAAGATTTATTTTTCAGGTATTGCCGCCTGGATCTCCATGGACGGATGACCGGGACGGATGAGTCAAACTGAATGCTGTCTCATGCCGTATACTCATTCCAAGCTATTTCAGGGGGTCCTTGCATTAGATAAGGTCCCCCTTTTTAATGTGTACAGTCCGGCGGCAACCAGACACTAAAGGAGGAAACATATGAACAGTGAAAAAGTCACACTGGCCAGGCTTCAGGAGAAAAAAAACAATGGTCAAAAGATTACAATGATGACAGCATACGACTACTCAGCCGCTACTCTTGTTGATCAGGCAGGTATTGATACAACACTGGTCGGTGACTCTCTGGGAAATGTCATGCTGGGCTATAATTCAACTGTTCCTGTAACAATGGATGAAATGATCCACCATTGCAAGGCAGTCAGCCGAGGAGTTAAAAATAGTTTTCTTATTGGAGATATGCCGTTCATGTCATATCAGTCGAGTATTGAGCGGGCTATAGAAAATGCTGGAAGATTTTTAAAAGAGGCTCATTGTGACAGTGTCAAGCTGGAGGGAGGCAGTGCCATGGCTCCGACAGTAAAGGCAATTGTAAAGGCAGGAATACCCGTGTGCGGGCATATCGGTCTTACTCCCCAAACTGCAACCATGCTGAGCGGCTACAAGGTGCAGGGAAAGGATGCTGAAAGCGCTAGAAAACTACTTGAATCAGCGATGGATCTTGAAGAAGCAGGAGCTTTCATGATCGTTTTTGAATGTATACCCGATTCCCTGGCAGCCCGTATCACAGGGGAGTTGAAGATCCCAACTATTGGTATCGGAGCCGGAAAGGATTGTGACGGACAGGTTCTCGTTTATCATGACCTGCTGGGTCTTTATGAAAGGTTCACACCAAAATTTGTTAAACAGTATTTGAAACTGGCTCCCATGATAAAAGAAGCCCTCACCCGGTATAAAACCGAAGTTGAAAACGGGATGTTCCCCGGACCGGAACATGTATTCAAAATGGATCAGGAGGAAGCTGATAAAATTTAGGAGAAATATCATGAAGATTCTTATAGTCGGTCCCGGTGCCATGGGCTGCCTTTTTTCGGCACGCCTTCTAATCGCGGGGTATGATGTTACACTGCTGGATCATAATAGTAAAAGAGCGGATAAAATAGCCAGGCAGGGTATAATTGTTCAGGGAATCTCAGGAAATTATACTGCCGGTGTACCTGTTTTATCCAAGCCATCAGATATGAGGCCTGATTTCATTTTTATCTGTGTAAAATCGGGCAAGACAGGAGAAGCAGCAGAATCGGTTAAGGATGTTATCACTGAAAATACCCTTGTTGTCACTCTTCAGAACGGGCTCGGTAATGTTGAAATACTGAAGAATATATTTAGTGATAACAGGGTAATAGGAGGCATCACTTCAGAAGGCGCAACATCCCTGGGAGAGGGTAAAATAAGGCACGCAGGGAAAGGAAATACTATTTTAGGGCCGCAAAAGGATCTTGGGGATCCCCTTAATATTATTGTTGAAGCCCTGAATAATGCCGGGTTTTCAGCAAGCTCCACGGATAATGTGGATGATTTAATCTGGGGCAAACTGATTATCAATGCGGGTATAAACGCGCTCACAGCCATAACAGGGCTGAAAAACGGAAGACTGCCTGAATATGAGGACAGCTTCAGTATAATGAAACATGCTGTTGAAGAAGCAGTGTCTGTATCAAAGGCCAAAAATATCAATCTTCCATATGATGATCCCTTTGGAAAAGTTCTTGAAGTATGCCGTGATACATCAGGTAATATCGCGTCAATGCTGCAGGATGTTCTCAACAAAAGGAATACTGAAATAGACTTTATAAATGGTGCGATCTGCAGAGAAGGGAAAAACTTGGCCATCCCCACACCGGTAAACCAAACACTCACCAGTCTGATCAAAGCGATAGAATCCAGTTACGATGAAAGACTTTTTCACCCCTAGTTTTTTCTTCTTTCATGTTAATTCCAACTGGAATATATGGGATTGATTCCTCATGCACAAAAAATATATAAAATATTGATATTAATAATAAATTATACAATTAAAAAGCTGAACCAAACTATTTTAATATGCTTTAATTTGTTTAGGTTTTTTTATTTTGACATAAAAAGTTTCAAATGTTAGTCGTGTTAAAATTTGGATTCTATTAATGGAGGAGAATGATGTTCAAAATACTTAAACGTCGGGAAATGGCGGATGGCACTGTAGTTCTTAATGAAATAAGTGCGCCTTTAATAGCAAAAAAGGCTAAACCCGGCCAGTTTGTCATATTGAAAGCCAATGAAACCGGCGAAAGGATCCCTCTCACCATGGCGGATGCTGATCCGAAGAAAGGGACAATAACAATCATTTATCAGGTTGTAGGAAAATCCACGTCACTTTTTAAAACACTCCAGGTGGGAGATCACTTTCAGGATGTAATAGGTCCCCTTGGTAAGCCGACCCACCTTGAAAAACTGGGAACTGTGGTTTGTGTCGGGGGAGGGACAGGTGTCGCGGTAATGCATCCAATAACAAGAGCTCTTAAGGAAATGGGAAACCGTGTAATAGCAATTATAGGAGCCCGGACCAAAGACCTGTTGATTCTTGAAGATAAAATGAAAGAGGCATCAAATGAACTCTATGTATGTACAGATGACGGATCATACGGGCATCATGGTTTCGTTACCGATGTACTTAAGGAAAAATTGGAAGAAGAAGTCGTAAAGCTTGTAGTAGGTATCGGCCCTGTACCCATGATGAAATTTGTCTGTAAGGTTACAGACGAATATAAAGTAAAGACTATGGTAAGTCTTAATGCAATCATGGTTGACGGTACAGGCATGTGCGGGTGCTGCAGGGTCAGTGTCGGTGATGAGACAAAGTTCGCCTGTGTTGACGGTCCCGAGTTTGATGGAAGCAAGGTGGACTTTGATGAGTTGACCCAGCGGTTACAGGCGTACACAGTGGAAGAATGTGAAGCAAATGAAAAATATGCATCTGAATGTAAAATAGCAGATGAATAAATAAAGTGGGTAGCACGTGTTATGGAGGATAGTATGGTAGAAGCTAAAGCGAAAAAAGAGAAAATACCACGGCAGCCGATGCCGGAACAAAAAGCCGAAGTGCGGAGAAGAAATTTTGAAGAAGTTCCCCTTGGATACACAGAGGAAGCAGCTGTAAAGGAAGCCTCAAGATGCATCCAGTGTAAAAAACCTTCCTGCGTGAATGGATGCCCCGTTTCTGTAGACATTCCAGGTTTTATACAGTTATTAAAAAACAAAAAATTCACAGAATCCATCCGTCATATCTGGACAAAAAATGCTCTTCCTGCTGTCTGTGGAAGGGTGTGCCCCCAGGAAATACAATGTGAAGGATTATGCATCCTCAGCAAAAAAGGCGAGGCCGTTGCTATAGGCAACCTTGAACGTTTTGCAGCAGACCTTGAAAGAGAACACGGAAAGGGAGAACTTCCGCCAAAGGATGAACCTACGGGTAAAAAAGTTGCTGTAGTTGGATCAGGTCCGTCGGGACTTACTGTAGCCGGGGATTTATTACTTAAAGGCCATGATGTAACCATTTTCGAGGCATTCCACAAGCCAGGCGGAGTGCTTGTTTACGGCATACCTGAATTCAGACTCCCAAAGGAGATTGTTTTTTCAGAAGTCAACTTTCTGGAAAGGCTGGGAGCCACGCTTGAGTGTAATGCGGTAATCGGCAGGACAGTTGAACTGGATGAACTGTTTGAACAGGGTTATGATGCTATATATCTTGGCGTTGGCGCAGGGCTTCCCAGTTTCCTGGGCATACCCGGTGAAAATCTCATTGGTATATATTCAGCAAATGAGTATCTTACCAGGTCAAACCTTATGAAGGCCTATCTTTTTCCTGAATATGATACACCCATTGTTAAGGGAAAAAATGTAGCTGTATTTGGTGCCGGAAACGTCGCCATGGATTCTGCAAGAACAGCGATGCGCCTGGGTGCGGACAATGTCAGAATTGTATACCGAAGATCAAGAGAAGAGATGCCCGCGAGGGCTGCAGAAATACATCATGCGGAAGAGGAAGGAATAGAATTCTATTTGCTTACCGCTCCTTTAAGGTTTACAGGTGATGAGAATGGTCGCGTCACAGGAATGGAATGTATAAAAATGGAACTTGGCGAACCTGATGATTCAGGCCGCCGCAGACCTGTTCCAATAGATGGATCGAAATTCAAGCTTGAATGTGATCTTGCTGTTATCTCAGTCGGATCAGGAGCTAATCCTCTGTTGACCCAGTCAACAGAAGGACTTGATCTTAATGAATGGGGATATATAATAGCTGATCCCGAAACCGGAAAAACATCCAAAAAAGGTGTATGGGCCGGCGGTGACATAGTCACCGGTTCTGCCACAGTAATTCTGGCCATGGGGGCAGGAAGACTCGCTTCGGAATCAATTCATAAATATCTGTCTATTGGGTGGTAGAAACCCTTAAAAATATATAGAGCTAAAAAAGGGCCTGCGCGAATCAATAACAGGCCCTTTTTATATGGAGAATAAAATTCCTGTTTTATTTATAATAATTATTATCTTTACCGCGATTCTTTTGCTGAACAGGCTTGGGCTTCACCTTTCACTTTCTCTGCTTGCCGGGTCCATAGGTCTTGGTTTATTGATGGGGGTTCCACCTTCTGATTTATTGTTTAGCTTATATGACAGTATTACCGACCATCAGACAATCAGTCTGGCCATTATTGTGTGGCTGATAATGCTCATGAGCGGAATAATGGAAAAAAGCGGTCACATGAAAAGACTGGTAAACAGTTTTGCCTGTCTAGCAAAAGATGCCCGAATAGTAGGGACCGTAATGTCCTCCCTTATTGGACTTTTACCCATGCCCGGAGGAGCACTTTTTTCAGCTCCAATGGTTGAGGAGTCACTTTCAAAGATACCTGCCACTCCGGAAAATAAAACCGCGCTTAATTACTGGTTCAGACATATTTGGGAATTCTGGTGGCCGATTTATCCGGGAGTTATCCTTGCAATAGCTCTGCTTGATATTGATGCCTGGTTATATATGGCTGTTATGGCCCCAATGACTTTGCTTTCCATCTTTGCAGGTATATTCTTTATTTTAAAACCCATGGAAAAATCTGACAGGAAAACAGAAGGTCACTTTTCATGGCCCGGTATTTCAGCATTTGTGTATGAAATGTTACCAATTCTTATCATCATTTTTTCTATCGCATTTATAACCGGAGTGGAAAAGATCCTGACAGAAATATTTATAGATATAAAACTGCCAAACCTTGCCCCGGTTATTATAGGATTGGTGGCATCTATTCTCTGGGTCTGTTATGTTAACAAAATTGCACCTTCAGGTCTTATTACTGCTACCTTTGGAAAATCAAATCTTATAATGATTCTTCTTATAATCTCCATAATGCTTTTTAAGGGAGTCATGGCAGATTCAGGGGCGGTTATGGATATAAGAAATGAATTGATGACCTACGGGATACCTGTGATTCTCCTTATATTGATATTGCCCTTCTTCTCCGGCTTTATCCTGGGGATAGCTGTGGGTTTTGTAGGAACCTCCTTCCCCCTCATTATTCCGCTTTTCCCGGCAGATGACATGTTCACATATGTGTCCTATGCTGCTCTTGCATATACTTTCGGGTACATGGGAATGATGCTCTCTCCCGTTCATCTTTGTTTCATGGTAACAAGGGATTTTTTTAAAGCCGGGATAGGCGGTAGTTACAGCTATATCATTAAAACATCTTTTTCAGTGATGAGTGCGGCTCTTCTCCTCTTTTTATTTTCCAGGTTGCTTCTTGGACTCTTTTATTAGCTGGAAATAGAGCGGCCGACTGCTGAAAAAATACTATAGTCTTCTATCGGTTTAAAAACGACAAAGAATCATTTTTCAGGGCAGGGTCAGACACTTTTCAGGACGCACTCTCATAAATATTACTTCCTTAAGTGAAATTACTAAAAAAAAGTGGAAATCTGATAATTAATTGTTATTATTAAACTTACTACCGCAAAGAAGACATTCCTCAAGGTTCAATAAAAAAACAGGAGAAAAAATTAATGGAAGATAAAGCGACACTGACAATTGATGGAAATAATTATGAACTTCCTATTATAGTAGGATCAGAAGGAGAAAAGGCCATTGACATTGCTAAACTTCGTCAATCTACCGGCCTGATTACATTTGATCCAGGTTATGCCAACACGGGAAGCTGCAGGAGTGCCATAACCTTTATGGACGGTGAAAAAGGAATATTAAGGTATCGGGGTATCCCAATCGAACAGCTCGCGGAAAAATCCTCCTTTGTTGAAACATCATATCTGCTTATCAATGACAGACTTCCTACCCAGACTGAACTCACCAATTTTTCTGTGCTGCTCAACGACCACTCACTTGTTCATGAAGACATGAGACATTTTTTCGACAACTTTCCCCGAAGCAGCCACCCTATGGGAATACTCTCATCAATGGTAAACGCGTTGAGGGCGTTTTATCCCGAAATCCCGGAGCGATCGGAGGAAGAGGAAGTAAACATTACTGTAACAAGACTTCTTTCAAAGTTGCGAACAATGGCGGCAATGTCCTACAAGATATCAAGGGGGCACAAAGTTGTGTATCCCAGACATGAATTTTCATATGCTGAAAATTTCCTGAATATGATGTTTGAGACACCGGTGCGTCCCTATGAAATGGATAAGGATATTGTTACAGCACTGAACGTTTTCTGGATACTTCACGCGGATCATGAGCAAAACTGCTCTACCGCTGGGGTGCGACTTGTTGGAAGCGCTAAAGTGAACCTCTATGCAGCTATTTCAGCCGGTATTAGTGCCCTCTGGGGGCCTCTTCACGGGGGAGCAAACCAGGCTGTAATTGAGATGCTCAGTGAAATATATGAAAAGGGTGGTGATGTTAAACCTTTTGTCGCAAGAGCGAGAGACAGAAATGATCCCTTCAGGCTAATGGGTTTTGGGCACAGGGTATATAAAACCTATGATCCAAGGGCACGTATTATGAAAAAGTGGTGCCACAAGATCCTGAAAAAATTTCACATAAAAGATCCCCTTCTTGAGATTGCGATGGAGCTCGAAGAAGTAGCCAGGAAAGATCCTTATTTTATTGATCATAATTTATATCCCAATGTTGACTTTTATACCGGAATTGCCTTGAGGGCAATCGGGATTCCAATTAACATGTTCACTGTTATGTTTGCCATAGGGAGGCTCCCTGGCTGGATTGCCCAGTGGAAAGAAAGCATAGAGGACCCTGACTGGAAGCTTCAACGGCCAAGACAAATCTATACAGGATTGAAAGAAAGAGATTATACGCCCATGAAACAGAGAGGGAAATCTTAAATTCATGATTTATTTCTACTTTCCCGACTTTTTGACTTTTTTATCGGTCGGGAATATCCTCCTTCGCATGAAGCTTCCGCCGTTGCTTTCAGCTATGACGCGACAAGAATCCCGACCCTACATTAATGCTCCTTTTTAGGGTGTAGGGTGGGGTTTTATACCCCACCTGCTCAGAATCCCGAGACAATAATTGACATGGCAGACATGACAATGTAAAAATCAAGGCATATTGGTTCATGAAAAAAGATTAACATAGAATTTTTCAAAACAAAAAGGGGTTGAAAATGGGAACTGATAATCTAATCTTTCTGGAAGTAATCGAATGGTTTGATGAAACAGGCAAAGAACTGGTCCACAGGATTCCTGAAAAAGGCTCAGGTGAAATTAAATTCGGTGCTCAGCTTATTGTCAGGGAAAGCCAGGCAGCGGTTATGTTTTACAAGGGGAAGGCTGTTGAAGCCTTTGGTCCGGGAAGGCATACTCTGAAAACAGGCAACATCCCAGTACTTACAAAGATCCTTGCTATTCCATGGGCAATGAACAGCCCTCTCCGTGCTGAAGTCTACATGGCCAACCTCAAGATATTCCCAAACCTAAAATGGGGCACAAGAGACCCGGTTGCCTTTAAGGATTCTGAACTTGGATTGATACGGCTTAGAGCCCATGGAGTATTTAACATTCAGATCATCCAGCCTCTCCTTTTTATTAACAGCCTTGTCGGTACAATGGGGATGTTTACAACTCAGGAAATCAGCGACTACTTGAAAAGAGTAATTGTTTCCAGGTTTAATGACTACCTTGGTGAACACCTGGATAGTATTCTGAATCTGCCTGGACAGTATGATGAACTGTCTGAAGGCCTTGAAAAACGCCTCCAGAAAGATTTTACAAAATTCGGATTAGGCCTGAATCAAATCTATATTACTTCCATAACACCGCCGCCTGAAGTACAGAAGGCAATTGATGATAAAAGCCGGATGGGTGTATTCGATGATCTGGATAAACTGGTAAAGATGAAGGCGGCAATGGCCATGGAAAAGGCCTCGGAATCAACCGGTGAAGCCGGTTCAGGACTGGGTATGGGACTGGGATTTATGATGCCTGCTATGTTTTCGGAATCATTAAAACCCAAACAGGATGCTGCTACCCCCGCGCCCGTTCAACAGGGCATCCAGTGTCCGGATTGTGGAAATTCCATACCCAAAGATTCAAGATTCTGTCCTTTATGCGGACACCAGCAGGTTGTCTTCAGCCAGTGCACGAACTGCGGGAAAAATCTTCCGCCAAACGCGAGGTTCTGCCCTAAATGCGGACATCCCGCGGATGAAAAACCCGTTCCCAGAAAATGTCCCCGGTGTTCAACTGAAAACATGCCAGGAGCTTCCTTCTGCAATCAATGCGGAGAAAAGCTGGGTTAAAGATGGGATTTGCAATCGAACAGGAGTGCCCTCAATGCGGTGCCCCTCTAACCATTACAGAAACTGATCGACTGCTGGAATGCCCCTATTGTGATGTAAAGAACTTCCTTTATACGCCAAGCTATTTCCGATATGTTTTACCTAATAAGGCTCCTGATAGAACAATTATATATGTTCCCTATCTTCGATTTAGAGGGAGTGTCTTTTTTTGCAGCGAAACAAAGATAGGTCATAAAATTCTTGATATAACTCAGGCAGGATCTAATTTAAAGGGCATTCCTGCCTCTCTTGGGCTCAGACCACAGGCCATGACGGCCCGGTTTGCAACAGGTGAAACTCCCGGCAGATATCTGAAATTCTCCCTTAAGGCCGTTGATATTCTCACAAAAGCCTCAAAGCTATCATCAGGTTCAAATGCTCAAGAGATATTGCACAGGGCCTTTATCGGGGAAACTATGAGTATTATGTACCTGCCGATCTACTTAAAGGATAACCAGCTCTTTGATGCCGTCCTTAACAGGGCTGTCGCTGAATACAGAGAAGGCTTTGAAGGTCTTGAAAATCTTATGATAAATAAATTTCCGGAAACCTTATCCTTTTTACCAACCCTTTGCCCTCAGTGCGGCTGGAACCTGAACGGCGACAGAGACAGTGTGGTCCTTACCTGTAATAACTGCTCTACCGCGTGGGAAGCACGGGGGAAAAAGTATTCTCAGGTCAAGATAATAATGGCAGGGGAAGGGGAAAATGATAATTCTGTATATATACCCTTCTGGAAAATTACAGCGGAAACAAATGGAGTGAATATCGAGTCCTTCGCGGACTATATTAAAATAACCAACCAACCGGTAATGTTAAGTGACAGGCATGAAACTATGCCTATGAATTTCTGGAGCCCCGCATTTAAAATAAGGCCTAAAATGTTTCTTAATTTGGCAAGACAATTAACACTTATGCAGGGGGAATTTGATGAAAGTGAATCAATTCCTGAAAAAGGTTATTACCCCATTACTCTGCCACTTTCAGAAGCTGTTCAGTCATTAAAAATGATACTCGCGTCCTCTGCTATAACGAAAAAAAATATCATGCCCTACATCCCTGAGATCAACTTTGAAATTAAAGATATTACACTTATATATCTGCCATTCCGGGAAACACAATATGACATGATACAGGATGACCTGGGCCTGAGTATTAACAGGCAAAGCCTCGAGTTTGGCAGAAAGCTGTAAAATATGATAAAAAACAGGGCGGAAACCAACCTTAAAGAAAAACTCGATGAGCTCTACGCCTATTATAATAAAAGAAGATTTGTCCACCCTGATCCTCTTGAATTCCTTTATAACTATGATGACCTTCGGGACAGGGAACTGGTTGGTCTTATTGCATCTTCTCTTGCCTATGGGAGGGTAGTGCAGATATTAAAAAGTGTTTCAACAGTACTGGAAATAATGTCTCCTTCCCCATACAGCTTTCTCATGAATATAACCGAAAAAGATTTAATGAAAAGTTTTAATGGATTCAAACACCGCTTTACAACCGGGGATGATGTGGTTTACATGATGCTGGGCGCAAAAAAAATAATAGAAGATGAAGGATCACTGCAAAATACTTTCCTCTCGGGATACAGCACTTCAGATGAAAATATTCTAC
>JBHPCX010000046.1:0-27694 GCA_042573485.1 Thermodesulfobacteriota bacterium | reverse complement strand
CTATGGCGATTTGATTATTTCCGAAAATACCTTTTCTTTGATCAATTCAGGTGGATATAATTTAGCTGATAAATTCAGTCCAATTATAAATGAATCACTGAAAAATGGGGATTCAGTTTATAAATTCACTGAAATAAATCCAATACTAGGATCTTAAAAAAAATCAGATACTAATATTATACTTTTTTCTATGAATGCTTTGAATGGGTATCATCTGTTTTAACATCTACTAATATTTAATTTATATCATTTCATGTGCTTATCTTTTTAACATCTTCGAAAAAGTAATAAATTAAAGCTTAATCCCATCATGGTCGACCACATATAAATTCCCTCTCGGATATATAAGCACCACTCTCATTATCATTGTCATAAAATAATTTTATCAAATATTAATTGCCTCTGGCTACCATATAATGAAGTAGAGGGATTAATCCATTTGGGTTTTTATAGCCCCCCCACCCTATTCTCAAAATATACCGAAAAGAAAGGAGGTTTTTCATATCACTATAATGTAATGGCATAGACGGATCTCTGTCCGTCAATAACATCAACCAAGCCCAGCCAGTACTCTATCGGTTGGGCTTTTTGCGTTTATGCGCGATCAATTTAACTTATGAGGAGGATAACCCATGAATAGAGAACTTTTAGAAAAACCATTTACACCGGAACAGATAAAACAAAGAGAGGGAAGCTTCGGCAAAGTATTGGAGTATGTCGAAGGCCACGCCGTCATTCAAAGGTTAAACGATGCCTTTGAATCGCAGTGGTCATTTGAAATCATTGAGCATGAGATTCTTAACGATGAAGTGATTGTACTTGGCAAGCTGACTGCTGTGAATGTTGTTAAAACTCAGTTCGGTTCAAGTCTGATCACTAAAGCAAGGGAAACAGGTGAGACTATTTCTCTCGCGGATGATTTGAAGTCCGCGGCCACAGATGCTCTTAAAAAGACAGCTACACTTCTTGGTGTTGGTCTTCACCTTTATAACGGAGGCTCTTCACTTCATAACCACCAAAATCAGTACAACACTGATAACACATATTCAGAGGGGAGCTATGATAATCCTGGAGGTAATGGTGTTAATGGCACGAATGGTAATGGCCAGATCACAGTTAAGCAGTTAAGATATCTTTCCGATCTTGGCAGGAATCTGAATATGGATTCTAAAGGATTGGATAACGAATGTCTGAAGGCGTTTGGTGTAAAGATGGCTTATCTTTCGGTCAAGGATGCTTCGTCCTTCATTGATGTTCTGAAAAGCAAGGCCATGTAGCATCTTAGTTAATAACCTTTATCCGAAGGGAAGTTGGGCTTAATGTCCAGCTTCCCTTTTTGTTGTTAAACAGGAAAGGAGAATAACAATGTGGAATACACCTGCGAAAGAAAGACTGGAAAGAATACCGAAACTTTATGGAACGGAACACATCCCTCTTAAAGATAAACTTATTTATCTCCACTTCTTAATCGGGAGCTGTGATTGGTATATGGCAGAATTTGACCAAGAGGACATATTTTTCGGCTTCTCTATTCTAAACAATGACTATCAAATGGCAGAGTGGGGTTATTGCTCATTCAGCGAGTTGAAGTCCATCAAGATAGGTGGGCTGGAAGTGGACACCGAGATTGAAAAGTTATGGAAGATTAGGAAGGCGTCAGAGGTAGACAAAATCAGGATCGCTCACGGCTGGCTCAAAGAAAAGGAAGTGACCCAAAATCTTTCGAAAGAGGAAAGTCTTATTATCCTTCAGCGAAATCAACAAACAACAATCTAACATGAAAGGAGGTTCATTATGAGATCAAATAACACATTTGAAAATGTTCTTGGAAAAGTACATGAGATGTCAGTCAATAATTACGATGAGACCATTCCCTTGGTTGATATGGAGTTCGACTCTTTAGAGAACATGTGGATCGCAGGGAATAAATTTGGGGTTCTACCATCGGCACAGAGGCTTTTCGCTAATCGTTTAAGGACACCATATTCATACCTTGCCAGATGTCCTGAAGAATTACAGGCACAGAATCTTAATTACTGGATTCAGCGAGAGGTAAAGAAAAGGGATACTCTCTTTTGCCGTTTTGACGGTGACAAGCTCAGGGCTGTATTCACGGATCGTTACAAGGCCATAGATCACATGGAGATCCTCTCCAGGATGATTGAATATGGCTTCAGCAGCGAGATTGAAGTCCATTATTCCCTGGACCGGAATCTATTGGTTCTCAAGGTGCCAGACTTTACACGCACTTTTGGTTTCGGTGGTGATGACATCGTTCCTGGTATTAGTATCGCAAATTCTGAGGTTGGGATACTTGCCTTCAGTATTGAGGCTTATTTCTACAGGCTTGTCTGCTCGAACGGGCTGATATCTAAAACGAGTGTAGCATCCCGCTTTAAGCATGTATCGAGGCGGGCACTCGATGAATTCCCTGACATCTTGAGGCAGGTGGTCGATGAGAGTGAGCACAATCAGAGGCGGTTTGAAATCTCCACACAGACTCATTTAGATAACCCATTAGCAACGATTGGGACTTTTAACTCTCAATTTCAGATCACCAAAAAGGAGGCGGATACAATCCAAAGTGCCTGGGAGATTGAGCAGGGATATACTATGTTTCATGTCATAAACGCTTATACCAGGGCGGCACAGGATAGTGATTTGAATACTGAAGAGTCCTATAAGCTCGAAAGAGTGGGTGGACTTATCCTGTCCATGGTGAAGCAGTAAATGTAAACATCTGAATAAATAAAAACAAAAGGACGCTCGTGGCAGTTTGTCACGGGCGTTTTTTTTGGGAGGAAGTTATGAATAAAGAAGAATTCTGGGAAGAACTTAAGTCAGGGAAATTTGTATCAATGGTCAGGGAATCATCAAAAGGCAGGACATTAAAAAGCTCTCTGGAGGCATTTAATGTGCTTAAGCCAATATTTGTCCATGAGGATGATGTTGAACGAATGTTTTTCATTTTTATGAATCAGAAGAATCAAATTTTGTCTATTGAAAACCTTTTCAAGGGGAGTATAGCCGGATCTGCTATCTATCCTCGTGAGATTATGAAACAAGTCATTCGACTGAAGGCAAATGGTATTGTTCTCGCTCATAATCACCCTTCAGGTGATCCCTGCCCTTCTAATGAAGATAAGGTAATAACATTCAGAATAATACTTGCTGTGTCCGTCATAGATGTAAATGTGCTGGACCATATCATAATCGGTGACAGCTATTACAGTTTTGCCGATGAGGGATTAATCAAATCCATGAAAAGTCAGATTGATAGTTTTATGAGAGGAGTTTGAAAGAAATCTATATTACACAAAAGGAGGCAAGTTATGGAATATGATGATTATGAAGATGAATATTATGACGAATTTGATGAAGATATAATATTCGAGGAAGATCTTGATAATTTAGATGAGAGTGATAATATCATCAATGAAGACTTCAAGACTACCACACCACATGATGAATTCACAATTGAAGATGCTTTTTTCCTCGGTTCTATGATGGGTTTCGCGTTTGAAGAGGGTCTGGAAGAGAAACGCCGTAGAAAAGCTGATGAAAAGAAGTCCAATCCTGAAGATATTTTCGATCTTGATATTGAAGATAAAGAAAAATATTAGTTTTTATACATTAATTTTATTTGTACATTTTTAATACATATAAAAAAGGATTGACCAATGTCTCTTCCACCTGAGAATTCACTAGAGGATGTAAAAATCCGTATAAAAGAAACATACACAAATCCTAATGTCGCTAAAACACATCAAGTGGTCCTTAAGGAAGGTCCAAGGATATTCAAAATCGCTACTCTTTTAGAAATAGTAGATGGCAAGACCGGTAAATTTCATCATTATTCATTGAAAATTGACCATATCGATAGGCAGAAAAAGGGATGGTTCGCTAAACCAGAGAAATCTATGCGTTTGGAAGGAAAAGAGCCAAATGAGATAGAACCCCTATACAGATTTCTTGACGCCTTACTAAAAGATAAACTGGCAAACAAAATCGGCGAGCTTCATATTATCGGTAATGGAGAATATGTGAAGCTTGAAAAACTTTTGGATATACTGCCTGATCTTCCATCTTCTGACAAACTCGAAGTTGTGAAAACCATCTTATCTCAGATTGATGATTCAGCATCTTATGTGGACGAGTTTATAGAAGTATTTCAAAATAGCAATACAGAGACGCTAAAACATATCGCTATAGCATCACGGTTTGTAGAGTATAAAAAAGCATATGAGCAAATGAGGACATTGATCGAGGACGAAAATGTTTCTGAGCCGCAACTACAAAAACACTTAGAAAAACACCCTTGGATGTTCGGCAGTGAATATAGCAAGCTACTGGACAGGAGAACATGGACGCGTGATGATACTCAAGACTTTATGTTGAGGCGGACTGCCGACAACTTCCTTGAGGTTATTGAAATTAAAACGCCATTCAAAGACCCGATTTTAAGGTATGATCAATCACATGATAGTTACTACCCATCCGCAAAGCTTTCCAGTGTCATAGGCCAAGTAATGAGATATATTGCGGAAATAGAGCGAGATAGGGACTCCATTCTTACTAAAGATAAACAAGACACTTTAAAAATAAGAGCAAGGATAATAATTGGTCGAGACGCTTCAAAAGAACATCAGGAAGCGTTGAGGAATCTGAATTCTCATCTCAATAGAATTGAAGTTCTTACTTTTGATCAACTTCTTAAAATTGCTGACAGGGTTCTTTCAGTTTTTGAAGAACAATCTGACCAAGTATCTGATGACCACAATCCTCTTGATGATGATTCAATTCCTTTTTGATATTCGAATACTGGAGCAAGGTTTTACAGAGCTAATCATTAAATACTGAAATTGTAATTGAATATTTATGATGATGAAAAGATATCCACAATCAACTGATAGTCATGGTAGTCTTAAATGGACACAGAAGCTCATCAATGAGAAACCAGAACTATTAAACGCTGGCATTAAAAATACATTCTCCCTTGCCCAGGATGAAAAGATTGAATGGGTATCACCATTGAAAAGTGACGAATACGCAGAATACCGTGATGATGCTTTTATTCAAAAACTTGGTATTAATCTGAATAAAAAAACTCTGAAGGAGTTCTGGCCAAACGGAGGTCCACAATGGGATGCTCTGGGTAGAACAAATCAAGGAAAATGTTTTCTGGTTGAAGCAAAAGCCCATGTTGGTGAGATTGTATCTAAGCCATCACAGGCTGAGGGGAGATCTTTGGAAAAGATTAAAAGGTCACTGGATGAAACAAAACAATATGTGAATTCGAAATCATCTGCTGACTGGTCATCATATTTCTATCAATACACAAATCGACTTACTCATCTATATTTCTTATGGGTATTAAATAGTATCCCTACCTACTTAATCTTTATTTACTTTCTCAATGATAAAGAAATGAAAGGACCGGAAACAAAGGCAGAATGGCTTTCTGCGTTGAAAGTCATGAAAAAATATTTAGGAATTAGGAGAAACAAGTTAAACAAATTCGTAGGTGAAATGTTTATTGATGTAAGAGATCTTCAAAGAGCTATTGAATAGGACTATATTATTTTCTCAAACTCAATATCCAGGTAATAAAATGAAAACATCATTTAAAAATTATCTTGAGAGATGCCGTCAAATATTTAAGGAACATCATTCAAATATTTCTAAAGTAATTTCTTTTCCGGGCGTAATAGAACTTACAAAGGATAACCGTGAGTATTTCGGGAACGCAGTTAAAGAAGTAGAAAATACCGAAGAATTTGCGACTTTAGTGAAAGCCTTAGAAGCTGGTCCGCTTTCGACTGAAATGAAAAGAATAAGGAAAAAAGAAGAGAAAAGAAGAGTAAGAACAGAGGAAAAACGACGAGAAAGCAATAAAAAGATCAAATTTCGAGATATCAATAAGTGGCTTCATGAGACATCCACACGAGCGGCCAAAAGTTTGTTTCGTAACACCGGTACTTATCTTGATTTGTGGATGAACAAGGATATAGATGAATCCAATTTGGTTTACATGCTCGATAGATATCCAATAGAAAAAAAATCAGAATTAATCCGTCTCCTTGTATTTGACGGTTTTGTTCCTTACCATGATAAAAAAAGCCTAAAATTTATCAAGTTGCCTGTAGGAGAATTCAGAAAATATACAGAAGGAGAGCTTGAGGAGCTTTTAATGCTTCCACAGAGTTTGTGGCACGGTACAGTCAATCATGAGATCGTTAAAAATGCGGCTCTTTGGCATATTCTCGCAATTAGAGATAAATCAGCATATAGGGGATTAACCGGTATATGGCTTAACGATGTTTTGATCTCTCCAATTGATTGGTCTGAAGTCGGAGAAAGAAAAAAAAGCGAAGAGGATATTGGGTTAATAGGGCCTATCTTTTTATGTGTTGGAGAAGATGCTAACCTTGCCATGGAAATAAGGATAAGAACAAATGTTTTTGAATCTTTTCCTGTTTACCAAAGGGTAAGAAATGATTATTTGCCATGGGATTCATACAATGATGAAGGTGACCCAAAACCGAGAACTTACATAAAGGATTTTGGGGAGAATGGGAAAAAATTACAAACAATTTTTAAGATATGGCAAAAGGTGAATGAATTGGAAAAGGGAGGCTTACTTAAATATCCCACTGAAACTTATGTTCGATCGGTGATGAATCTACATAGCTCCTTTGAGAGTCTTATGGAAGTATTAGTTGGTTTTGTAACTGTTATCGAATCATTACTCACACCAGGAACTCAATCAGAGCTTTCCTATAAAACCTCTCTACGAGGGGCGGCTCTTTTGACTTCCTCTCCGCAAATCAGACTTGGCTTTTCTCGAATATTGAGTGAATTTTACAAAATCAGGTCAAAAATTGTCCATGAAGGCCATACGGGGGATAAAGATACCTTTGAAATAAATAATATGATCTCGCATAGACTTACTGAAATAGTAAGACAAATACTCTTACGTTATATTTGCCTCATTTATCTTGGACTCGAAGAAACACTCCCTAAGTGGGCACTTCCAGATCCTAAAAAACTTGAATCTAAGGAAGGCAGAAAAACAGTAATTCCCAGAATATTGGATGCCTTTGTTTTAGATCCACATTTAACGGATATTTTGGAAGGTAGCATGAAGGAATTTGGGATACATGATGATTGGTATAGAATGACTGATTTACGTTTTGTTCTGAATGGGCAGAATAAGGCAACAATCCCTTTTTGATCGAAACGAGGAGGAATTTTGAAATGAGTGAACTGATCAAGACATTAGCCTTATTGGCTACGACAGTTGGGGGGTTAGGGGTATTATTCGCAGGGTGGCAACTTTGGCAGACAAAGAGACAAGCAGTCACTTCCTTTGAGGATCAGGTAGCAAAAGAGTATAGAGAATTAATAAGGGAAATTCCTGTTTCAGCCCTTTTAGGTAAAGAAGTATCCGAAGAAAAATATAACGAAGTACGTGAGTATATCTATAATTATATTGATCTTTCAAATGAACAAGTTTTTCTTCGCCAAGTTGGCCGTGTAACTAAGAGTACATGGGAATATTGGCAAGATGGGATCAAATCCAATCTTTCACGACCGATCTTTAACCGTGTCTGGGTTGAGGTGAAAGAATCAGTACAAGAGAGTTTTCAGGAGTTGCGTAGTTTAGAGCAACATAATTTTGATTGTGACCCAAAACATGATATGGATTAAAAGAAAATGAATTATATTTAATAAACATCATTATCCTATCAGAGATCTAACCATACATTTTTGTAGTTATGAGCATGGTTATGGAGGGCATGACGGCCATTAGGGCTGTAGGGCTTTTCAGCATACAATTTTATTGGGATACAGCCTTTTCGGTGTGTAGCTTTATGGGAAAGAGTGTGGAAGGACCAAGCACTGAGGCAGAACGGCGGGCAATGCTAAAAGTGATGAAGTAGTATTTGGGGATAAAGAGCAATAAGTTTACCAGTTATATCGGCGATATATTCCCTTGATATTCATGCTGTCTTTAGCCAAAAATATCCTATTTACCATTTGTTAATAGCATAATTATTTGAATTCACCACATTAGATAGGGAGTGAGATATGACAAACTACGCTGATCGAATTAGGCCAACGGATTATAGTATTCATACTTACTTGGATAATTTACGACAAAAGAATTATCAAATCCCAACGTTCCAGAGAGAGATTGTATGGGAAAAAGAAAACACAAAAAAGATGTGGGATAGCATCTATAAATTTTACCCATTAGGAAGTATCTTAGTATGGAAAACAGACACAAAATTACAACAACATCGTCATATTGGTGGACACGACATCGCCGGTGATTTTTCCAGAACAGAGTTTCAGTATATTCTTGATGGTCAACAAAGAACCACAGCTCTTTTTACCTCTTTATATGGCGGAAAAATTGAAGGGAAAGAAGGCTTCGATCCCACACTGTATATTGATTTATCTGTTGAAGATGAAGATGAAGTAGATGATGAAAGTTTTAGAAAGAGATTCCTCTTTTGGGATGAGATAGATGATAGGGGTGGTGAACTCAAAGCAAACATAGGAAAAAACAAGAGGCATCAAGAAGGCCTTATAGTAAAATTACAGGATGTGATGTTGAAGATGGGTGAGATTGATGAAGTATTACATAAAGCGGGGTATGCCGAGTACAATCATCCCTATAGAGTCCAACTTAGAAAGTTCAAGCAGATCCTTGATAATTATAGAATTTCCTTTATAGAATTAAGAGATATTATAGTCTCAGAAGTTTGCCAAATCTTTGAGCGTATAAATCAAGCAGGAAGACCCCTTAGCATTTTTGATATCGTAGTCGCAAAAACATTCATCCCCAAAACAAATGGTAAGGAAGGTTTTTATTTAAGGACACTTATTGATGGTTTTCGTGATGGCATGGACGGTGAATTTAAAAATGTGGATGACCTAACGTTTCTCCAAATTTTATCGGTTTTAATTCGAAAAAAACTACCGGAAGCCGGAATATTGAACATCACGGACACGTACCTCAACCATATAAAGGCAGAACACATTGAAACAGTTTGGCCAGAAGCAAAAAGATCACTTTTAAAACTATTTGATTTCTTTGAAAATCATTTACATATTAAAGGCCCCCAACTCGTTCCTTTCAGGTATTTTCTAATGACATTATCGACATATTTTTATGAAAACAATTCAGTCAATTATGATTTTTTAAAGAAATATTTCTGGCACAACAGTTTTCATAACAGCGACTTATTGAGTAACACTACACAACTTCGTGAGCATATAGACTTTCTGGATAAAGAAAAATCAGAAGGAACACCTCAGTTTGAGAGATTCCTTATCGATAGGCAAAAGTTGAGATCATCTTCTTATAGTTCAAGGGGAAGATTGTCGAGAGCAATACTATGCTTATTTACAAATCAAGAACCAAGAGATTGGGCAAACCCTGACAGAAGGATTATTTCGGAGGTATATTACCTCTTGACTGACAAACCGAATTTACATCATATTTTCCCTCTGAATTTCGTCGCCACTCATCCAGGGCAAAACAAACTGGACTCAAATAGTTTGATGAATATAGCTTATCTTACTCAGATCACTAATCTTCAAATTAGTGATGATAACCCTATAGATTATCTTAAAGAATATGATTCTCCAGCATTTGAGCGGATTATGAAGACACATTTCATGCCAGAAAAAATCCTTGATTGGTGTCGGTCGGCTATAATGCCAGGTAATGCGTTAGATCTTTTTATTGAAAAGAGAATCGATCTTATTATTGATACCCTTAAACAAAAGCTTTCTGGAATTAAGTTTGAAGTTATTGATACAATGGAACAGACGGAGCTTTCTCAAAGTGAGTAAAAAGAGGATTTACTATTGACTAAATACCCTCGCAATAAACACGGGGCAAAGATGTTTTTCAATTATTGGAAAAGATATTTTCTGATTTGGAGTTACCTGATCATTCTCTTTAACTTCAACAAAAAAACAATCTTTTAAATCTTTCATATGAACAAAAAGATCAGGATCACCAGCTGCCTTCTTTTTTCCAAAAGATAAAAAGATATTATCAGCTTCAGCAATACATTTCCTTACCTTTTCTTCGCTGAAAATTTGACATATTTTTTTGAATCCATTCATCCTTTCTCTTTTCATCCGGTTTCTAAATAAATAGAAAAAGCTTTCAACATCATATCCTTTATTTTCGAAATATTTTCGGGCAACCATTTCTACAAAATTCCCTTTGTTGATACCCACCTGCCTTTCAAATTGATCATATAGACATCTTGGATCGTTGTTTTCATAGAGGACTCTCTGTTCCTTATGGTATTGTATACGAATTTCCGGTCGAGCCCGCCAAGAATTTTCAATTATACTGGTCATAATTTAATCCCAAAATAGATCTTCGATAGTGGCCTTAAAGATTATTTATGACAATTTTTCCGATTTTATTCAATTTGTTTTATATGGTAATGCTTTTCTATTAATCTTAATGTTAAGCATTTCAACCCCCATTTTGGTAATTGTGAGCTCATTATTTTTGAAAACAAATCTATTTCATGAGATAGATTTCGCTATTCCCGTCTTTTTTTGATTTTTCTTCCAGTAGTATAATCAACACCTTTAAAAGCAATTCCCTTTATTTATCAGATAGTTATTTGAGTTAGTTTTCCCTGACAAACAAATTTCGCCATATATAGACATGTTTCAGACTGGTTTTCCATTAGCTGGAATAAACTAACCGCTATACAGATAGGAAGGCATTTTTTTATTAATTTTACCCAGGGGAAGAGATGTCCTTCTAAATTTAACTACAGGAGGAAAAAGATATGACAAAGAAGAACGTTTTAATTGGAGAAGCTTGTAGACTTTGCGGTGTTAGTGTCAAACAGGTGCGCCACTGGCAATCCAAAGGCTATCTTAAAGATGGTCCAAGGATTATCTGCGGTGAAAGGGCTTATCGGCAATTTGCTGAAGATGATTTAGCCAAGATACGCAAAATCAAGAAATACCTTGATGATGGATTTACTTTGAAGGTCGCTTCTAAAAAGGCAGCCGATGAAACTTTAAAAGGAGGTAAAAATTATGCGCAGAAATAATCCTATCGAACAAATGAAGCTATGTCCGCTATTGGAAAAAGATTGCTTGAAATCTGAATGCCAGCTTTTTAACGAGCTTTTGAGCAGATGTGACATTTCACTTCTTGCTTACAATCTATTCAGATTGAGTACTGTTGAAGAACAAAGACTTCAGTTAATAGATAAGCAGTAAAAAAACCGCCTCTTGCCTGTATTAAGGCAGGAGGCGTAAACAAATTGTAATGGGAGGATTTTTAATATGAATAACAACTTAAATCAGGAATTTGAAATCAAAAAGGAGAACATACCTCAAGCACTCATAGAGTTGCCTCAATGGGTAGCATGGAAGGGTAAAGATAATGGCAATGGCAAAGTTACAAAGATACCAATCAACCCTAAAACAGGAGGCTCTGCTAAAGTTAATGCTCCAGATACTTGGAGTTCATTTACCGAAGCATTGGCATGTTATCAGGGTAACGGGCTTCAGGGAGTGGGTTTTGTTTTCACGGGCAATGACCCATATGTAGGTATAGATTTGGATGATTGTATCAATCCAGAGACAGGTGAGATTGATGTAGAAGCACAAAAACATATTAACCGCTTCAATAGTTATACTGAGATAACACCATCCGGGCGTGGTTTCCACATACTCTTGAAAGGTTCTTTACCAGGACCGGGGAAAAAGAATGGGAAAGTGGAGATTTACGACACGGGAAGATACTTCACCATGACTGGAAATCACTTTAAAGATACATCCAGAAGGATTGTGGATAGAGATAATGAGACCAAGAAATTCTATCAGGAACAATTCGGAGTTAAACAAAAATACAGCAGTAGTAAGAGTAATGAGCTATCCCAGAAAGATGAA
Organism: Thermodesulfobacteriota bacterium; assembly: GCA_042573485.1. GTDB lineage: Bacteria > Desulfobacterota > DSM-4660 > Desulfatiglandales > HGW-15 > JAAZBV01. Next base: position 15,742 of record JBHPCX010000046.1, on the reverse strand, counting down.
AAGCTTATTGAAAAAATACAGAACTCTAAAGAAGGAGAGAAGTTCAATCAATTGTGGGATGGAAATCATTATGATTTTCCTTCACATAGTGAGGGCGACCTTGCTTTGTGTAAGATGCTTGCCTTTTGGACCGGATGTGATGCGGAAAGGATAAATCGTATTTTTACACAATCAGAACTATATCGCTCAAAGTGGGATGAACAACACCAGACTGACGGGAAGACCTATGGAGATATGACTATACAGAAGGCCATAAATTCTACAACCGATACATACAAAGATGGACAGGATAGTGAATCAAATAGTGCCCCGCAGGATTTTAGAATGACAGATTTCGGCAATGCTGAACGCTTTGTCTCTTCATATGGAGAGGATGTTCATTATTGTCACTCATGGGAAAAGTGGCTCATCTGGGACGATATTCGTTGGGGTATAGACAGGACTGAAGCAGTAAAGAGAATGGCTAAGGCAACAATAAGAAGAATATATGGTGAAGCACAAAACGCAGGTGATGAAAGTAAAAGGCAGACAATAGCTAAACACGCCGTTCAGTCTGAGTCAGATACAAGAATAAAGGCTATGCTTTCTTTATCGAAAAGTGAGGATTCAATTCCCCTGTTGCCTGAAGAGTTGGACCAGGACTTATGGTTATTTAACTGCGAGAACGGGACCATCAACTTAAATTCAGGGGAATTAATACCACATCAGAGAAGGCATCTAATCTCAAAGTTAAGTCCGGTAAATTATGACTCAGAGGCAGAATATCCACTATGGGATGCTTTCTTATCCAGAATAATGGAGAGCCATGAGGAGTTGATTTTATTTCTTCAGAGGGCAATTGGCTATTCTCTAACTGGAGATACAAGTGAACAATGCTTGTTCATTTTTTATGGCTCAGGTGCTAACGGAAAGAGCACATTTCTACAAGCAGTGAGTGCCATGATGGGAGATTATGCCACTCAGACACCTACTGAAACATTACTGGTAAAACAAAAAGGGGCTATTCCTAATGATGTGGCACGTCTTAAGGGAGCACGACTTGTTACAGCTTCAGAAGCAGAGGCAGACCAGAGGTTAGCTGAGAGTCTTATAAAACAGATGACAGGTGGTGACAAAGTATCTGCTCGTTTTCTCAGGCAAGAATGGTTCGATTTTGAGCCTACACATAAGATTTTTCTGGCTACCAATCATAAACCAATTATCCAGGGTACAGATTCAGCCATATGGAGAAGGATAAGGTTAGTGCCTTTCGAAGTGACAATACCGGAGAAGGAAAGAGATAAAAAACTGCTTGAGAAATTAAAACAGGAACTACCTGGGATATTAGCATGGGCCGTCAAAGGCTGTTTGGAATGGCAGAGACGTGGTCTTGGAGAACCGAATGAAGTGAAGACTGCTACTCAAAATTATAGAGAGGAGATGGATGTTCTTGCGCCATTCTTATCTGACCGATGTAAAGAGGACCCTACAGCTAAGATAACCACTAAAGACCTTTATGATGCTTATTTGGCTTGGTGTGAAGAGAATGGTGAAAAGCCGATGGCAAAGAGAACCATGGGTACCAAACTGACAGAGAAAGGCTTCAAATCGGTTAAAATTGGCACACACAGGGTTAGAGGGAGAGCTGGTATCAAGCTGGTGCTTGTCTGACACAGTGGGGATAGGACGGATAAGGACATAGGTTTTTATATTACCGTAAAATAATAATTATATATAGGTTTATACCAAAACTTATGTCCTTATATGTCCAGTAACCAACACAGTAGTGTTGGTCCTATTGTAGGAAACCGAGAGTGTAGTCACCCCCATCCCCTGTGTAAGATTCCGTTAACATATTTCAACGGTAATAACCGGACATTAAGATGGATGAATTACTCTCAATAAAAATAAAATCCTTTAACACTATGGAGTGTTATCGGTAGGAGAAAGAGAATGAAAAATTTTATTAACAATTTTAACAAGGTCCATTTCAGCAGTATGTCTGTTGAATGGGCGACACCACAAGGACTGTTTGATGAACTAAATGAAGAATTCCAGTTTACATTGGACCCTTGTGCGACGGATGAGAACGCGAAGTGTAAGAATTATTTTACTTTAGAAGAAGATGGATTGAAGCAGGACTGGAGTAATGAAACAGTTTTCATGAATCCACCTTACGGAAGAGTAATCTCTCTCTGGATGAAAAAGGCTTATGAGGCATCACTAAAAGGAGCAACAGTAGTATGCCTACCACCAGCAAGGACTGATACTGCATGGTGGCACAACTACGCCATGAAAGGAGAAATCTATCTGATTAGAGGCAGACTGAAATTTGGAGATGCTAAAAACAGTGCTCCATTTCCAAGTGCTATTGTTGTATTCAGGCCACCGGAAGGTGAAGAGCTTCCTCTGGCAGCGTAAGGAGTAGATTATGTTTGAAATTATCACACGCTTAGTAGGTGTAACTTATGAGGACGCTCAGGAAAACATCAGTAAGTTTGGATGGCCAGACATACCCAACTATGTCCTTGTTAGAGAACCCGGAAATCCACATGACCATAATGCTATAAGAGTGGCTCTGTTTGCTCATTACTATATGGGCTACATCCCACGGTATATCGCCAGGGATTTGGCTCCAATGATGGATAGTGGAAGAGTTTTTGATGTTCAGTTCTATAAAAGGAATGAAATACCAAACAGTGACATAGTTGGATTAACGGTAAGGATTGTTGAAGTCATGCCAAGTGTGGGCATCCGAACACCTAAAACAAAAATGAGGAGTTTCATATCCTCATCAAAAATATAATTACAGGAGGTTTTGTAAAATGGAAAAAGAGAAATCTATAAGAGGTTTTAATTGGTTTGACAAAGATTGGATAAGTAAAAAATTCCCAAAAATGATGGACCATACTATTCGTTTCGGTATGTTCCCAGAAGATGGAGAAGGGACATATGGTGAAATGTGCATGGCATGGGTAGACATAGATAAAGAGAAGTTGGTTCCCCGACTTCAAGTATTTAGTGATGCTTGGAACATGCTGTACACATTCCATGACTTACTCAAAGAATTAGCAAAAGTAGATAATGAAGATATATCCCAGAAACAATTTATAGAAATACTTCAAAAATGCGGTTTTAAGGATTTGACATCCTATGAATCACCATACGAGAATGAAAAAGAGGAGGATTTTAAGAATGTATAACTACATAGAAATACCCAAAAAATATAAAGGGAAAATAATTTGTAAAAATTGTTTCAATAATGAATGTCAGGAAAATAAACTCTCAGGTGACTTCTTTGTGTCCCTGAAGGAAATAGATAACTTTGAGTGGTCTTGTGATGAATGTTCTAAGATGTTTATTCTCCCAGAAAACTATAAGCCCATTATTAAATCTACAAACGATGCTGACCATATTTTACCAGCGATTATTGGCAAAGATGGATGTAAGTTCACTTGGCAGGAAACTTTTCCTGATAAAACAGAATGTATTTACTGTGGTGAGACATCAAGGTTAGGTTTCGTTGTATACGAAGGTTTAGAAAATGAATTTCCGCTTTCACATCTTCATCAAAATGTAACTGATGAGGGTTATTGGTTCCATGATGCTTGTTCTGTAGGGGTATATTTCTGCGTGGAGTGTCTTGAAGGGACCGTAATACAAAATCAAGCTTAAAAAGAGCGTCAACTCTATAAACTGAGATAACCTCGTAATCTTGTTGAACGGGGCATAAGACAATCGCCTTCGAATGAAGGTGAAATAAAAAAAGGAGGATATTATTATGACTGAAATAATAAATATATTCGAAGAAAGAAGTGTTGAACAATATTATTCATCAAAGCGGATTGCTAATCTGAAGGAGATTGATGAGGAGATTAGTGAAATTGAGAATATTATTGATAGCCCAACCTATGGTGAGATTTACTGCCATTGTTGCCAATCAGACAATGTGGATTGTGCTATAGAACAAAGTGATGAAAAAAGATTTTTACAGTGTGTTTGTTTAGAGTGTTATGACTTCTGGTGTGAACAACCAGAAGAGAATATTCAGGATTTAAGAGATAGATTGGCATGGCTAGTAACAAAAAGGGAATCTGTTGAAATACGCCTGAAGGATGGCTTAGCTACCTAAATAGGCTCTATAATCCCCTCGGAAGCAGTCACACTCCTGTCTGCCCAAGAGGGGATTTCTATGTAAGGACCGGCGAAAATGCTGAATGCGGGGTTTTTATTAATAGTATTAAAATCCATAAGGGTAGCATCTTTACCGTAGAAGTCCCTTACAACTCGCTCCACTAATCCTATTCCAACCGTATCCGAATGATTATCCTCTCGGACTATTCACACCCTTAGACATTTACTGCTAAACACCTATCATAGGCATAAAAAGATTTAGAGCCATAAGAAATGCCTCTGGGTACCATACTGTAATCAAAGGGGATACTTTCATTTCGGATTATTATACGCCCCCCTTCATTGATGTTGAGGAGTGCGTTAAAGAGAGATGGTCTTTAAGTCGGGAATAGTAATAAAAACCCTATAGGAGCAGTATCCATAAGGACAGATCAGTAGGAGTAGAATTCCTAAGCGTAGACACACACCGCAAAACCCATAAGGATAGACCATTAAGGTAGAGCCAACATCTGGTCCTATTGGTCTTTCTTCTTAATCATTCTGTATATGTTCTGACTTTGTACAGGAAGAGTGGGATTATGCTGACATTGGGATAGTACTATCTATTTTATTTTTACTATCGGGAGTTATATTGATGGAAGGTATTGAAGATTACATAATGTAATAGAAACTTTTCAGGGGGTGGGCTTACTTATGACTTATAGCAGTAATCACAACATTGGCCTATACATATATGTAGTAGATATCACAGAATTTTGAGAGGTGTTAAATTTTCAGATAATTGCAGGTTATCTGTAATTTCGGAGCATTAATCTGAACCACAATATATAGTAATGTAGCTCATTATGGAAGTAGGTTGAATTGAGAATTTGACGATATCACAACTGTTGATATCTTATCGTAATCAACAGTTTTGGATCACTTTAAAGGATTACAACTACCAAAAGTTATCAACACCATACGGATATAGCAGTAGTTGTAATATTGCGAATCAGGCGCGGTTATAATCCGACGTTTGCATTTGCCTCGTTCAGCACTATTAGTTCTCTGCTTCCCGCAGTTTTGCTTTGACGAGTTCCATGGTCCGATTACACCATTTCTTGATCTCAGCGTGGTTTTGTACGCTCATACCGATGTGCCTGGTATTCTGTACTGAGAAGGCTATAGCGAATTATCTAATGCCTGTAGATGCAAATATTGAATCGGAACCGGATGTTGAATTTGATGGTGTGGATGCAGGTCGAGTGCTTGGCAAGATGGAAGACGCTGGAAATGATATAAACATAGTTATTCTTGATGCTTGCAGGAATAATTCTTTCTCTCGCAATTTCCGAACAAGTACTAGAGGTCTGGCCCGTATGGAAGCCCCTATAGGGAGCCTTATTGCCTATTCAAGCGCTCCGGGTTCTATTGCGGCAGGTGGGGAAGGAAGAAACGGAACCTATACCAAGCACTTATTGAAACATATGAAAATACCGGGTTTGACAATAGAACAAATTTTAAAACGAGTCCGTAAGGACGTTACAGAGGAAACTCGGGACAAATAAGTTCCTTGGGAAGAATCATCTTTAATTGGAGATTTTTATTTTGTTATTGAAGGTAAGATAACAATAAATAACTATAATGATGTGGTCTGGACGAAAGCATTGAATACTTGAACTGGGTTTGACATATAACTTTTATTTTCCTATATTTTACTTCTCATTATACATTCTACGGGGTATTTGAAACAATATGAGGAAGCTGGCGATCATTACTTTTATGATATTTTTTGGATCTTTATTCCTTCCTGCCAACCTGCTTGCAAAACAAAGAGGTATTTGGGTAAAAACACTAGCCAATGATGGCTCCGCCCAAGAGATTCAGCTATACTCTGGCTACTATGCTTTGGTAGTGGGGTGTGGAGATTACCGGAATGGCTGGCCGAAGCTTTCAAATCCAGTAAAAGATGCACGGGAAGTAGCCAGTACATTTAAGATTATGGGCTGGGAGGTCGACCTATTGGAGAACCCAGATTGGGATCGGTTGGACGAAGCCCTTAACAGACTCATCACAGGACCAGGCAAGGAGAAAGACCATGCGATACTCTTCTGGTTTTCTGGACACGGGCATACTCTAGAGGAGGCTGATGACAGTAAATTAGGTTATATAGTACCTGTGGATGCACCACTGCCAAGTAAAGATGAGATAGGCTTCATGCGGCGTGCCATCAATATGCGCCAAATAGAGACAGTTGCTAAACGTATCCAAGCCAAGCATGTACTAATGGTTTTTGATTCCTGCTTCTCAGGAGCCATCTTTTCCATGGTGAGATCTGCTCCTTCTGATTATATTGAAGAGAAAGTGGCGGCTCCGGTGAGGGAATTTATTGCCGCTGGCAGGGAAAATGAACAGGTGCCAGATAGATCTGTCTTTAAGACATGTTTTATCCAAGGCATAAATAATGGGTATGCAGATCTCAATTTAGATGGGTACGTGAGTGGTGAAGAGCTTGGAGCTTATTTACAGGAAAAAGTAATTAATTATTCACAGAGAGCCCAACATCCTCAGTTTGGCAAGATCAACAACCCAAGATTAGATAAAGGGGATTTTATATTTGATTTGTCTGGAATTTCTGGGGCAGTCGTTGGTAGGCCAGGAGAAAAGGAGAAAGAAACAAGCCTAATATTAGAGCCCAAGGTTTCAAGAAAGGATACGACAGATTTTTGCGAAGGAATAAAATTAATTAGTGATGGCCCTGGATCAGACATTCTGGCCAGCTATTTCAAGAGTGAAGCGGTAAGTCGAGGATTTAATATCTATCAGGAAACGGAGATACCTGGATTTGGTACAACTTGCCAAGTGAAAATCCATACTAATCTGGGAAAGCCTCGATCAATATTGAAAAGTGAAATTCAGTGCTGGTATGTTGAAGCGAGTATTGAATTTATGGAAAAGTCAACTGGTAAATATCTTCATTTGACACTAAGTGATATTCATAACATTGATAATAAGATTTTTGGAATGGACATAGAGCAGGCTCTTCATGGACGGGGACCAAATTCCCTTCACCGAAGGATAGGGGAACCATTCATAAGACAGTTCTTTTACAGGTTATATGACTCTCTTTCGGCCAGATGAGAGTGTCATGGAGAATTGGTTTCTTAATGATTTATTATAAGGCTTCCCAAAAATCAGATTTTGGTTCCTGACGATATTGGACGATATTGAGTTAAATAATTTGAAACGAAAGGTTTCACAAATCATATTTTTTTGAGTTCACCTCGAAGACGACCAGGACAAAAAGTGATGAAGAGTGGATACGATAAGAAACAACAACATAATCCAAGATTTCAAGTATAATTCACCAAAACAGAAGAGGTTTGCCATTAGGTAAATCGGAATCACTTTAAACGATATTAACTGCTACATTTCCGAGACAGATATCAAACCATCGGGAAGTACTCTAACCTTGTATTTTTTACTGAATATGTGATCAGTAATTATAAAGTCAGATTTTCTCTGAGCTTTCTTAAAAATATATTTGATTAAACTTTCTTCAGCATGCGGAATAGTTCTTCGCAGAATAAGGCGGTATTCATCCAAAAGTGCTCCATGCTTGATCTCAATTACAGGCAAATACCATGTATTGCCAGTTACAGCTCGATCAGTAATTGGTTTTATATAAACATCTATTTTAATATCTTTGCTATAATTTATATATGCGTCAAAATGGTCTGACTCATCGATGTAAACCTCTTTCTCTACTGTTTTATTGATAATCTGACCATTACGTAGTTGGGGCAGTTTAAGTGAACCGATACTAATTGTAGCAACTTCATCCTGGAGATATTTAAGATTTAATGCGCAACTTATTTTATGCTTTCCTGGTGGTAATGATAAATTCAGCAAGTCAGGAAATTCAACTTTTTCCTTTCCCATAAAAAGTCTTTTCCGAACAATCAATTTATCATCAAGGAATATAGAAAATTCTGTCTTAATCTCCGCATTTTTTGAGATTTCTAAAAACTTTTTTATATCAATTGATGCTGAAATACCAAGACGAGTCTGTTTAATCGCTAATTCCTCAACTTTTTTCTTTCTCTCTTCAATTGTCAAGGTTAGAAGTTTTGCTATAGATGGAATAAGGTTCGGCACTTCACCCATGTTTTCTGACATAGCTTTTTCACTTCTGACAATAATTCCTTTTTCTACATCCACTAATCTAGTAGTTATCGATACCTTATCTAACCAGCGTTCAATACTGCCTAAGACTAAATAATTTGCGCCCTTAATTTTTCCCAACTGTACTGCAGTATTTTCATCTATCATACCGCTTAATTGTAGTGACTGTTCATTTAAAATTTTTTCAAGATCCATCCGCTCCACAACCTGATCCCTATTCAAGTTCGCTAATTCTGATACAAACCAATCTGCAATTATCCTTCCGGCTTCGTTAACACCAACATCATTTCTAACATTAAAAGGAATAACTGATAAAATCCTTTTTTTAATGGGTGCTATATCTCTGGCTAAAGATACCTTTGTTTCAGACTTAATAGTTCCTATTGTATCTGAAAGATTCTTTGCGATAAGAGGTAATTGATGAGGTAATTTGTTTAGGGCATCCACTATGAAATTCTCTGAATAAACCATAATCTCTTTTTTAGTATCTAATAATTTTACTGTAATAGAAAAATTGTTATGCCATTTTTCAATGACTCCAAAAACTATATATTTAGCCCCGAATAATTTACCAATCTGAACAACAGTATTAGAATCTATCACTTCAGTTTGCTGAATTGAATACTCCTTCATAACCTCGTGTAAGTCTATTCTTTCTACAAGGTAATCTGTAGTAGTTTTGAAAAGTTCGTGCAAAAACCAATCAGCTACAATCTTACCTGCCCCTTGGATATCTAAAGCCTCCTTTTCAGTAAAAGGAAGAACTGCAATAGTATTTTTATTGATTGTTTGGGCCGCAACTGTGCTAGACAACAATAAGAAAAATACAATTGATAAGTAAGGTATTTTATTTTTTAAGTTCATCTTTTTCTAAGGCTTAGGGAAAGTTTTTTCCCCATCAAGAGATTTATATTTAGTTCCCCGTGCGATTGAATAAAATTCGAGTTTTTCATATTTTTTATGATAAGCATAATCTTCTTTCTTTCCATTTAATCTTGCAGCAAAAGCAATAATATCATCTTTATCATCTACATAATATGCTGAATTACTTAAAAGAATACTATTATCCTCTTTGTCACTTTGTTCAATCATTATACTCCCTGTTCCCTGAGCTAACGATTGTTGAATCTGATCAAGAATATCCTCATAATTGCTTTCTCCGCCCTCTTTCTTTAACCATTCTATAGTGTTAACTGAGTTTGATGAATTGATAACTTTCTCAATAAATAAGAGATCATAATATTTTCCAGAACCAAAATTGCCGACATTACTCCTAAGCTTTAAGTTGCCAATTTGAATTGCCGGTTTTTTTCTATAATCTTCAATAGCTTTTCTTTCCATATGAGCTGCCATCATACTACATGCGGAAAAAAGAAATAAAGATATAATGAATAGAAATAAAACTTTGAGATTTAAAAATAGATAATCCAAGATTTTTTTATCTACATTAATCATAACATACCTCCTTAAATTTTAATTAATCCCCCGACAAAATTTATTCTTACGAGTTTACCTTATAATTGGTGTGATAATTATGAACCCTTAAATTACTTAAGATTAAAGTATACAACTACGATACTTAATCATTCCGTGCTATACAAAACTTTCCAACACTTGCATAGTCCTTTATAAGTTATCAGATTGATTTAATTAATGTATTGATCTGGTATTGATAACCTCAAATTTACATATTATCATATTATTTTATTTAGCGCTAAGATAATCGAAATTGGGTAGTGCTAATTTGAAGCTATTTGAAATAATGTTAAAGGTACATAAATTCCTCATAGACCAATGGTATCATTTTATCTTTTATTTACGTGAAAAAGGAGAAATGGAATTTTACCTCTATGATTCTAATGGTATGCTTTTAGCATCAACTAACATCACCGATAAAACTTATTATAAATTTAATCGCCCAGCTATAAATGGGGGGGGCCATATTATATGGATGACTTAAAAACTATTCAGCGATAGTGTGGGTGTAGCGACCAAGTAGACCTATTATCTATAATGGGCAGTAAAAAAACAGTTTATCATTTCTCATTTTGATTTTAAAGCGATTGATCCATCCCAATCATTAGGTAACTCACTACTTTTGATTGCATCAATGCGATGAAGCATCTCCTTTGATGCTATATCCTCAGAGCGTATAGATAAAGTCTCTAAAAATTTTTCTCGCGCTAAAATGAAATTTCTAGATAAATAATCTTCAAAAGCCTTATGATAAGTCTGATAGTACAAGTCTTGGTTCGGATCCATCGTTTCTGAAGTCTCACCATAAACCTCAAAAACTTTTACGGCTTTTGATTTCCCTTTAACCCTTATAACGTCCAGGATACGTGTTTTAAACATCTTTGGTGTAAGATATTCATAGGTGGATTCTGAGATCATTATTAATGTATTATATCGTTTGTTAGCTCCTTCCAATCGAGACGCTAGATTAACTTCATCTCCGATGACCGTATAATCAAATATCCCCTTAGACCCAATATTACCAATAATCATAGGTCCAGTATTGATTCCAACACGACAAGACAACATTGGAAGTCCTTTTTCTTTCCACTCTTGGTGCATCTCCTTTAGCCGCTGCTGCATTCTTAAACCTGCCTTCACAGCCATATCAGCATGGTTAGGCACGTAAAAAGGCACTCCAAATTCCGCCATAATTGCATCACCTTGATATTTGTCAATGATACCTCCTTCTTCTAAAACAATATTCGTCATTTCTGTGAGATATTCATTTAGCAAATTAACCAGATCAGAGGGATTCATCTTTTCGGAAATAGTCGTAAAATCGGCGATATCAGAGAAAAAGACCGTAATAATCCTCTCCTCACCTCCCAGTTTTAATAACGCGGGATTCTCCAATAAATGATTCACGACTTTTTGTGGAACATATCTTGAGAACGTATTCTTAATAAAGTTTCTTTCTTTGGAAACAGCTATTTCAATACCAATGTTAAGGGTGAAAAATATAAAAAGAAAACTTCCACTTATTGTGGCGACGGGAAAAAGATTAAAGCGAATAAATTGAATCGATGTAATTACAATAATATTTCCTAAAATAATCACTCCTGTACTATACAAAGGCCATGAGCGTTTGGATAAAGCGGAAACACTTAAAAGAACACCTATGATTATGATAAGAGCGATCCCATGCACAAATAATATTTTTTTATAAAACGTGTTTGTTAATAGAGCATTTAACATCGCTGTTTGTGTTATCATTAAGGGGACATTCCTTTCGATAGGGATTTGACCCAAATCAGATGCCCCAACAGAAATATCACCTATAAAGACAAATTTGCCTTCAAAAAAATCCCTTAAATTCCCTTGTAGATTTTCTTCTTTTGTATATTCTAATAGCTTATGTGCCTCCATTTTTGGGGAATCCTTTTCCCATGCCTGGGTAAAAGGGATAAATGCCTGTCCTCTATCATCTATCGGTATTATAATATGATTATCTATATAACCTCCTTTTGTAGCAGGAATAACTATCTCCTTTCCCCAATTCACAATGATTTCCTCAAATGGCACTCCAGCATAGTCAAGGAACATGGATAAAGTAAGTGAGGGGAAATAAAGATTATCTACTTTTAATAGCATGATCATATGGCGATAAACACCATCCGTATCACTAAGCGCGCTAATATGGCCTGAATTGAGGGCTACCATAGAAAAATCATCGGTTTGCATAAGCGCACTAATAGCATAGTATGGATTAGGCAAACCTTTCTCAACTGGTGTATGAAGATAGCCAGATTTAAACCGCTCATATGCTTTGCCACCTTCCCATTTGAATGCTTTACTATTTTCAGAACAATCAAGTCCTATTGGTAGGTAAACCGAACTCAGCCGTTTGATGGACAATTCAAATTTTTTATCTGAATCAGGATTGCTGGGTCGGGCAAAGATGATATCATAAGCCAATGCCTCAATATTCATCTCACTTAATGCATCGTTCACCATTGCTATGTCAGCTCGGTCAAGGATATTCTTTCCAAAGTATTTATAGGTGCTATCTGTAATGGGAAGGCAAACAATCTTGTGTGACATTTTTGGACCATAACCATGTTTAACTGCATGTCTATAAACCGTGTCCAAGATTTTATAATCCCATACAGTCCAGATTGAGCCATTAGCCCAAAAGAAAATAAGGACAATCAATAAAGAACTTATCGTCAAAATAAAGATGAGTCTAATTTGCTCGTTATTTTTTAACTTTAAATTCATATCTTTTTACTAAGATGGATTTCCCTGAATAAATTTTTAATTTTTTAACGAAAGGATCTAAATTGTTAGATTCATCTAATGACCTGACATTACCGGAGATGGAAAAGGGTTTATCCACTAGTTGGCTTAGATCAATCCTACTTTTTTGGTGCAATGGCTCCTCAATTTTAATCCATTTATTATAAGTTGTAGTTCTTTTTTTAAAAACATTCAGAACTTCAGTAAGTTCCTTAGGGCTGATAATGATTGTAAAGGTCTCCTCAGAGCTTTTCCCATCAACTTGATAAAATTCTTGAAGTGACGGCATTACCAAAGTTGAACTCTGGATTTTTTGTTGAACTATATTCAACAGAGTCGCGTCTTTGCGATCGGCATGAATAACATAAACATAACCCATTTCTTCCGGATGCACATAAATACGAATAAGATCATCTGCATTAAGATCGTCTTTAGATTTGGCACTTTTCATTTGGTCACCTGATCCGATCTGTATCCCTATCTTTGCCCGAACATTTTTATCCTGTGCCCAGACAGGATAGATTGTGACATTTATAAAGAATAAACTCAGAGATAGCAAAAAAAGCATCTTTATTCTTAATCTCATTTTGCTCCTCATTATAGATTCCAATGTATTGCTGATATTTTATTCAATTTTACCATATCGTACAGTAGATGCCTCACCAGCTTCCATAAGTCGGCTGTAGCCAACAACATCAGCACTGAATACGGCAGTAAGTTTTCGTTTAGGACGATCTTGGTTCATGGCATGCTCTTTAAAAGTGAGTATAACTTATCGTTATTAACACTTTTTAGACATTTTAAAGGGTTACAAATACCATATGTTATTAACACCTAATCACACTCAAAATCATCATCGCCAGTTGGACGACAAAGATCAGGCCAGCCATATTCTTTCCAGTAGTCTACAAGACCTATTTCTCTGACGAATTCCTTAAATCGGGGTAATTGTCTGACTTCTTTCATTATCGGTGACCACATAAGTACTAAAGCTACATTATGCACGCGGATAGACTTTTCCATGACATTCAATGCCAATTCAGGATCCCCGAAATATGCTGCTAACATTGAAATCTCTAATAATTCATTGTTCGCCAGATTATCTTTATTCAGATAATATTTTTGAAGTTCTAATAACCCCTCGTGCCTGGAACCATGAAGCTTTTTTAATATAGTGTACAATGGATTTGTGCTTGAAAATAAAGGTATATCACTGACAGATAAGGTGTCTTTAATACATAAGCGATATAGTGTAGTTAATAAATATCTACATTTTAGTAAATTATTGGAATAAAAATGATAGTATCTGTGGGATTTCTTTCCCTATTTCTACCATAAGCGATAGGCCTACCATTAGCTGTGCCGCTATATTGTAATGTCCCCTCTATAGATATATAATTATTATTAATCCTGAGAGATGCATTAATTTCAAATCTTTCTATTGTATTATCATCCTCATCATCAGGCCATTCTTGAATATATTTATTCATCGCTGAAAGGTTTAACTCTCCATTATTATAAGTCCCCTTGAATGTTACTGGTCGCTCATCATTATCGTACAAAATAAATTCAACATTTGAACCTCTTTGATTTATTTGGATAGTGTGAGTACCACCATCCAGCGGTAAACAAGTAATGTTAACGCTCCATTGTCCTGACAAATTTCCATTTTTAATCTTATCTAACCTTTCAGATATTTCAGACGCGATCGTTTGGTTAAGATTTAAAGAAAAGCATATAAGTACTGAAAGAAAGATCAGTGATAATATTTTTATATATTTCATAATGCCTCCTTATAATGAAAGTTTGATGTTTACAACCAAATCCGTGTATACTTATAAAGCCTTGATATGTTTTTTTACACTCTGATTTTCTTAACGGAATAATGGATAAATAATAGAAATATATCATATAAATGAATCACTAAATTTTTCTTATACCACCATATATCTTTGATAATACCCACTGGACAGTCATGCCAATCAAAGCACCGTAAAGACCGGGGCCTGCCCTGACCTTATCAATTATTTCTTGTGTACTTGGTAATTGCTTCAAATCTGTCCAACTATGCCGATTAGTAACTTTTTTAATCGCTATCTTTTTTCGGTAACCTAGAAAATATGATGGCCAATAGGACGATTACTCCTATTTTAGCCCAATCAAGGAACGAGGCATTATTAGCTCCAATTTTTGAAATTGACATGGGTAAGCCAATGGGTGAAACTGCCCATGCAATAATGAACGGAAGAGCAAATAGTATTAATCGAAATAAAAGCATATTCACCTCCTTCAGAAAATTAAAACTGTATGATTGAATGAATATTATTGACATTATTTTTCAGCATAGATTTTTAATAAACTTACAATTTTATTGTAATTGTTTTTATCCTCAAACAACTCAGGACTCAAACCTAAATTTTTAACTGTCTCAATGTCTGGGAAAAGTGTAATACGTAAATTATTGGCTTTTTGGTATGCATTCAATGCCCTGAGTGTGTTTGGCCCAAATATGCCGTCAATTTTTATATTGTATCCGTTTTGGGTCAATTTTTCCTGCAAAATTTCGATTGCCCCTTTTTGATATTTTGTGGGATCATACAATATGTAATTTTTTAAATAGTCTTGGACCACTGGCTTTGTTATTTTTCTCGAATTTAAAAGCTCATGCAAACACCAATAAATCAAATCTATCTGAAGAACGTGATATGGCCCTGATGTGATTTCATGAAGTGTTAAAATTGGATTCCTTGTAGCTTCATCACTTAAAATTATCATTGTATTATAAAGATATTCCAAAAAAGGTCTTTTCTTTATCTGAAGTTCTATGCTTTCGGGTGTTTCACTTTCAATGTGGCTCAAGGCTTTGAGGTTTCTGGTTAAAAAATTCGTGCACTTTCCTAAAGACTTACAACCTTGCCTATCAAATATGCCCCATCCATTAAATCTTCAATATTCATGACTTTATCATCATTTGCCCAACAGGGGATTAAGCTAAACAAGAAAAAGTGAAATGCTGTGCATATCATAATACTAAAAAATCGGATGCGCCAAAAAAATTGATGTTTTGTATCTATGTCTTTTTGCATCATCATGCCCTATAGTAATTTATATACTGACATACTTACTTTCGTACTAGTATGTAAATTGAAGACTATTGTAGCTTAGAGTTCTGCAATCTCCGATAAACATTAAGAATGAACCATTATTATAT
>JBHPCX010000045.1:0-27972 GCA_042573485.1 Thermodesulfobacteriota bacterium | reverse complement strand
ATCTTTTAGAAAATTTTAAAACCTGAATTGTTATAAAATAAAAATGATCATAAAAATTAATGACATTGAAACTAATTTTGACGGGCAAACACTCCTTGATCTTGCCAGGTTGAAAAACCTGGAGGAAAAAACAGGGCTCGCGGTCGCAGTCAATGAAAAAGTGGTTAAAAGAGATGAGTGGGCACGCTATCATCTTAAAGATAGTGACTCAGTAATAATTATTGTTCCAGTCCAGGGCGGATAGGGCAATTGATGCGAATAATCCTGATATCACCACCTGATTATATTGAGTATGAAACTTCACTTGTTAACAGGATGTTTGAAGACGGCTTAGTTTTATTTCATCTTCGTAAACCGGGTTATAACAGGGAGAGATTATCAGTATATCTAAACAAGATTAACCGGGAATATCACCCTCGGATTGTTATTCATTCATGCTATGAACTGCTGGGCGATTATAACCTTCGTGGGATACACATCAGGGCCGCGGATAAAGAGCTGAAAGAAAGTATTATTGAGAGATATAAAAGCAGAGAAGATTTAAGTATAAGTATTTCATGTCATACTCTTAATGAGTTGGCCGACGATACAAGCAGTGTTGATTATGCCTTTTTAAGTCCTGTTTTTGACAGCATATCAAAAAGCAGCTATAAAGCCGGGTTTGATCACAGGAAACTGGCTGATACACTGGAAAGACTTGACCTTGATGTTGTTGCCCTTGGCGGTTGCAGAGCGGAATACTTGCGGAAGATAAAACAACTGGGTTTTACAGGCGCGGCCTTCTTAGGTGCGGTATGGAACTCTCCTGACCCGGTTGCAAGCTATTTATCAATTAACAATTATCATTTATCAATGATCAATGAATAGATAACAGAGAGGTCAGATATTTTAGGTCAGAAGGTCAAGAAGGTGAGAAAAAGTTAAAATTCGACAGGATGGACAGGATGTTCAGGATATTTTTGCCTTTCCGGAAGAAAGGCAAAAAGCAATCACTTTTACAAAATATTAAGTTTCGCATTTTGAGAACGTAAATAAAGATATTGTACTGTCTATATTAATACTGATTTGAATTTCTCACGCATAGCGGGATGGAACTTTCACTCTTTCATCTGGAAAGAGTGAAAATAAAAATCCAAGAAATCCTGTAAATCCTGTCTGTTAAGTTTTAAAAGATATTTATCCTTTAGAATAGACAGAACGAAGGGGCAGGGAGCGTAGAGGGACTAATAGCTGAAAGCTGAATGCTGACAGCTGATTTTAAAAATAGAAAGTGAAAAGTGTTATATGGAAGAACTAATATTAGCTGATAAGAAATTTCAATCCAGGCTTTTTATTGGAACCGGAAAATTCAGTTCAAATGAAATGATGGGGAGAGCAGTTGCCGCATCAGGTTCAGAACTTGTTACGGTCGCGCTTAAAAGGTTCAACCTTGATGATAAGGAAGACGATATGCTTAACCATTTGAAAATACCTGATGTAAACCTGCTGCCCAATACATCAGGAGTAAGGACTGCCGGAGAAGCGGTGTTCGCAGCGGAAATGGCAAGGGAAGCCCTTGGAACAAACTGGTTAAAGCTTGAAATTCATCCCGACCCCAGGTATCTCCTTCCCGACCATAGAGAGACGATTACTGCTTCAGAGGAACTTGTAAAAAAGGGTTTTATCGTACTCCCCTATATCAACGCTGATCCTGTTTTCTGTAAACAACTTGAGGGTATTGGCG
This sequence comes from Thermodesulfobacteriota bacterium, assembly GCA_042573485.1. Classification (GTDB taxonomy): domain Bacteria; phylum Desulfobacterota; class DSM-4660; order Desulfatiglandales; family HGW-15; genus JAAZBV01. Next base: position 26,249 of record JBHPCX010000045.1, on the reverse strand, counting down.
TAGCTGCGGTTATGCCTCTGGGTTCACCAATTGGAAGTAATTCAGGGCTTAAAACAAAAACAATGCTTGAGATAATAATTGAACAGAGCAATATCCCGGTTGTGGTGGACGCCGGGATCGGGGCTCCTTCCCAGGCTGCCGAAGCAATGGAAATGGGTGCTGACGCGGTCCTTATTAATACGGCAATTGCTATCGCGGATGATCCGGTTGAAATGGCCATTGCCTTCAAGATGGCAGTTGAAGCCGGAAGAAGGGCATATAAGGCCAAACTGGGGAAAACATCAGGTCAGGCAGCGGCAAGCAGCCCTTTAACTTCCTTCTTGGATGATTAGTGGTGTCCAGGGTAGTAGGCTAAGGTATCAACTGCAGAAGGTAAGAAGATGAGAAGGTTCGTTAGGATTAAGGGAAAACCTTAAATTAGACAGGATAAACAGGATGTTTTTTGCCTTTCCGGATGAAAGGCAAAAAGGCATCATTTTTATTAGAAAACAAATATCAAGGTTATTTGTAATTCCCCGATTTGATCGGGGAATCCAGTGATTTTATGGTTTTTTCTCCCGCGTAGCGGGTTGGCTCTTTCACTCTTTCTTCTGGAAAGAGTGAAAACAAAAATCCAAATAATCATGTAAATCCTGTCTAATATATCTTATAAAGATTTTAATCAGACTGGATAAACATTCGGTAATCTGGAATCTTAAATCAGGCGACTGGATCAAATATTAAGTGCTGTATAATAGAATGACTAATTCATTAAACGAGAATTACAATGTCTTTCTCAGAAATATATAACCAGTATAACTGGGATGATATAAAAAAACAGATATACAATAAAGAAGCCCGTCATGTTGAGGCAGCTTTGAAAAAAAGAGGCGCTCGCGACCTGGACGATTTTATGTCTCTCCTTTCTCCCGCCGCCCTGCCATTTCTTGAGGACATGGCGAGATTGAGTCATGACTTGACACAAAAGAGATTTGGCAAAACATTGCAACTGTATATTCCTCTTTATCTTTCCAATAAGTGCAGCAATAATTGTGTGTATTGCGGCTTCAGGAAGGACAACAGGATTGAGCGGATAACACTCACCGAAGAACAAATTCTGAAGGAAATAAAAATTATAAAGTCGCATGGTTTTGATCATGTGCTCCTGGTTACCGGTGAATCTAACACAAACGCGGGGATAGAATACTTTGAAAAAGTCCTGGAATTGATAAGGCCGTATTTTTCCCATATTTCAATGGAAGTTCAGCCAATGAATCAGGATGATTATTCAAGGTTAACGCACCTTGGACTTAACACTGTCCTGATTTATCAGGAAACCTATGGTAAAAATTATTCAAAATTTCACCCGGAAGGGATGAAGAAGGATTTTTTTTACAGGCTTGAAACCCCTGACAGGCTGGGCGCGGCCGGGATACATAAAATAGGTCTTGGATGTCTCCTGGGCCTGGATGACTGGAGGACAGATTCCTGGTTTGTAGGGCTCCATGTCAATTATCTTAAAAAACTGTACTGGAAGACAAAGTATTCAATTTCCTTCCCCAGGTTAAGGCCTGCCACAGGAATTATCGAGCCCAATGTTATTGTTTCTGACAGGGATCTTGTTCAGTTGATATGCGCTTACAGGATCTTTGATGAAAATCTCGAGGTTTCCATTTCAACAAGGGAGTCTGAAAAGTTCAGGAATAATGCCATAAAGTTGGGTGTGACATCCATAAGCGCTGGGTCAAGGACTGAGCCCGGAGGCTATTCCGCCCTGACAGAGGAACTTGAACAGTTCGAAATAAATGATAACCGGACTCCTGATGAGATCGCGGAAATGATCAGCACACAGGGATATGAACCGGTATGGAAAGACTGGGATATCCATTACGGGTGAGGGGTCAGTAGTTCGGAGTTGGGAGTGTAGAGTTGGAGAAGACTTATTGGTAAATGGGAAGATAAGCATGGAGCAGAGAGTAAGGAGATTGTAGGGGCGGCCTGCCTGGCGCGACGTAGCCTTGGCGAAGGCGGCCGGCCGCCCGGAATATTGGAGCGCCCCTCTATCAATGCGGATCTTCCCTTAAATGGAAATATACTTTATGAGAGTCGCGATTGTAAATATTATCCTTATATCAGTATTGTTTTTTGCCGGCGAAAAGTCACAGGCATCCTGGTTTTTTGACAGTAATAAATATCTTTCTTCATCTCATGGTCAACTTTCATGCTCGGAATGTCACACGGATATTAATAAAGGTTTAAACCATCCATCTGTTGAAGGTATCAACGGATCTTTAAATGATTTCTTCAATAATGAACAATGTATTGGCTGCCATGATCAAGTTCTTGAAAACTCTGAACCGGGAGAATATGGGAATTTAAAAAAAATCAAGAAAGCTGCATCGGACCCATGTATTTCCTGCCACACCCGTCACCACGAAAAAGTAGCCCATGATGCCCATATAGATATCCCCTGCGGATCGTGCCATATGCTAAATATCAGTTCTGCAAGGATAATGGAAGGTAACAGCCTGATATGGGGCTATACAGCGGATAAAGGTGGGGAATATGACCCACATCGGATCATTGCAATTTCAGAAAAAGATGGTATCTGTTCGAGATGCCACTTTAAAGACAATAACCTGGGAGCTTCAGAGCATGTGCTGCCAGCAAAAAGTATTATATGTATGCCATGCCATGCTTCTACCTTTTCTGTCGGAGATATTTCTTCAATAGGAGCTATTATTATTTTTTTAATCGGTACTGCCGGTATTTTACTTACATGGCTTTCTGCCGGTAAAAGGCATGATAAAAGAAAAAAGTTTAATATCACTGACCTGATAAATATAAAAAAGACTTTGATTCTTGACGGATTTTTTCAGCGGAGACTCTTAAAGGTGTCCGTAAAAAGATGGATTGTCCATGCAATGATCTTTTTCCCGTTTATATTCAGATTTTTCTGGGGAATGGTTGCGCTGTTTTCATCCCTTTATAATCCTGAATGGAATTCAACCTGGTCCATGCTTAATAAAAATAATCCAATAACAGGTTTCCTGTTTGATCTTTCAGGGATGTTAATCCTGCTGGGTGGCTGTCTGATGGTCCTGGAGAAAAGGGCAGATAAAACAGAAAATAAAATACAGGATATTCCGGAAGGTAAATCATATATTCATATTCTGCTTGGATTGATCATCATAACGGGTTTTCTACTTGAAGGAGCGCGGATAGCTATGACAGGCAGCCCTGTCGGTTCTGAGTTTGCCTTTATCGGTTACGGAATCAGCAGGATTTTAGTAAACCAGGACCTGCAGGGAATTTACATATATTTCTGGTATGTTCATGCTGTTATAACCGGGGCATTTATTGCCTGCCTGCCGTTCAGCAGGATGTTCCACATTTTCATTACTCCATTAAGTGTGGCTATAAAGGCAGCATCAGGGGAAGAGAAGAGGGTTAAGGATTAGGGATTACTGTCTGTGGCGGATTCCAGATTCCAGATTCCAAATTCCAAATTCCAAATTCCAGAAGCCGGGAGTCAGAGGTCAGAAGTTGAAAGAGTAGTGCGATTAGAAAAGGCTGTGACGGACAAGTACCGGTTCATGGTGCATATAGTAGGGGCACGATGCATCGTGCCCTTACAAATCGGGATGTAAAGATAGATGTGAAATTTAATCCCAACTTTTTTATAAAGGATTTAAAATATTAATTATAAAGGAGAACATTATGGAAATTGAAGGTTACAACATGCCTGAAGATTTATATTACGAAAAGAATCACTGCTGGGTAAGGGTTGAAGGTGATCTCCTTGTTATGGGAATGGATGACTTTGCCATAAAAATGGCCGGCGAAATTGTATATGTCCAGCTGCCTTCTGAGGGAAAAAGACTGGTTGAAGGAAAAAAATTCGCCAAGGTAGAGTCTGGGAAATGGCTTGGTAAAATCTACGCGCCGGTAAATGGTGAACTCGTGGAGGCAAATGAGGAACTGGAAGATGATGCCACCATTATTAACGAAGATTGCTATGGTAAAGGCTGGATGTTCAAAATCATACCCGATGATATGAATGATATTGATAACCTGATTCATGATCCAAAAGATATCGAGGCCTGGGTGCTGGAGGATATTGAGAAATATAAAGAAAATTAACTATGTCAGTTAAGGATTACAATCTAAGAGAATTAATTCAAATTGAAGCATGCACTGATTGTATGCTCTGTGCTGAAGTGTGCCCGGCTGTCGAGGCTACTTCCAAAGGTACTCTGTCCGGTATTTACAGATTGAACAAATTGCGTAGACTGGTACGCGCGAGATCGGGTTTTTTTAAAATATTTTATTCAGGCGCGGACAGCCATGATTTTTTATCCAAATTCAGTGAAACGGTGTATAGATGCACTCTTTGCGGCAGATGTCAGGAAATATGTCCGTCGGGCATTCTCCTTAAGGACATATGGCTTTCCCTGCGCCAGGACCTCGTGCATTCCCACGCTTTTCCTGAGAAGATCACAATGATTGAAGAGAATGTCTCTAAGAGTCATAATGTTTTTAATGAAGATAATGAAGAACGCGCGGAATGGGTTGAAGACCTTGATGATCCTCCAGAACATGGGCATATAAGAGATAAAGCTGAGGTAGTATATTTTACAGGTTGTGTATCTTCCTATTTCCCGATGGCCCAGCAGATCCCGTTAAGCCTTGTAGATATATTTGAATCAGCTGATATAGACTTTACTCTTCTTGGAGAGGATGAATACTGCTGCGGCTTTCCTTTTTTGGGTGCAGGCCTCCGGGATAAAATAGACGGCCTAATAAAGCATAATGTGAACGCTGTGAAAGATAAAGGTGCAGCTAAGGTTGTCTTTGCCTGCCCCTCCTGCTACCGGATGTGGAAGGAGTATTACCCTGATGAATTTGAGCTCTATCATGTAACCCAGTTCTTAAAGAAGCAGATTGCAGATGAAAAAATAAAACTGAAAACAATCGATAAAGTTGTTACATACCATGACCCATGTGATCTGGGCAGGGGCAGTAATGAATATGAATCACCCAGAGAAATTATCAATGCCATTCCGGGGATTGAACTGGTGGAGATGGACAGGAACCGTGAAAACTGCGCCTGCTGCGGCGGTGGCGGAAATCTTGAAATGATCGATGCAGATCTCTCCGGAGACATAGCTAAGGCCAAGATCAAAGAGGTCCTTGATACCGGAGCCCAGTCTGTTATTACGTCATGTCAGCAGTGTGTAAGGACTATGAAAAGCTATGTACGGAGGAATAAAATCAAGCTTGAAGTACTGGATATAGTGGAGCTGGTAAGGAAGGCATTAAAATAAAGCGATAAGCCTTCAGCGTTCAGTTTTCAGCAAAGACTATTAAAGCAGAGTTTCTGGTTTCTTGTCTTTTGTTTATAGTTCAAAACCATAAACCATAAATGATAAACGATGATATGAACAATGATAACTGATAATTGTTTATTGTTCATTGATTAAAATCCACTTCACCGCGGCCAGTAGATCATCCGCCACATGAACAGGCTTATACTCAAAATCGGGCAGTATATACTCCGCTTCTCCAAGACCATATCCTGTTTTCACCATAATGCTTTTAATGTTGCAATTACCGGCAAATTCGAGATCAGTAAAATGATCACCAATCATGTAAGAATTTTCCAGATCAATATCAAGCATATCGAGGGCCTGTTTTATCATCCCGGTCTTTGGTTTCCTGCAGTCACACTCAAATGTGTACTTGCTTACTTTGCCTTTTGGATAATGGGGACAGAAAAATACTGCATCAATAAGTGCACCTTCATTTTTAAGGGAATCCTCCATAAATGAATGGATTTCATTTACCAGTTCAAGAGGAAAATATCCCCGGGCAACTCCGGACTGGTTTGTAACAACAATAACATGATAATTGCTTTCATTAAGCAGCTTAACAGCTTCATGCACACCGGGAAGAATCCTGAAGCGGCTTAAATGGTTTATATAACCCATCTGTTCATTAATTGTCCCATCCCTGTCTATAAAAACTGCCGGTTTCTTCATTTCGTTTCCTCTTTGTCGATATTCTTTATCTCATTTAAAGCTGTCCACACTTCATCAGGATTGATGTCCATCATACAATGGAAATCAATCGGGCATTTTTGTTTCAGGCATGGGCTGCATTCGACTTCATGCCAGATAACTTTTGAAGAAGAACCTTTTGGTCCGGTTGCACGGGGATTGGTCGAACCGAATATTGCCACAAGCGGTACTTTAAGCGCGCCTGCCACATGCATCAATCCCGAATCATTCGTTAAAAAAAGGTCACATTGCTCTATAACACCCAGTGCCTCGCTCAGCCCTGTCGCACCACAGAGATTCACTGACTCGTGCTTCATTTTTTCCGAGACCCTGTTGCAGATTTCCTTTTCGCGGCTGCTGCCCATGATAATAACCCTGGCGTTCCATTCTTCACATGCCCTGTCCCCTATGGACGCGAACCTGTCAGGCGGCCATCTTTTGGCCGGCCCAAAAATAGCACCGGGACTTAGGCCCAGGACAGTATCTTCCTTTTTAATCCCCATTTTTTTCAGCAGGACACCGGCCTTTGATTTGCTGTCCTTTGAAACATAAAGTGTGGGATCACTTATCTCGCATGAGCAGCCGAGATGTCTTAAAATATCCAGGTAATAACCGACCTGATGATTTGTCTTAAGATTAAATTTCATTGAAACGGGATCTGTCAATAATAAATCCCGGTGATCGGTACTGAATCCCACCCGTTGTTTTATTCCGGACAAAAATGCTATTAAGGCGGCCTCAAAGGCATTTTGAAAAAGGATTGCCATATCAAAATTCATTTGTTTTAGCTTACGGGAGATCCTGAATACTTCTTTCAGTCCGGATATTTTGCCTTCGCTGTTTTCAAGTACAATAATATCATTTACGGCGGGATGGCCTTCAAATAGCGGGGCAACCCAGGATTTGGCCAGAATGGAGATATGGCTTCCCGGATAACAATTATTTACCGCTTCAAGGGCGGGCAGGGTCATTACTACATCACCTACCCAGTTTGTAGCGCGTATCAGTATTTTTTTTATTTCTGGTTTAACTGCTGTCACTCTTTCTTTTACCGCATAAAAAGAGCCGGTCTTCCCTGTGGAGTGATGGAAAAAGGGCGGTTTCCTTCCTGTAAACAGATACTTCATCCTTAATAAGGAAGAATTCACCCAGCATTTTTTTTGTGCTTTTAACCGTATATGAATAGGGATGAGCATCTTCCCTGAACATTGGCAGATACTTATCAATAAACCTTCGGATCCAGGCAATTGGAGGGGGATGCAGAAAAAGGCCAAGAACAAACGTTCCGTCTGCTTTAAGAACTCTTTTAATTTCACTTAAGGCCTTTCCAGGATAAATCATATGGTCAAGGGCGTTAACACAGAAGACTATGTCAGCACTGTCGTCAGAAAGGGCTATTGTTTCCGCGGTACAGGTCAGTTTAGCTCCTTCAGGGAGTGTTCCTGAATATGTCTTTCCATATGAGTCCATGAGCGGATCAAGGAATATTTTTAATCCTGATGGAAACAAACGCGTAGCACATGTTGGTCCGCAGCCAACATCAAGTATTACCGGGTTATCAGGAAGCTTTCCGGCCAGATTATCAATTACCGGCTTATACCGGGTAACAACCCTGTCCATCTGATCATCTAATACATTATCACGCTGCCAGAACTCATCCTCCTTAATCTGAGCCTTTGACCACCTTTTTTCTTTATCATCCATTATATGTCCCGGTTTCCTTTCATGCTGAAGGAAGTAATAATATTTTTTATTCGTGTAATATGATGTTATTATTGTGGAAAGGAGTCTAGGCAAATTGGGTTTACATGTCAATGTGAAATTACCCCGCACCCATGAAGCCAGTATTAATGGATATAACAGCTGCAGGATTTATTCTGACAACTGATAACTGTTTGCTGATATTTGATCATTTTTAGCGGAATAATTGAAAAAAGATAATAGATATGTTCTATGGAATTCATAACTTGACAATATTATTTTCAAGGAATATGCGTCATTTATAGTACTGCGGGTCTGGATATATAAAAAATTTGCACTTTTTCTTTTTAAAGGTGTGGTAGACTCTATATCTATATGAGTTAAGAGGAAAATCTGGATAGGGTTTTGGTCAGGAAGAGGGATTCTTAAATAAAAGGAGGCAGGTATGTTTGATCAACCTTTCATTACTGATGAACAAAGGATGGTGGCAGATGTTTATAGAAAATTCGTAGACAGGGAAATCATGCCTATAAGACATCTGGTTGATGATGATAAAGACCATAAACTGATAAAAAAAGTCCTGCAGGCTATGACTGATATGGGACATCAGAGAGCCGCCTTTCCCGAAGAATATGGCGGGGCAAATATGACATCGATGCTCCCGGCAACTATAATGCACGAGGAATTGGGGAGAGGGGACAGCGGTATCGGAACCGCTGCCACAGTGTCTACCTGGGCCTTTATGCCTGCTATTAATGCCGGCAACAAGGCAGTATTAGATCGCTTTGCACCGGACTTTTGCGGGACCGACCTGAAGATGGGCTGTTTTGCCATGACGGAACCCGGCGGTTCCCACGGTGGCGGCGGCTGCGATATTGAAAATCCGACGCTGGAGGGTAAAAAGATTAGAACCATGGCTAAACTGGAAGGGGATGAGTGGGTCATTAACGGACATAAGATGTGGGCCTCAAATGCCGGTGATGCCGATGTCTATTGTGTGCTGTGCACAACAGACCCGGATCTTGGAGATGAAGGTATTGCTCTAATCTATGTTCCTGCTGATGCGCCGGGCCTTTCTTTTGGTAAAGATGAAAACAAAGCAGGTATGCAGGGCGACCGGAACTGCGCAATGTACCTGGATGATGTCCGGGTGCCAAAGGAGTGGCGGGCGGCAGGGCCTGGCGTAGACGCCAGGCTTCTGCACGGTAATGTGGTTGCTGCACGTATTAATACCGGTGCACTGGCTGTTGGCAATGCTCAGGGCGCTTTCGAAACGGTTCTAAAATTTACCGAAGACAGGATCGTCGCAGACCGGCCAATTCGGCAGCATTCCATTTGCGCGGGCATGCTGGCTGATATGGCAATCGGTATTGAGACAGCCAGGGCATACTATCTCAACGCAGCTTATATGTTTGATCATCCCGAAATCTACGGACCGCCTTATGAAAACAGCATGCTTTCAAGGGCAAGCATTGCGAAAGTACACGCCGCCGATGTTGCTGTAATGGTAACCAATAAAGCCATGGAATTGATGGGATCCTATGGATATGTTCGTGAATATAATGTGGAAAAATACTGGAGAGACTGCAAAATTATCCAGATGTGGGAAGGCGGCGGACAATTGGGTCGTTTCGACGTTTGCCGGGGTTATTATGATTGTCAGTTATGATTGATGGAGCGAATGTTAATAAATTAAAATGATATCCTCTGAGGGAAAATCCAGCTCAATATCAGGCTCCAGTATATGGGGATGGGGTATGGATAAGAATGAGCAGGATTAAAAATTCGTTTAGATATTTCCTGATACTTGTGGTATATCTGTTTGATCTTTTCTTTTAACATACAGCTTTGGTAATTTATTATTTCCTAAATTCCAAACATAAGATATTTTTTATTTTTTCCCATTTCATAAAATTTCTTTAAGAATCCGGCATTATATGAATACAGCTTATTAATTCAAGCGTTGGGAGACACCTCAAACATGGAAAAATATAAAAGAAAACTTGCTGCCATATTCAGTGCTGATGTAGCCGGATACAGCCGTCTTATGGGTGATGATGAGGCTGCTACCGTAGATACAATTACTTCATACAGGGAAGTGATGTACTCATTGATCAAACAGCACAGAGGTCGTGTGGTTGATTCTCCCGGTGATAACATACTCGCTGAATTTGCCAGTGTTGTAGACGCTGCTCAATGCGCCGTAGCTGTTCAAAAGGAACTTCAGTCCCGCAATCAGGAATTGCCGGAAAACCGAAGAATGCAGTTTCGGATAGGTCTTAACCTCGGAGATGTCATCGAGGAGGATGAGAGAATATATGGTGACGGCGTAAATATTGCTGCAAGGCTTGAGGCACTGGCTGATCCAGGCGGTATCTGCATATCAAAGACAGCCTTTGATCACATTGAGACTAAACTCCCTCTGGGTTATGAGTTTATCGGAGAACAGACCGTTAAGAATATATCAAAGCCCGTATTCGCCTACAGGGTGATAATGGATCCCATGGTTGTCTCACAATCCAAAACCCGGAGGAGCAGCATTAAATCAGCCTGGATCAGTAAATCAGTCATTGCCGGCGGGGTTGCTGTTCTTATCCTATTGATTTTTAGTTTTACAGGAATTATTCCCAGGTGTTCTGATCCGCAAACAGGCAAGAGTAATGACCAGAGACCTTCCATTGTAATACTACCCTTTAAAAACATGAGTGACGAGTCGTCCCAGCAGCATTTCAGTGACGGCATTACCGAAGAACTGATTCACTCACTTGCAAGAGTAGAAGGATTGAGAGTTGTTTCACGAACCTCATCATTTTATTATAAAGGTAAAAATGTATCACTTTCTACCTTAAGCAGGGAACTGTCAGTGGACCACGTTCTTGAGGGAAGCGTGAGAAAGGACGGCAATAAGCTGCGCATTACTGTCCAGTTAATAAGTGTACCTGATGATACACATCTTTTATCATTAACATATGACAGGGAAATGAAAGATATATTTGATATCCAGGATGAAATTGCCAAGGCTGTTGTTGCAAAATTAAAAATAGAGCTGCTGGGTACTGAAATTGAAGAGGAAGAAAAATACTCCATAGTCGAACACGAACGCCGCATGGGATTAAACGTAGAAATAAAAGATGATGAGATCATTACCGGGGGACTCCTGGCCACAGGCCTTAGTATTGATATGGCGGGTTCAGTAAAGGGAGGCCTTAAGGCATTTGGCGCAAATGTAAAAATTTCCGGTATTAGCCGGGACGTGGTGGATTTTCTGGCAATGAATGCCACACTCTCTGGTAATTTTAAGGATAACGTTAAGGGGACAGCCGAAAAGATCATTATATCAGGTACATTTGATAAAGATCTTGAAGTTGATGCTGAACGCATAACTCTAACTTCAACCGCCGTGATAAAGGGAGATTTTTATTATTCCGGTAAACTTGACAGGGAAGAGGGTTCTCAGATATTCGGGAAAATAACACAGATGGAGGGAGAAGATATGGATGCACTATCCTATCCTGAAATTTCTGTGGAAAAAAGTAAAACATTAAACCTGCTGGGGAAAATCTACTGGGATGTCAGTCTCATCATTTTAGGTATTTTTATTTATTTCCTTTTTCCAAAGCAGAATGAAAAAATATTGTCCACTATCTCGGCTGCACCCTATTTTAAAAGTTTAATTAAAGGGATTTTAATCTTTATAGTATCACCCTTTATAATCCTTATCAGCATGGTTTCCTTTGTTGGAATACCCTTTGGGATAATATACTCCTGTCTACTCACTGTAATTATAATTCTTGGCCCGTTATATGGAAGCCTCTGGGCCGGTAATAAATTGCTGAAAATCTTTAAGTTATCCTTTTCAGACAATTTTTTCATTTCGTTAATCACGGGAATTATTTTTATAGACATCCTTTCCATGATTCCCTATGCAGGATGGATTGTAAAAGCAGTTATATCATTACTGAGCATCAGTGCCATATGGCATGTAACATGGACGGCTTTAAAAGCCGCGAGGGAAGAGGCAGTTGGAACAGAGTATTAAGCAGAAAAAAGGGGTTCTGGTAAATAACCGGAATCCCTTAACTATTTGAAATTATTGTGTTTGAGTTGTATAAGCAATAGAAAGAAATTTAGATAAAAAACAAATTTTGTCACATTTGATCACGTTTTGAACACAAACTGCCTTCTTTGTTCTCTAGGAAAAAGTTACACAAACTTATCGATATAAACACTTTTTGTATAGCGTTAAAGTAAACCTAAATTTCTTCCCTCTTTTCCTTCTTTGCCTTCTTTTCCTTTTCCTTTTCCTGGCTTACTTCCTCCGGGTTTTCTTCCTCCTGGTTTACTGTTTCCATATACCTTGTAATGACACCATCCTTGTTCACACTTCCCACTATTTGTGAGGTTCCATCACGAAAAAGAGGAAAGGACGCTGAGATGATAATGAAACAAGATTCATCCGCCGTATTAGGGTAAGTAGCGATATAATAGTCGAACTTATGACCAGAAGGAATTGAAACATTCAAATTATTTTTTATCAATTCAATTTCATTCTCAGATTGATACTCATCATATAATGCTATAATGGGCACCCCATCAGCTGGGAAAAATTTGTTGTTTTCCAAGAAATAGGAAATCTCTCCGTTCAGCATTGCTTTGAGCATCAAAGTTGCTTCAGTTCTATATCCCATCTGACGATAGGTACTATATAATGGTATTGAAGAAGCAGCTAAAACACCAAGGATCGCAATAACAACCATCAGCTCAATTAATGTAAACCCAATATTCTTTTCTTTTAATAATTCCATGTCCGCAGTGGAAATAAAATAACACCTATAAGGTTCAAGACTATTTTAACAAAAATAATTATAAACGGTAACCATTTAAATAGTAACCCACTATATTAACGATGTCAAAATAAGTTTATTTGGGTAAAAAGGAGAGTGATTTTTTGGTGGCAGAGGTGTTAATAACTCCATGTTATCAACAGTTTTTGGACCTTCCCGAGGGTGTTTATATCCCTAATTTATACGCACTTTTTGATGTCTTTAAGTGAGACTATAAAAAACAAATTTTAGGGGAAAGCTGTCACATTTGGTCACATCACAATAACAACACTATTATTCCAACTAAATATTCAGTAACATTTGTCTAATAATCTGTTTGAAAATGATGATGCTTACATCAGCTTTTTAAAAGTGCATTATTAATTTTCTCACATATTTCAGCTGAGCTTTTAAACTCCTGGTTGTCAATACTGAACGCAGGTGCGGCACCTATCAGTGAATTGGTTACTATAATCCTGTCTGAAGCGTTAAGATCTTTAATAAATATCCGATCTGTTTCAATAGAATACCCATTGTTCTCAAGGAATTCACATATATTCTTTTCCATCACTCCTCTTAAAACATGAGGTGATTCCGGTTGGATCACTGTATTATTCCTGAGTATTAGAATGTTTGCCGAATTAACTTCAGAAATACTCTTGTCCGGGTTCAGGATAACCGCTTCATCAAACCTGTTTTCCTTTGCCCATTTCCCGGCCATGAAATAGTACAGATAATTGAGTGTTTTGTGCTTCGCCAGAGGAGATTGCCTGGGTTCAGGATAAACACCGAGCCTTAAACCTTTTTCCTTTTTTTCTTCAAACCTGTGTGTATATGGTCTTGCTGTCACAAAGAGGTTGTGGTTACAGGGTTGATCTGTCCTGTCGCCGTATGTTGCCATTATTTTAACCGCGGCAACTCCCTGTTCCAGACCATTTGCCCTGATTACCTGCATTATGATTTCATCCCAGGTCAGGTCCGGTACCTTATCCATAAAGAGGTCGTCCCAGGCCCTGTTAAACCTGTCAATATGGTCCTCGAGAAAAAAAATATTCCCGGAATCAACCCTGATGGTCTCAAAAAATCCGTAACCGTATTGAAACCCCAGGTCAGATAAATTTACTGCCCCGTCTGAAAATGGCCGGATAGAACCGTTTATCCAGGCCACAGCTTCAGGGTCTTTGCGGGTGCCGCTCCCGGTAAGTGTTTCCATGATCGTCTTTCCCTTATGCAGAGTTTCGTTATACTCATCAAGCGGGTCTGAGTCATATACGACTCCACCGCCCACAGAAAAATATATTCTATTATTATGAATTGTGGCTGTTCTAATAGCGATGGAAAGATCCATGCTTTTATGAAAGCTGATATACCCGATTGAACCCGTGTATACATGCCGCCTGTTGGGTTCCAGTTCATCGATAATTTCCATCGCCCTTATTTTAGGACAGCCTGTAATTGACCCTCCGGGAAAGGTTGCCTTGAGCAGATCCACTTCATCGCAATCATCCCTTAGTGTACCTTCAACTATACTTACGAGATGGTACACATTTTCGTATGTTTCGAGTCGTTTGTGGTCCTTCACCTTTACTGAAGATGCCTCACAGACTTTCCCGATATCGTTCCTCATGAGATCAACAATCATGGACAGTTCCGCGTCATCCTTTTTGCTGTTTTCAAGAATAGATCTAAATGTCCGATCCTCTTCTTCAGTCTTGCCCCGGGGTTTTGTCCCCTTTATGGGCCTGGTTTCAATATGGTTTTCCTTGAGGTTAAGGAATCTTTCAGGCGAGGTCGATACAACATGGTGATCTTCAGCATTTATATATGCAAAAAAGGGGGCGGGATTCTCTTGAAAGAGTTTTTCAAACAGGTTGAAGGGATTACCTGAAAACTCCGCTTCAAACCTCTGGGACATATTTACCTGGTATACATGGCCTGAAGCAATATATTCCCTTATACTGTCTATGGCTGTCTTATATGTTTCTCTGGTAAAATTGGAATTTATATCTCTTTTAAATTTGTTACCTGATACAGAGGTTACCCTGTTTATTTTATTTTTTGAACCGATTATCTCAATGCCTTCATCAAGTGAAATACCCGGATCATTGTTTCTTTCAGTTATACAAATACTGCTTGTACGTTCCTTTTTGTCATGGACAAGAATTATGGACGGGGCTGCAAAAAACATTACGGGGAGATCAAGATCATCAATGGATGTCCTGGGGAGTTTTTCAAGATAGTCTTTCAGGTCATATGAAAGATAACCGAACAGCCCGGTGCCGATCGAGGCCGGCAGGTTTTCATCATCAATTCTGAATGAGTCAAGTATTGTTCTTAATATGTCAAAGGGACTGCCTTCTAGGATAATTCCCCTGTCACCGGATTTAATACTCATCCGAGTTCCTTTTCCGGAAAAAACAAGCCATGGCCTTATCGCCAGGATATTGTACCTGGAACAGTCAAGGTCTCCTCCGCTCATAAGTACTGTTGTTCCAGGCTCATGTGAAAACCTGGAGGCAATATCAATAAACGGTTGATCAAGTTTAATTATTCTGGTTTTTATCCCGGTTATTATCCCGGTAATTTCAGTTATATTATTCATTTTAAATATTCAACAGTCCCAGTTTTAAAAAATTTTCAACAAGTTTGAAACCATGTTCAGTCATAAAACTTTCGGGATGAAATTGTACTCCATGCAGGGGGTAATCCGGATGTGATAATCCCATTACAACCTCATCACTTCTGGATGATACGTTAAGTATGCTATCATCTGCAGTTTCAACCATTAAAGAGTGGTATCTCGCGGCGGAAAAGTTGCTTGGTATTCCTTCAAAGATACCATGACCTTCATGTTTAATAATGCTGGTTTTTCCGTGTACCGGTAAGGGCGCCCTTACGGTTATGCCCCCAAAGACTTCGTTAATACATTGCATTCCGAGGCAGACTCCAAGTATGGGTATCTTTTTATAATAATGCTTTATCAAAGGCATGGATATGCCCGTATGTGACGGATCTCTGGGGCCGGGACTTATGAGAGCGTAATTCGGGTCAAAGGAGTCAACCTCTGCCATATCAATACGGTCTGATCTGTGAACGGATATTTCAAGATCGTAATCCATAAACATCTGCACCAGATTAAATGTGAATGAGTCATAATTATCTATTACTATAAGTTTCGCCAATATTTCATCCCCATTAAAATCCTCCACCTACCCGCCTTCGCCCATTCGACAAGCTCCGGGCTACGGCGCGGTTCGTCTTAGCCAATGTGGCTAAGACGAAAAAAAGCCATCCGGACCTCTAGAGTCTGGATGGCTTTTGCCTAGAGCATAACTCGAGTACTTGTGTTATTACTATGTTTTAATTTTCCGGTCAAGATATGAGGATTAAAAAAAAATAACAATTACAAAAAAATATTTGACATTATATTTTTTTTAGGAGATTATGTTTAAATAATTTTTTCAGGATTCATCAGGAAGGAAAACAAAAAACAATGAAAAACAATACTATCAACATTATCAGCGGGAATGCAGTAGAGCTACTACTCGTGGTAGTCAGCCTTCTGGTGGTAGGGGTATACCGCCAGGCCTGATAATGGGGTAGTATAAAAAGATATAAAATAAAAATCCGTTATCAGGCCAGCCTGATAACGGATTTTTTTGTTAAAAATAGTTCATTTAAATTAAAAGGATGTTTCAAATATGACAGACTGCATTTTCAACACGGAGATAATCACCACAGGTCCTGTTTATCCGGATCTGTGGAGTGTCCTTTAAGGGTTTTCCCTTTATAAGAGTGCTATTTATTATATACCTAAATAATATGTTTGAACGGAGGAATACCCGATATGGATAGAGTAATATTTTTTGATACGACATTACGTGATGGTGAACAGTCACCGGGCGCCAGTATGAACACTGCCGAAAAAGTACGTCTCGCGACACAACTGGAGAAACTGGGTGTGGATGTCATCGAGGCAGGTTTTCCCGCGGCGTCACCGGGCGATTTTGAAGCAGTCCAGACAATAAGCCGTAAAGTAAAGAAAATTCAGGTGGCCGGCCTGGCTAGGACTTCAAAGGATGACATTGATAAGGCGTGGGGTGCCGTAAAGGACGCTAAAAACCCGAGGATACACACCTTTATCGCTACATCTGATATTCACATGAAGCATAAGCTGAAAATGAACAGGGAAGAGGTTATAAAGACCGCTTATGACTCGGTCAAGTATGCCAGGTCCTTTACAGATAATGTTGAATTCTCTGCTGAGGACGCTTCCAGGAGTGACAGGGATTTTCTCTGCAGGGTCCTGGAGACAGCCATTGATGCAGGGGCCGTAACGGTTAATATCCCTGATACTGTGGGATATGCCCTGCCCAGTGAATTCGGTGAATTGATAAGTTATATCAAGGCTAATACACCTAATATTGACAGGGCAATCATAAGTGTCCACTGTCATAATGACCTTGGTCTGGCAACAGCAAATACCATGGCGGGGCTGCTCTCCGGGGCAAGACAGGCGGAAGTTACTATCAATGGTATAGGAGAAAGGGCTGGTAATACTTCACTGGAAGAAATAGCCATGAGTCTGCATACCAGAAAAAGCCTTTTAAATTTGGACAGTGCCATTGTAACTGCGGAAATAGTCCCGACCAGCCGCCTTGTATCCATGATTACAGGTATCGTGGTACAGCCCAACAAGGCCATTGTCGGTGCCAATGCCTTCGCCCATGAAGCCGGGATACATCAGGACGGTGTCCTTAAAAACAAGATGACCTATGAGATAATGGAACCTGAAACCGTTGGTCTTAAGTCCAACCGTCTGGTTCTTGGTAAACATTCGGGAAGGCATGCCTTTCGTGATAAGTTGAATGATTTTGGCTATGACCTGTCAAAGGAAGAAATAGACAGGTTGTTCGTTAAAATGAAAGTGCTGGCTGATAAAAAAAAGGAGCTCCTGGATGAAGATATAGAAGCTCTGATTGCAGAGGAATATCTCAGGATTCCTGATATATACAGGCTGGATTACCTGAATGTTGTCAGCGGGACAGTTACAATACCTACAGCTACCGTAATTCTTTCCATTGAGGGTGAAAAGGCGCAGAGTTCGGGTTTTGGAGCAGGCCCTATTGATGCCACCTTCAATACTATAGTAAAAATGACGGGGACCAAATCCAGCCTGGTCCGGTTTTCTGTAAACTCCATCACAGGCGGCATGGACGCGCAGGGTGAAGTTACGGTAAGGCTAAAGGAAAACGGCATACTGGCCCTTGGTAAAGGTACTGATCCTGATATTATTACTGCCGCGGCAAAGGCCTATTTAAATGGTCTGAACAGACTGAAATATATTGAAAGGAATCCGTCGATTAATGCACAGGAGAGAAGCCTGTAAAAAAAATCATCCAAAAATTGGTATTTTTGGATGAAAGCGATCAGCGGTCAGCCTTCAGCAAAAGCTTAAAAAGAAAGTTAACTGAATGCTGATAGCTGAAAGCTCCATATAGAGAGGAAAATCAAATGGGAATGACTATTACTGAAAAGATACTGGCGGCGCACTCCGGTATGAATAGCGTTAAACCCGGGGATCTGCTGCAGGCAAAGGTTGACCTGGCTCTTGCCAATGATATTACCGCACCTCTGGCGATAGAGGTCTTTAAGAAGATAGGCCGGGATGATGTTTTTGATAAAGAGAAAATTGCCCTGGTCCCGGATCACTTTGTCCCGAACAAGGATATTCCTTCAGCCGCCCAGGCAAAAATTATGAGGGATTTTGCCGGGAAATACAGTATTAAGAACTACTTCGAAGTTGGTGAAATGGGCATTGAGCATGTAATCCTTCCTGAGAAGGGGCTTGTAATTCCGGGAGACCTGGTAATAGGGGCAGACAGCCATACCTGTACATATGGAGCGGTTGGCGCCTTTTCAACAGGTGTCGGCAGCACCGATCTTGGTGTTATTATGGCCACAGGGGAAGTATGGTTAAAGGTCCCACCGACAATAAAGGTTATATTTGAAGGAGAACTCAAACCGTGGGTTGGCGGTAAGGATCTTATTATCTACCTCATTGGTAAGCTGGGTGTAGAAGGTGCTAATTACAGGGCTATTGAGTTCACCGGTCCCGTTGTAAAAACTCTTTCCATGGACAACAGGCTTACAATGGCTAACATGGCTATTGAGTGTGGCGCCAAAAACGGCATTTTTGAAGCCGATGAGATAACCATGGAATATGTCAAGGGCAGAACAGACAGGGAACCTGTGGTCTGTAGAGCTGATCCCGATGCTGTCTATGAAAAGGAAATAGTTATAGATGTAAGCAAGATTGATCCGCAGGTTGCGTTTCCCCATTCTCCCGATAATGTAAAACCTGTTTCTGAAGCAGGTGATGTTACAATTGATCAGGTATTTATAGGGTCCTGTACAAATGGCAGAATGGATGACCTTACTCAGGCAGCTGAAATTCTCAAAGGCAGGAAAAAGGCAGATAACATAAGGCTGATCGTAATACCGGGATCACCCCTGATATATAAAGAAGCGATCAGGGCGGGGATTATTGAGACATTTCTCGACGCAGGAGCGACAATCGGGCCTCCCACCTGCGGTCCATGCCTTGGCGGATACATGGGCATACTGACTAAAGGCGAAAAATGCGCGTCAACAAGCAATAGAAATTTTCTCGGCAGAATGGGTGATATCGAAAGCGAAGTATATCTGGTCGGTCCCGCAGTGGCGGCGGCCTCGGCAGTACTTGGCAGAATAGGTTCACCAGATGAGTTATAGAACCGGAAAGGAGATAAAAATGGAAATAGAAGGAAGAGCCTGGAAATTTGGTGACAATATAGATACTGATGTAATTATTCCTGCCCGGTTTCTCAACGTATCTGATAAGGAAATACTGGCCAGAAACTGTTTTGCTGATTTAAGACCTGATTTCGGAGAAAATGATACCGAAGGAGATATAATAGTGGGCGGAAGCAATTTCGGTTGCGGTTCCTCAAGGGAACATGCCCCTATCGCGATTAAAGCTTCCGGAATAAGTGTTATTATCGCGAAGAGCTTTGCCAGGATTTTTTACAGAAACGCCTTTAATATCGGACTTCCCATACTTGAATCAGAGGAAGCGGTAAAGGCAATTGAAGACGGTGACATGATTGGTGTTGACCTTATTACCGGGGAAATAAAAAGTGAAACCAGGGATGGAAATTATTCCGCGAAACCCATCCCCGGGTTCATGCGGGAAATAATTGATGCCGGCGGGCTTGTGGAATACGTTAAGAATAAATAAATACAGTCTGAAGCTGTTTAGACTATAGGCTGTTAGCAAAAGCTGCTTTATGGTTTTCCTAATAGTCTTCAGCCTTCAGCCTAAAACGCTTACTAAAAAGGGGGTGTTTGCTATTAAACTCAAGGGAACTGAAATATTGATGAAGGTCCTGGAAGATGAAGGGGTTGAAATAATCTTCGGATTTCCAGGTGGAGCGGTTATTGATATCTATGATGAACTGGTCAAGAGTGATAAAATCAAGCATATTCTCGTGAGACATGAACAGGGAGCTGTTCATGCCGCCGATGGTTATGCACGGGCGGCAGGCAAGCCGGGTGTTTGTCTTGTTACATCAGGACCGGGTGCCACAAACACTGTAACCGGAATTGCCTCAGCATATCTGGATTCGATTCCAATGGTGATAATTACAGGACAGGTCAATACCAGTCTGATAGGAAATGATGCATTTCAGGAGGTGGATATTGTTGGAATTACCCGTCCATGCACAAAACATAATTATCTTGTCAAAGATATAAAAGACCTGGCAAAAACCATTAAGGAAGCCTTTTATATCGCGAATTCCGGAAGACCGGGACCTGTACTGGTTGACCTCCCCAAGGATGTTGCCCAGGCCTATGCTGAATATAAAGAAATTAAGAGTGTTAAATTAAAATCCTACAATCCTACTTATGAGCCCAATATGAAGCAGCTTGACCGGGTTATAAAGATGATTAAGGATTCAAAGAAACCTCTTATATTCGCGGGAGGAGGTATAATCCTTTCTAAATCCTCAGGGGAATTGACAAAGTTTGCCAGAAAGATACAGGCCCCCGTTACAACAACTTTGATGGGACTTGGCGCTTTTCCGGCCTCCGATCCCCTGTGGCTTGGTATGCTGGGCATGCACGGCACGTACAGGGCAAATATGTCAACCGCCGATTGTGATCTGCT
The DNA here is from genome assembly GCA_042573485.1 of Thermodesulfobacteriota bacterium. Taxonomy (GTDB): domain Bacteria; phylum Desulfobacterota; class DSM-4660; order Desulfatiglandales; family HGW-15; genus JAAZBV01. Next base: position 5,478 of record JBHPCX010000045.1, on the reverse strand, counting down.
CATCGGGATTGGTGTAAGATTTGATGACAGGGTTACGGGAAAGATATCAACCTTTGCATCCAAGGCAAAGATAATTCATATTGATATTGATCCCACATCCATCAGCAAAAATGTTCCTGTTCATACACCTATTGTCGGGGACTGCAAAATTACTCTCAGCAGGTTGAATGAACTTCTGGGGAAGGAAACCTTTAAAGGGCTTAAGTCCGCGCGAAAATCCTGGTTCGATAAAATTATAGATTGGAAATCCACGAACCCACTCGCCTATGAGCAGGGAGACATTATTAAACCGCAATTCGTTGTTGAGAAGATATTTGAAGTGACCAGGGGTGAGGCAATCATCACAACGGAAGTGGGTCAGAACCAGATGTGGGCGGCTCAGTATTTTCATTTTGAAAAACCGAATACATTTATAACATCAGGCGGGCTGGGTGTTATGGGTTTCGGGCTTCCAGCGGCCATCGGCGCTCAGGTGGCGTGCCCGGATAAACTCGTTATAGACATAGCAGGTGATGGAAGCATTCAGATGAACATGCAGGAGATGGCAACAGCCATGCAGTTCGGCCTTCCGGTTAAGGTAGCCATTCTCAATAACGGCTACCTGGGGATGGTCCGCCAGTGGCAGGAACTCTTTTATGACCGTTGCTATGCATGTACCGAGATGGATGTCACTCCTGACTTTGTCAAGCTGGCCGAGGCTTTCGGAGCAATCGGGTTGAGGGCTACAAAGCCAGATGAGGTTGTACCTGTCCTTAAAGAGGCATTTGCGTCTGACAAACCCGTAATAATGGATTTTGTTGTGGAAAAGGAAGAGGGCGTTTACCCGATGGTTCCTTCCGGAGCCGACATAACCGAAATGCTGCTTGTGTAGATGAAACTGGTCTTTTCAAAACGGGAGTAAATAAAATATGGAAAAAAAGCATACACTTTCTTTACTGGTTGAAAATGAACCGGGAGTCCTGGCAAGGATATCCGGATTATTCAGTGGTCGCGGTTTTAATATAGAAAGCCTCTGTGTAGCCGAGACAAATGAAGATAATGTATCCCGTGTTACACTCGTAACAACCGGGGATATGAATATTCTTGAACAGATAAAAAAGCAGCTCAACAAGCTGATATCCATTATCAAGGTGCTGGACTATACAAATACACCTTTTGTGCAAAGAGAACTTGCTCTTATTAAAATCAGGGCGAAACCTGAAAACAGGGCTGAGATTCTGCGAATGGTGGATATCTTCAGATCAAGTATCGTTGACGTCAGCTCGGATCACTATATTGTTGAAGTTACCGGGAATGAAGAAAAAATAACGGCTCTTCTCGAGTTGTTAAAACCATTCGGAATCAAGGAAATCGCCCGGACAGGCGCAATAGCACTTGCAAGAGAAAAGAAATGAGTATATGTGATGTATGCGTAGATACTCATTTGTTTGCATAGGTTAACTTTAGCTGAATATTAATAAATTGAATCAAATATAATATTTAAAAGAAATACATTTAAGGAGGATATCAAATGGCAAGAATTAATTTTGGAGGAGTTGAAGAAGAGGTCATCACCGTTGACGAATTTCCGCTGGAAAAGGCCAGGGAAATTCTTAAGGATGAAACCATAGCGGTAATCGGCTACGGTGTTCAGGGCCCGGGACAGTCCCTTAATATGAAAGATAATGGTTTTAATGTTATAATCGGTCAGGCGAAAGAATTCAAGGCTGACTGGGACAGGGCGGTTGCTGATGGATGGGTGCCGGGGGAAACACTTTTCGATATTGAAGAAGCAGCAACAAAAGGAACAATTATCCAGATGCTGGTTACCGATGCTGCCCAGAAGTTCATATATCCTACAATCAAAAAATGCATGAATCCGGGTGATGCTCTTTATTTTTCGCACGGATTCTCCATTGTATACAAGGAGCAGACTGAGATTATCCCACCGGAAGATATTGATGTTATTCTTGTTGCACCAAAGGGATCCGGAACCTCAGTAAGGAGGAACTTTCTATCAGGGGCAGGTATCAATTCAAGCTATGCTGTTTTCCAGGATTACACAGGCAGGGCAGAAGAAAGAACCAAGGCTGTAGGTATTGCTATAGGATCAGGTTACCTTTTTCCCACAACATTTGAGCAGGAAGTCCACAGTGACCTGGTTGGTGAAAGAGGTGTTCTTATGGGATGTCTTGCGGGTACCATGGAAGCCCAGTACAATGTTTTAAGAAAGAATGGTCACAGCCCGAGTGAAGCGTTTAATGAGACAGTTGAAGAACTGACCCAGAGCCTTATCCGCCTTGTTGATGAAAACGGAATGGACTGGATGTACGCAAACTGCAGTGCCACGGCCCAGAGAGGGGCCCTTGACTGGAAAGATCGTTTCCGTGATGCGGTCGCCCCGGTATTTGATGATCTTTATGAAAGCGTTAAATCAGGCAAGGAAACAGAAATTGTTATGGAGGCAAACAGCGCTCCTGATTATAAGGAAAAACTCCAGGTGGAACTGGATGCGATTAAAAATTCAGAGATGTGGAGTGCTGGAGCAGCCGTTCGGGCATTAAGGCCTGAAAACAGGAAAAAATAATATGGTTTTCAAAGGATAATTGAAAAGCGGCTATTTTATAATATTGGCTGCTTTTTCCTTTCAGGGGGTAATTATGGAATATCCAAAAGAATCAAGTGTACTTAAAAGCATGATTGATTATCAGGATTTGTCGATTGTCAGTAAAGAAATCATTAAAAAAGATACAGGTACAGTAACTTTATTCGCGTTCAGTAAAGGGCAGGGCTTAAGTGAGCATACAGCTCCTTTCGATGCAATGGTAATGGTTCTGGATGGAGAGGCAGAGATACGTATAGACGGAAATCCTGTGCCGGTTAAAGCCGGGGAAATGATAATCATGCCGGCTAACATACCCCACGCACTCAAGGCAGTTGAAAAATTTAAGATGATGCTGGTAATGATTAAGTCATAGGTGGTGAATGATGGTAAAACTATGCGCTGTGTATGGGAGCCCGCGCCGAAAGGGAAATACTGCTCTACTGTTAAAAAAAGCAATAGAAGGAGCAAGAGAAGAAGGTGCGGAAGTGACAGAAATAGTGCTCCGTGATAAAAAAATATCTCCTTGCCTTGAAATATATGGATGTAAAGAGTCTGGAAAATGCGTAATTAAAGATGATTTCCACGAGATAATTGATCTTTTACTGGAATCAAAGGGGCTTATACTTGCTTCCCCCATCTTTTTCTATTCTTTGAGTGCCCAGACAAAATTGCTGATAGATCGATGCCAGTCCCTGTGGATGAAAAAATATTATATAGATAAGACTGACAGGAAAAACTGGATACCCAGAAGAAAAGGCCTTTTTATCTCACTTGGCGCTACGAATGGTAAAAAACTATTTGACGGACCATTGCTTACAGTAAAATATTTTTTCGATGTGCTGGACATGAAACTTCATCAAAGCCTTCTGTACCGCGGTATAGACCAGGAAGGTGAGATCAATAATTATCCTGAATATCTCGATGAGGCCTATCTGGCGGGGAAAGAGCTGGTAAAAGCTGTGGGTGGCCTGTAGTCAGTTGTTGGTTGGTGAGTTGCCAGGGAATAATGATCAGAGGTCGGAAATAGCAGCTTGAATTCCAGATTCCATGTTCCATATTTCAGGTTAGAAAGACCTTGAGGTTTGATGAAGGATGAGTCTGGAGCAGAGAGCGGGAAGTAAGAAGTTTAATCTGCCAGAATCATCGACTAACAATCTGGAACCTGGAACCTGGCACCTGAAACATGAAATTTAGAATCTTGAATATTGAATATTAAAACCGGAATTACTAATCGGGAGAATAATATGGGATGGTTTGGTAAACTAACTCTGGGATCGCTGGGATTCCTTGCCGGAGGTCCGCTTGGCGCTATTGCGGGCGCGGCCCTTGGTCATCATTTGTTTGATAAATTTGATAGCACCGAGTCCAGGGCTTTGCCTTTTGGTCAGGTTGAGCAGGCACAAACTGCTTATTTTGTAAGTCTTTTTTCCATACTCGGAAAACTGGCCAAGGCAGATGGCATTGTTTCCCGGGAAGAAATATCTATTGTAAACCAGTTTCTATCCAATCTGCGGCTACCTGAAGAACAGAAGCAGTTTGCCAGAAATATCTTCAACGAGGCAAAGAATTCACCATACAGCGTGGATGATTTCGCAGCTCAGCTCTACCAGATAAATAATTCCCAGCCTACTATTCTATTATCCTTTATGGATCTATTATTTAAAGTCGCTGCAGCTGACGGTAGGATGCATGAAGGTGAAGAGGCGGTATTGTCGAGAATAAAAAATATCTTCTGGATAAGTGACAGCCAGTATGCAAACCTTAAATCAGTTTATTTCAAGGATACTGACAGATACTATAGTGTGCTTAACTGTACTCCTGAAAATTCAAATGATCAGATAAAATCAAATTACAAGAAACTGGCAAAAGAGTTTCATCCGGATAAAATTATAAGCAAGGGATTACCCGAGGAATTTATTGAGTTTGCCACAAAAAAATTTCAGGAAATTCAGGATGCCTACAATACAATAAGGCAGGAAAGAGGTTTTTAGTGGTTGATGATAATTCGGAGTCATCGGTTTTTGAGAAAACATTTTCCTTTTATCTCGATAAACTCGATAACATTGATCCTGAATTTTTGACGGAAAGTCTTGGAGTTTCATTTGATGAGAAGGGAATTGCCATTCAGCTTCTAAATGAAGAATATATAGTCTCGAAAAAAGGTGTTGCAGACTCAACCGGAAAAAGACCTTCATTTGATTTATGTATAATACTTTTAAAATATTTACTCACCAGAAGAACAGAATATCCATCCGGCAGCCAATGGACTGCCTTCAGGGATCTTCGGGATTCAGGACCCCTGACAGTTTATTACAGGGATAATGTTGAGAGGGCTTTTTCTGATTATTTTACAGGAAATACATCAGGTTTAAAAAGTGCATGCATTAATACCGGAGGAATTATTCCTGAAGAGATTTTTACGAATGACGTTTCAATGAAATTTAATTTTCTGCCCAGAATTCCAATGTTACTGCTTTTTAATGATAAAGATGAAGATTTTTCTGCTTCATGTTCTGTGCTGTTTGAACAAAGGTCTGAAAATTACCTTGACGCGGAATGCATCGCAATGGCCGGATCTGTGTTGTTCAGTAATATCAGGGGAATATGAGTACGCTAATCACGCGTCGTCTATAAGAATCAGCATCTGTTTTTCTTTCAGAGTATTAAGCTGCATTATTCTTGCGGAAAAACCACCTTCACTGTGTGAATGTTTACACAGGCTCGTAAAGGATGTTGAAGTTGAAACACCCTTATAGGCTTTTAACATATCCCTTTTAATTTGATCTTTTGAATCTTCATCCACAAGGTCAATAATGTTTTTCCCGATTAAGTCCATTCTGCTAATCCCTGAACAATCGAGAACTTCATCTGTAACTCCCAGAACCAGCCCTTTT
>JBHPCX010000044.1:0-28052 GCA_042573485.1 Thermodesulfobacteriota bacterium | reverse complement strand
CACGTCCGGTTCTGTGAGGGGCTGAGGGGGAAGTTCCCTCGGCCTACTCGACTTTCAAACTTAAAGACTTCTCGAATAGCAACACTTCATAAATCCAATTCTGATTAAACTTCAAAAAAATTTATTTTAAATGAGTTTTCCGGGCTCCAGGGTGTCTAGTAATTTAACACGTGATACTCCTGTCATCCCGTCCGGGGTTTACAGCGGAAAAAATGGACGATTATGTTTCTCAAACCTTTTAAGTGTTCTATTTGAAATATAATCTATATGCAGGGATGGTGGGTTTTGAAGATCTGATCAGGTTTAATAGATAAATTATTATCAAAAAAAGGTTTGAATAATTCATCAGAAGGAGGAAAAAATGAGGATAAGAATTCCGGCAGCTTTCCTGGTAATTGTAATCGCATCTATATTCTTAAGCGGTTGTTTGATCAGTCACCGCTCTCATACCAGCGTATCTTCACCATATAGTTCAATGTCAAGAACTAAGCTTGACAGTATCGAACCAGGTGTGACGACAAAGGATTGGATTATCGATACCTTTGGTGACCCAACAAGGGAAAAACATCTGCAGGACGGTGAAGAGATCCTGATATATGAAAACAAAGAGAAGACATCCCATCATTTCAGCATTCTTTTAATATTCAGCACCCACAGTACGGAAGAACAGAAGAAAACACTTTCATTCAGGGTGAAGGATGGTGTGGTGAAAAGTTACTGGCTTGATTAATTATTTTTTTAACTTATAGGTAAAAAGTAAAGACCTTCTATAAATTATTCTAAAGATAGAGCCGCTTATGCGTATGCCTTTATCCCGATTTAAGAGGACTCGTTTTCCCACCCTAGTCACGCCATAGCGGGATTTTCGTAGGATTGGGTTCCTGTCCCGCCATAGTTTTAACGACGGCGGATTATACCCGACCAATAAAAAATTTATATGTTGAAAACCTTAATATAAGCCAAAATGCGGTGGGGCATAAAGCCCCACCCTACTTTTTTGTTGGGGGCATCAATTTGAGTATGCTTTACTATTCCTTGAGGGATGGGTTTTTTAAACCAACAGTTATTTGTCTACCTTATTTTATCCGAGAGCGATCGTTCCTTCTTGCCGATCGAAGGTCAGATAAAAGATGCACGCGCACCCGAGATATACTATTTCTTATTTTAACGAACTTAGTAATGAAAATTTGTGTGATAAAATTATTCAATAATTATTAGGTTTTTGTTAAATAATGGTTGTTGTAATTTTAACATATTCATTTGAAGATAACTGTGCTATCTTTAACTAACTGCCGGGTTTATAAAAATTACAGAATGACATGGAGGAATCGATGGAACACGAGGACCGGAAACCGACACATATTATGGGGATTTCTTTACTATATAAATGTAATTTCAATTGTGAACACTGCGGGTATATCTATATCGGTGACGCTGAAGATCACATAATAAAGCCGGGCTATAAGCTGACATGGGGCCAGGTAACAACCACGATCAAGGATTGTGCAAACGTTGAAGGTTCCTACTGGAACATGAATTATACAGGCGGAGAACCAACCCTGTGGGAAGACAACGGAAAAACCTTTGTTGATATACTTATAGAAACTGCAAAGGGGGGGCAGTCCCCAAGTTATAATACAAATGGAAGTTACTTTGACGATTATGAAAAAACACGTGAGTTCTTTTTTAAATACCTGGAAAACACTGATGTCCCGCTGGGGACTTTTATAAGCATGGACAAATTTCATAAAAACTATGACGAAGAAAATGGAAGGGCAAAAAGCCTGGATACCCTGGTTAAGTTAATGGACGAGATTCCGGGAGATAAAAAAGACCTTCTAAAACACCATGTTGTTATCATTGTCACTAAAGATCCGAACAGCTCCCTGCCGGATGAAATGAAAAAGTATTACGGTGATTTCGGTATTACTTTTGGTGATTTCCCCATAATGCCGATTGGTAAGGCAAAGGATTATAATGGTGAGTTCCCGGATGCTCCTGAATTTAAACTGCCTCCCCGGAAGGAGTCAGAAGGGCCCGGTGTAGTTGTGCTGGTAGGTGAAGATTATTACTCAGGAAATAAAAAAATAGGGAAGCTTGGTCATCTGAAAGACCTGTATCCAAAGGTTTAATAACATTATTAGACAGGATTTACAGGATTATTTGGATTTCTTATTTTCACTCTTTCCAGAAGAAAGAGTGAAAGAACCACTCCACTATGCGGGAGAAAATTAAGCAACATGAAAATGAGAGCACAATATAATCAAGCCCATTCTTAGTTGGCTAAATTTACTATTTTGATAACATGATTCCTTTTTGTCTTTCTTCCGGAAAGACAAAAAAAGATCCTACACATCCTGTTGATCCTGTCTGATAAAATTCTAGGTTTTAATTCCTTAACCTAAAAAAAATTATTCATTCCTGATTGGATCGGGACATGTTTTCCTGAAGACACAGTTTCTGCAGAATGTGCCGATCCAAAAACTATCGAATATTTCTATGAGGCTTGCAACAAATTCAGGATCTTCAGATGTAATGCCTATTTCAAGATTTCTCTTTTTTTCACTTTTAACACCCAGCCCTGCTCCTGTGAAATTTGCTGAACCCAGGTACGCAAAACTGCCGTCAACAATTACCATTTTCCAGTGGCACCGGGGGCATATTTGGAGTTCCAAAGCTCCTGAAATCAGCAAGTTGAATCGGTCGAGTGTTTTTTGAAAAGGCTTTGACGGCATATCGCTATGGACAATCCTGAAGGAGACACCTTTTTGTGCCATTTGTTCAAATAAATCCAGTATGGGTTTATATCTTTTACCCCTCCTGATATGCATATCCTTGAGATTGGCAGTCCCTATCCAGACAAACTTACGGGCGTTCAGAACGGCGTCTTCTATAACCCGGTCGTGAAGCTGTTTATTTGTTAACAGTTCTATTTCGGTTGAGAGCTGCATTAGATTGCCTGTATATATATGTCTGATTTAGAGAATCAGTATTTATGAGAAGGAAAGCAAATTCTCTATTTTTTATCGCGACAATAAAATAAGCTTACCATTGAATTAATTTAATAAATGAATTAAATATTTATTACAATCATCTAGTGATCTAACATAATTTGTCTGCAAGTGTCATTGAGAATCACCAAATTATTTTAAATGATATTTTATTTCTTCAGTTGATGAATAATATTAACATAGCCTGGCCATTATAATTAATTTGTAACGGAGAAATTCAACATGTATAAAAAATATATCGGAGGGTATGCATTGTCTATTTTTCTTACAGTATGTCTCATTTCATGTACGGGGGATGGTGAAAAAAGGAAGGTTCCAAAACTGGGGCAGGATCCTGTTCCTGAAGTAGTCGCTGCCATGACTCTTGAAGAAAAGGCATTGCTTGTTTGCGGCACAGGAATGGTCATACCTCCAAACTTTTTTGAAAACCTGCCCGAAGGTGACAATCCGTTTATATCGGCTTTTGAAGGTAAAAAAGGAGAAGATCCCGAATATGACGCGATGGTTGAAAGGGTAAGGGAATTCGTTCCCGGGGCCGCGGGAAGAACTGCCGAAATCCCCAGGTTGGGAATTACTACGATGGTGGTCGCGGACGGCCCCGCGGGATTAAGAATAAATCCTGAAAGGGAGGGGGAGGATGATAAATATTTCTGCACTGCCTTCCCCATCGCGACACTCCTGGCATCAACATGGGACAGTGAACTCGTTGAGGCAGTAGGGGCGGCAATGGGAAGCGAGATCCTGGAATATGGAGTTGATGCCATACTTGGTCCCGGAATGAATCTTCACAGGAATCCATTATGCGGAAGGAATTTTGAATATTATTCTGAAGATCCTCTTATCACAGGAAAGATGGGAGCCTCAATGGTCAACGGCATACAGTCAAAAGGCGTTGGCACATCATTAAAACATTATGCGGTAAACAATCAGGAAACCAATAGAAATTCTGTTGACGCTATAGTCAGTGAAAGAGCATTAAGGGAACTTTATCTGGAAGGATTCAGGATTGCTGTTGAAGAAGCACAGCCATGGACAGTGATGTCATCCTATAACAAAGTAAACGGTTTATATGCTTCTGAAAGTTATGATCTTTTGACAAAAATGCTTAGAGATGACTGGGGGTTTAAAGGATATGTAATGACAGACTGGGGCGGAGGAACAGACCCGGTCGCCCAGATGAAAGCAGGAAATGACCTCCTGATGCCCGGAAACCGGGACCAGTCAAAAGAGATTGAAAAAGCGGTGAAAGAGGGCAGACTCGATGAAAAAATACTGGATAAAAATGTAGAAAGAATCCTGAATATTATTTTAAAAAATCCCCGTTTCAATGGTTATAAATACTCCGATAAACCTGACCTGAAGGCCAACGCTGAAGTAGCCAGAAAGGTCGCGTCAGAAGGTATGGTCCTTCTCAAAAATAATGAAAAGGCACTTCCTTTTACCGGTGATATAAAGAAGATCGCCGTTTTCGGCAATACTTCCTATAAAATAATTACAGGCGGGACAGGAAGCGGTGATGTAAACGAAGGTTACAGCGTATCACTCACTCAAGGATTGAAGAATGAGGGTTACTCGATTGATGAAGAAACAAGGGATGTCTACCTGAAATATATTAAGGAAGCCGAAGAGAACCAGGAAAAACCCGCGATAATTTTTTTGGGGGTTCCTCCGATTCCTGAGATGAAAGTGGATATTGCAATGGTAAAGAAGCTTGCCGAGACAATGGATGCCGCGATTATTACCATAGGCCGTAATTCAGGAGAAGGTGGTGACAGGAAGGCGGAGCCGGGCGATTTTTATCTTTCTGAAGAGGAGGAACAGCTTATAAAAATCGTAAGTTCGGAGTTTGAAGCGAAGAAAAAGAAGGCTGTTGTGATACTTAATATCGGGGGAGTAATTGAAGTTGCCAGCTGGAGAGATTATCCCCATGCGATTCTTCTTGCCTGGCAGCCGGGTCAGGAAACAGGTAATTCCATTGTAGACATAATAAGCGGAAAGGTAAATCCATCGGGTAGACTGGCATCCACATTTCCTGTTTCCTATGATGATGTGCCTTCCGCGTCCAATTTTCCCGGGGTTGAACTGCCGATGACCGAGGAACTGAAGAAGGAGAACGAGGCGATGCTTCCTTTTATGAGAAAGGTTCCCTCAAGAGTGGTGTATGAAGAGGATATCTATGTAGGATACAGATATTACGATTCCTTTAATATTCCGGTGGCGTATGAATTCGGTTATGGATTGTCATACACAGATTTTGAATACAGCGGAATTAAACTAAGCACAAAGGATTTTAAAGACACAATAACAGCTGTTGTTGATGTAAAGAATACAGGAGATGTTCCAGGCCGTGAGGTTGTACAGGTTTATGTATCGGCTCCTGCCGGAAAGACCAATAAACCCCAGAAGGAGCTGAAGGCATTCGCTAAAACAGGATTGTTGAAACCGGGCGAATCTGAAACAATGACATTCACTCTTGACAGCCGCTGCCTGGCATCATTCTATCCGGACAGTTCTTCATGGATCGCGGAACCGGGAGAATATAACGTTCAGATAGGCGCGTCATCAAGGGACATAAGGCAGGCCGTGTCATTTAGCTTAAAAGATGAGATCATGGTGAAGAAAGAGAGCAGGGCTCTTAAACCCCAAATGGAAATCAATACTATGAAGCCATGAACAGGTTGATAGTTAATAATGATGGTCTGTTCATAAAAAATTAATAGGATTAGTACGGCAACTTTAAAGAACTGGATTCCGCGGTCAAGCCGGGGAATGACAAATAAGCGAATATGGTTAATAACCGTCATTCCCCGGCTTGACCGGGGAATCCAGAGAAATGTTATAACTGAACCAGGTATGAAAATCCCGGTAACTTTAAGAAACCGATAAACTGGAGGATAATAACCAATAGAATGAATAACATTTCAAAATGTATTTTTATTATTCTTGCGGGGATTAATTCGGTTTAATTCCGCATGCTTGTAACAGGGGCAGGCATTCTTCCTCCCCTTTTTAAGAATTTTTCAGCCGATCCTTTATTTACTTCCATGATGGGCGCTTCACCCAGGAGTCCGCCGAAATCCACGGATTCACCGGCCCTTTTACCCGGAACGGGAATTACCCTTACGGCAGTGGTTTTATTATTTATCACACCAATAGAAAGTTCATCGGCAATAATTGCATTGATGGTTGCATAGGGTGTATCACCTGGAATCGCGAACATATCAAGACCAACAGAGCACACGGATGTGAGTGCTTCAAGTTTATCCAGGCTTAGGCGCCCCTTCTTTACAGCATTGATCATTCCCCTGTCTTCACTTACAGGGATGAATGTTCCGCTGAGCCCGCCCACGTTCCCGCTTGCCATGGCACCTCCTTTTTTAACAGCATCCATGAGTAGTGCCACAGCCATGGTTGATCCATGGGCCCCAACCGATTCAATCCCAAAGGCCTCTATTATATTCGCAACCGAATCGCCTGCAGCTGTCGTAGGAGCAAGTGAAATGTCCACTATTCCAAAGGGAATATCAAGGTTGGCTGCCAGCTCCCGGCCGATCAGTTCCCCGCCCCGTGTTATTTTGAATACAGTCCTCTTTATTATCTCAGAAAGCTGTGTTAGGTCGCAATCGCGGTTTTTTTCAACCACACTATTGACGACTCCCGGGCCGCTGATACCTATATTAAGGGTAATATCAGGTTCGCCTATGCCGTGAAATGCCCCGGCCATAAAGGGATTGTCTTCCGGAGCGTTCGCGAAAACAACAAACTTTGCACATCCTATGGCATCCTTTGTTTTCAGGGCTGTTTCTTTGAGCATAGGACCGATCAGGTTTATAGCATCCAGGTTTAATCCCGCCGTATTGGTGCCCACATTTAAAAATGAACAAACTCTTTCTGTTTCTGAGAAGACATCCGGGAGTGATTCAATAAGCGTTTTATCCGAGGGAGTAAGTCCTTTGTGGATTATCGCTCCAAAACCCCCGATAAAATCTATCCCGGCCTCTCCAACAGCCCTGTCCATGATCTTTGCCATTTCAACAAATTTTTCCTTTACACAATGTGTTTCCATTATAAGACTCACAGGTGTTATGGATATCCTTTTGTTGACAATTGGTATGCCGTATTTTAGCTCAAGTTCTTTTGCCTTCTTTACCAGCCTGCCGGCGTTTGAACTGATCTTGTTATACACATTTCTTGTGAACCGGCCGAAATCATTGTCAATACAGTCTTTGAGGTTAATTCCCATTGTTGTGGTTCTGATGTCCAGGTTCTGGTAAAGGATCATGCTTGCGGTTTCAAATACTTCTTCAACAGATATTGTCATTTGCTATATCCTGTGCATCATCTTAAATATGTTTTCATGCTGGATTTGTACCTTCAATCGAAGCTCTTCACCGATTTTTTCCAGCTCCTCCCTGACCTTTTCAAGACTGTATTTTGATTCCTTCATGTCAACAAGCATTGTCATTACAAAGTATGATCCCATTATTTTCTGATTGATATCTTCAATGTTAATATCACATTCGTACAGAAGGTTTGATATTTTGGCCACAATCCCCTTTTTGTCTTCACCGACCACTGTAATAAATAGCAGTTCCTTTTCCATGTTTAACTCCGATAATTATTTTGATTTATAAAAAACATTATCACAGTTGTTGTATGCAATCAATAATTCCTGATTCATCATCAAGGTGTTATCTGCCTTTCTACCTTCTCTGGCAGCAACCTGCTACAAAGATGGAAAGAAAAGTTTATATTTTCGCTTAGTGACTTGTTATTCCGCATTGCAACCCCGATTAGATAAAGGTAATAGGTTGTGGATTCCGTGGTCCCGCCTTTGCTTATTGCTACGGCGCTGCAGGCGTGCCACGGAATGACCTAAACTGGCACTGCAGAATCCACACTAACGTCATTCCGCGACTTGATCGCGGAATCCATGTTTTTTCGATCCTGCACTCTTTATTTAATACCAGAGGAGACAAACTGAAACCTATTTTGTTTTTGGGCAAGATTAAAATATATATTACTTGACTTAAAAGGATTAAATATTATTTTTTCTCTGGACAAATATGGAGGTGATAAAGTGTTAAAAAAAATGGCTGTTGGTCAGCTGCAGGCAAACTGCTATATACTTGGCTGTAAAAAAACAAATGAGGGAATGGTTATTGATCCCGGCGGGGACGCACCCCATATTGCAAGGGAGATAGCCAACGCGGGGTTAAAGATAGTAAAAATTGTACTCACCCATGGTCACTTTGATCATACCGACGGAGCAGTAGAGTTAAGAGATATAACGAACGCGCCTGTCCTGATACATGCAATGGATTCTCCATCTCTCGGGTTTGCTCCTGATGGAACCCTTACTGATAACCAGGTATTTAATATCGGGTCATACAGGATATCTGTAATACATACTCCGGGGCATTCTCCGGGAGGTGTATGTTTGTATGCCCCGGGGACAGTCTTTACCGGAGATACGCTTTTTGCAGGGTCTATCGGCCGTACGGATTTTCCCGGTGGAGATCATAACAAACTGATCCAGGGGGTTATTAAAAAGATATTTCCTCTTGGAGATGATTTAAGGGTATATCCCGGTCACGGACCAGGTTCAACAATAGGCAATGAGAGATTAACTAATCCGTTTTTCAGATTTTAACAGGAAACTGCTGACTAAGGCATGACGCCGTATTTTTTCAATTTTTTATGAAGTGTCTTCCGGGTGATTCCAAGACGCCTGGCCGCTTCACTTTTATTGCCTTCAGTGGATTCAAGGGTATTTAATATAGTTACTTTTTCCACCTCTTCGAGGGGCAGGTCTCCAGCGATATTTGAAGCATCTATATCTATGTCTTCACCGTTTTCATCCCTTGAGAAGAAAGGAAGATTTTCTTCATCAATATAATCTTCTATGGATAGAACTACACATCTTTCAACCGCGTTCATGAGTTCCCTTACATTTCCAGGCCAGTCATACTTTATTAACCTGTCCATTGCCCTGGGAGTAAATCCTTTTATTATTTTATTATTTTTTTCGGAAAAGGTCTTTAAAAAATGTTGTGCAAGTAACGGAATATCTTCTTTTCTTTCTCTCAAAGGAGGCATTTTTAACTCGACTACGTTCAGCCTGTAATATAGATCTTCCCTGAACCTTCCTTTTTCTATTTCCTGTAAAAGGTCTTTGTTAGTGGCAGCTATTACACGTACATCAACCTTAATAACTTCCTCTCCTCCTACCCGTGTTATCTCCCTTTCCTGGAGAACCCGAAGAAGTTTCACCTGCATCGACATCGGCATCTCGCTTATTTCATCAAGGAAAATGCTGCCTCCGTGGGCAAGACGAAACTTTCCTTCCTTTTTTCTATGAGCGCCTGTAAACGCCCCCTTTTCATGGCCGAAGAGCTCTGATTCCAGCAGTGTTTCGGTAATGGCTGCACAATTAATTTTTATAAAGGGAGATTCTTCCCGTGGACCGTTGTAGTGTATCGCACCCGCAATCATCTCTTTCCCGGTGCCTGAATCACCGGAGATTAAAACTGTTGCCTCAGAAGGAGCTACCTGGGCAACAGTTTCAAGAAGCTTTACCATGACCTGGCTTCTGCCGATGATATTTCTCCTGTCAAATTGACTTCCGACACTTTCTTTTAAAAGCCGGTTTTCCTCTCTTAACTGGGTGTGATCCATTGCCCTCAATATGGTAATTTTAAGTTCATCAAAATCAAGGGGCTTTGTAAGGTAATCATAGGCTCCGTTTTTCAGTGCATCGACCGCGGTTTCAACAGAAGAATAGGCTGTCATTATAATGATAGGGATGGCCGGATTTATTACTCTGATTTCCTTGAGTGCCTCTATTCCGGATACCTTCACCATGCGGATATCCATAAGTATCAGGTCATATGCCTGTTCTTCCGCTTTCTCTATGGCAGTTGATCCGTCGTCCGCTTCCTCTGTGGAATATCCCCAGCCATTGAGAAGTGTTTTCAGCATAGTACGATGGGCTGTGTCGTCATCTACAATGAGGATTGAGTATTTTTGATTTTTTTCCATATAAATCCTCTGTTGTTTACACTAATGGCAGAGCAATAATTACACTTGTTCCTTTTCCGGGTTTGCTCTCAACCTTTATTTCTCCATTGTGTGACTCAATTATACGGTGAACAATTGCCAGTCCAAGACCTGTACCCGACTGTTTTGTTGTAAAATAGGGGTCAAATACATTCCCAAGGTTATCGGGATTAATACCTTTCCCGGTATCATTTATTATTATATTCATCATATCGGTACTGGTTTCATAGTTAACAGTAACGGATAGTTCTCCTCCTGAATCCATTGCTTCGATACTGTTCAGAAAGAGATTTAAAAATACCTGGTTTATCCGGTCTGAATCAATAGCAATAGGCGGGATATCCTCCGGTATTTCCACTCCTACCCGGATATCTTTTTCAGAAGCGTCCCTTTCTATCATCTTGGCTGAATGGTTTATGATTGTTTTGATATCGACTGCTTCCTTTTTTATATCGAGGGGCCGCGCGAATTCAAGAAGCTGGCTGATTACACGGTTTAACCGTTCAACCTCGTTTACCATTATTTTAGCGGTGTCTTTATCTTCCGGAATATCCTTATATCTTTCTCCAAAGTAGGTGGCAAAACCCTTTATAGAGCTTAACGGGTTTCTTATTTCATGGGCTACTCCGGCAGCGAGCCTTCCTATTGATGCAAGCCTGGTGCTCCGCTCTACTTCCTTTTTTAGTGCCTGAACTTCCGATAAGTCGCGAAAGAGTATTAAATATCCCGACAATTTTCCTGAACTGTCTTCCAGAATTGACATGTTAATATCAAGATATACCTTTCCAAATTCATTCAAATCTATTTCGAGTTCTTTAACTATGTTTTTTTTGTTTTCCTTTAATTCCCTTACCAATTCAACAAATTGTCCCGGCAGCTTTTCCTCTGCAGGGGTTCCGATTATATTTTCGCCTGAAACATGGAGCAATGTTTCAGCCGTATAGTTGAATGACAAAATAATTGAATCAGCATCGAGTGCAACAAGACCGATTGGCATGTTTTCAACAACATTATCTGAAAAAGCCTTTATCCTGGAAAGTGACGTCTGAGCAGACCTGTATTTAAGAAAGAGAATAAGCAGAGAAATACCTGCCAGTCCTATTAAGAACAGGTATATTCCCCTTTTAAAGACCATCCTGGTATCTTCCCTGCTCTGGGCTTCAATGTTAGTCATGTCAAGGCCGAGGAAGATGATCCGTTGATCTTCATTCAGACTTTCCTGCATCCTGTGTCTCATGTCCCTCATTGACTCGGGGGGGCTTACCGTTGACTGGGGGGGGCTTCCCATTGACTGGGGGGGTCTTCCCGGGCGTGGAAGCATCGATCTTGTCGCCCATGGCATAAGGCGGCGATACACTTCAAATATCTGCTTCCCTTCTTTTCCTGTTATTTTCCGCCACCTCAATTCACCCGGCCTGGCTACCGAAGACAGGTCAAGTTCCTTTGCATATTTTTTCCCTATTTGCTCAGTGTCCTTATGGTTTTTAATATTGCCTTCAAGGTCTGTAATTATTATGTGTGAGATGTCAGGATTCATTGATGCCCTCTCAATGGAGTCCTGCATGTCCCCCCTTGAAAAAACCTCAAACAGCAATATGGTCGTTCCTCCCTTTTCATAAAGCAGCCGGGTTATTGCCCTTTTTTGCCTGGCTATACTGTCCTGGGCCCACCAGATGAATATGGGCAGTAAAATCAATATACAACCGGTAATTATCCAGGTTATGGCATTGTACTGTATTATTTTTATATTTTTCATTTTTTTAGCCATGTTAGTTCTAGACGCAAAAAATGTGCCTGAACAAAAAATGTTAAAATATGGATGAATTAACTTAATATAGATTAATTTTATTTATAGCCTTTATCTATAATGTGTAATTAATATGCATTAATCGACAGTTAGTGTATAATAATTACCCATATATATCAATAACTGAAGATTAGAAAAGAAAATTCAGATTTGATCTGCTTTTATTTAGAAAGAGTGTTTTCAACCTCGGGATACAATTTTTTTAAACATAGTCTGTCCGGCATTTCTCACCGGGAATAATCGGCAAACATGAAATCCCGGTCTTCATTTCTTGACACAAATATTGTAATCACCTAACTTAATACCTGAATTTTACACCAAATATCTATTACGGCTTGAAGCGCCTTATCTTAAAAGGTCGTTTCATGGTTTTAATCCTCACCATATTTATGATATGTTTGCGGATTAAAAATCATTCTAACTTCCCTTTAAACACAAGGCTTTCGGCGCCTCGCTACGATGTCAGGTACAAAATTCAGGTAATGATCCAGGCATTCGCAGGCTTCGTATTCTATTTTTTTATATGGGTATTAATATTAATGGAAGTCAGGCTGTCTGAAATTACAAGAAGATTACTGATAAGCTATTATCCAATATGGCTTGCTGCAAGCGGATTAAGATATTACCGGGTTAAACTGATATATGATCTGCCGCTGGAAAGCTTCTTCACCATGTTTATATTCGGTCAGCTTTCCATTATTCTGGCCTTCTGTTTCATCATCCTGTCACTATGGATTTTTAAGCCGGAGAAAATGCGATACCGTCTGTTAATTATGGTTATATCTGCATTTTTCGTCATAGCAATATGAAATAGGGGACGTCCATAAATAAGTAAATAATTCAAAAAATATTTTTCTTACTTTTTTATGGACGTCCCCCTTTTTGCATTTTTAATATACCAACATCATCAATTGTGCACATATAATTGCTCCATAAGTTCCCAGGGCATAACCCAGCACTGCCAACAGAACTCCAACCGGTGCCAAAGCGGTACTAAAAGCCGATGCTACAATGGGAGCTGATGCAGCCCCTCCCACATTTGCCTGGCTGCCAACAGCAACAAAGAAAAACGGAGCTTTAATTATTTTGGCAACAAATAATAAAAGAATAACATGAACCGACATCCAGATTAGCCCAATGACAAAATAATGCATGTTTTGAAATGCCTCCAGCAGATTCATTTTCATACCAATGGTGGCCACTAGAATGTAGATAAAAACACTTCCGAATTTGGAAGCACCCGCTCCCTCGTATTTTTTTAAACTGGTAAAAGATAAGGCCAGCCCAAGTGTTGTGGCAACCACAATCAACCAGAAAAAGTGAGAGGCCAGTGAGTTAAGGTTGTATTTTTCCAGTACTGCCATTTTACTTTCCATGAATGGAGAAATAGTATCTGCTCCGAAATGAGCTATGGCTGTTGCACCAAAGGCAATGGCAAGAATAACAAAATAATCTGTTGTTGATGGTATTCTGGCTATGCTTGCCCGGTAATTCTCTATTCGTTTTTTCAAATCTTCAATGGCCGAATTGTCGGCTTTCAATTTTTTATCTATTTCATGATAACGTCCGGCACCGTAAAGCAAAAATCCCATCCAAATATTGGCAACAACCACGTCAATAATAATCATGGTTGAAAATAAATCTTCCTTACATGCATAAATTTCTTTCATGGCGGTCTGGTTGGCTCCGCCTCCAATCCAGCTTCCTGCTACTGTGGATAATCCCCTCCAAATCTCATCTCCTGAAGGTACTTGTGACATCTCCGGGAATAAAATACCCGATATCCACAAGGCAATGGGGCCACCAATAACAATTCCGGTAGTTGCTGTAAAAAACATGATTAATGCTTTTGGCCCCAGGTTTAGTATCCCTTTTAAGTCGATGCTGATGCAGAACAATACAAGGCTGGCGGGCAATAAATATCGTGAGGCGACAAAATACAGCTTTGAACCTTCACCGGAAATAAGTCCCAGCGGCCAATTGAGTAATCCCGGGATAAAATAGCAAAGCAACAGTGAAGGGACATAGGTGTAAAATTTTTTTAAATATGGTTTTGAACTTGATGATGTAACAAAGATTACAGCCAGAACAGTTATCAGTACGCCTAAAACAATGGCATCATTTTTAATTAAAGGTTCCATAAACTATCTTTCCTTAGAAAAGGTAAAAGTGTAATTAGATTTTTCTTATAAAAGAGAAAAAGATATGACATTACAAGTAATTAACCTATCAAATTAATTATGTCAAAGTATGCTTTAAGGGGAGCATTTTTTGATATGCAGGGGTTACAAATTCCAAAAGTTATACACACCTTAAGAATTGCATATAATTGCTGTTGACCTCAAAAGAAGCATTTCTGTGATCATGGCAAGAAATATGCATTTTTAGAACGCTTATCGGCACCACAAGATATTGATATGGCTTGTAGTAATGACTTATAGCAGTAATCTAAAGATTAACTCTATGTGTCAAGACATTATATCTGCCAGGTAAAACAGATTTGATATTCTGGTGCCTCACTTAAAAATAAATAGACTATTGCTAATACTTGACTAATAATGGATAATTTATTTAAGTATTAATTGTGTTATTGATGAATATTGCAAATCATTTAATCGGGTATGTTTAATGGAAGACGCTTTTTCTCATCAATTAACCAATTTTATGGAACTTACACAGGATATTATTTGTGAGATGGATCTGTCCCTTCTCAAGCGAGAGATACTTAAAAACATAGACAACTATGTTCCTTCCGATCGATCCTTAATTGTCCTTGAAGATGACAATAACCCCTACCCTGATTTTTTTAGAAGAAATATACATGAAGAAAAGAATTCAGAATATATTGAATATTATTATTCATTAGATCCTTTTTCAAATATTAAAAACTCATCATCTGGTTTGCAACTTGTATCCCGCCTTCCCCATCGGAAAACAGTTGTTACCCTTGAAGAAATAGTTAAATATTCTGAATTTGTATCCAGTGAATATTATACTGAATTCCTTCAACCACTCGATATCCATTATGAACTTGAAATATACCTGAGGCAGAAGAACCGGATTAGGGGTTTCATCGCACTGTTCAGGTCAAGAAAATCGAGATCATTTTCTGACACAGAGATCAATTTTGCCCGAACTTTTTCACCATTTCTTTCTTTGGCCTTTGATAACCTTCTGCTTTCTAAAAAAAACGATCTAAATGTTTCTGTTATGGATATTAATAAAAAATATCCAGGAAGTGGAATTATGATTTTTGATTTATCTGGCAGTCTGCTTTATATGAATGATCGAGCGAAGGAATATTTTACTAATGTAGAAAATATTAACTGCAATTCACTAACGGAAACATCTAATCTTCCTCTCGAAGTTACAAAATACCTGAACAGATACCTGGAAGGCTTTTATTTCTATAAAGACATGCCCCCCATGATCACAAACATTTTTCATGAAGGCAAAAGATGCAGGGCAATTTATAAATATAAAAGGGAAAGAATAAAAGGTAATAAAAATGAAACCATACTTCTTATACTAGATTCATTTGATAAAGATCAAAGAAAAGACCTGGAAATTGCCAAATCAACTTTTAATCTCTCAAAGCGTCAGATGGACGTGATTAAACTCATTTGTAAGGGATTAAGTAACAGCGAAATAGCAGAAAGGCTTTGCATAAGCCACCTGACTGTCAAGACCCATGTTCAGAATATATTTGAAAAAACAGGTGTTAATTCAAGACCTGCCCTCGTATATAAAATAATTACCCCTGCCTGAAACGTTTTACTTAAGTATCCCTTTTCCGATTTTTATTTGACGGAGAATCCGGTTGATGTATCTCTGTCCCCTTTATCTTTCCTGGGACTATAAGTCTCACCGGTCAGTACGCTGAAATGGAAGATGGATTTATCTACACGCTTTTTTATAAACGGGCAATATATCTGAGAAACTTATAAAACGATGGCAATTGATTATTATTAAAATGTCCTCAAACTCTCCTGAAATAGTACTCCATAAGGAATAATTTTAATTTTTCACTATAGTAAAAGGTCCAAAAATACTCCTTTTAGAGTATTGACTTCCGTATAATTAAATCTTCAAATCTACAAGTAATACTTTAAGCGTATAATAACTGAATTTTAGTTAAACAATGTTCAATAATAGTATGAATCTTCCGATTAATATGCTCTATGGAGGGTAGGTTATGGCAAGTACCACATTATATGAAACACTTATGCCCGATCTGGTTTTGATTAACGGGAATATTATTACCGTTGACAATAGGTTTTCAATTGCACAGGCTGTTGCTGTTAAAGAAGGCAGAATTGTTTCTATCGGAAAAACTGATGATATAGACCGCCTTTCCGGAAAAAAGACAAAGGTAATAGACCTTAAGGGCGCCACTGTGATACCCGGCATCAATGATTCCCACTGCCACATTTCTGACTGGGCATTGACCCGTCCCCCACTGCAGCTAGAAATAAGATACCCGATTGTTAAATCAATAAAAGATATTGTAAATATGGTGTCGGAAAAGGCCTCCACCCTGAAGCCGGGAGAATGGATTATCGGCGAAGGATGGGATGAAGGATACCTGGAGGAGTGTCTGGCAGATCCTGATCGAAAACCCCGTATGGAAGATCTTGACAGAGTTGCACCGGATAATCCTGTGGTCCTTACTGAATATTCAGGACACCGTTCCTGGTCAAACAGCCGGGCATTTAAAATAGCGGGTATAACAGGCGATACGCCGGATCCTGTGGGCGGTAGAATAGGTAGGACCAGAGACGGCAAACCGGACGGTTTATTATATGAAAAGGCATCAATAGATCTGCGGGGAATGATTCCGCCGCCTACCTATGCCCAGCGTAAAAAGGCCATAACCGGCGCCATGGCCGAACTGAATTCACTCGGTATAACAAGCTTTACAGACGCCGGTGTTGATAGAGAAAAATGGGCCTGTTACAATGATGTGTTTAATGAAACTCACAAACAGGGTAAATGGACATGCCGAGTCAATATGCTCATGATGATGGGAGGATTTGGTAAATTAACGCTGGATGGGCTTAAAGATTCCTTTAAGTACATAGGTGCCCGTTATAATTTCGGTAATGACTGGTTGAAGATAGCAGGTTCAAAACTGATCGGAGACGGTATTCCGCCCCTTAAAACAGCCTATATGTTTGAGCCCTACACGGACGGAACATACGGGTTCCTAGTAACAGAGGGTGACACACCTGAAGAACAGGAAGAAAGCCTGAGAGAATCAATCCGGATTTCACACGGCAACAGGATGCAGATCGGTATTCACAGCTGCGGGGAGAGGACAATTGATATTATCACGGACCAGTATATGAGGTGCATTGAGGAAGATCCCTGGGACGCCCGCCATTACATTATTCACAGCGATTTCACCCTGCCTGCAACCATAAAGAAAGTCAGCGAATTCAACAGGACGAGTAAATTTAAAATAGCATTTAATGTCCAGTCTCCTATCAAGTGGACAATCTCCGATCACATGCAGACAGTGGTCGGCCCGGAAAGATCTGCCTATCAATGGCCTCTAAGGTCAATGCTTGATGCCGGTTTCCATGTTGGTAACAGTTCTGATGCTCCGGTTATATATCCTGACTGGAGACCCGGTGTGCAAGGCGCAGTATTAAGGGAATCCAAGGCTACAGGCAAGCCTAGCGGTCCGGAGCAGTGTATAACTGTAGAGGAAGCCATTGCCACATACACGATTCACAATGCCTGGCTTGATCACAAAGAGGATGTAAAGGGATCTGTAGAACCGGGCAAAGTGGCTGATTTTTGCGTATTAGATAATGATATTTTGACTTTTAATCCCCACAGAATCGTGGACCTGAAAATCCTCATGACTGTTGCAGGCGGTGAAATCGTTTACAACAGCGGAGACCTGTAAGACAGGTAAATTATATTCAGTATACAGACATAGTAATAAAGGAGTTATATCAATGATTACAGAAAAAGATCTAGCCGCACTGTCCTATAGCGAAGCACCAAAAATAATCACAGACACTGTTCCCGGTCCGGAGGGAGAAAAAATACTTAATGATTCCATGAATTATGAATCCATGGCACGGGGTGCCGGTGCTTTTCCACTGGTATGTGATGAAGGAAAAGGCGCCACGGTAAAAGACCCGGATGGTAACATATTCATAGATATTACTGCCGGAGTTGCGGTTACATCTGTGGGGCGCTGCCATCCGAGGATTAAGGCAACCATAAAAGGGCAGATGACCAGACTTATGCACGGGGGTGACTGGAGCAACACAAAGAGAGCAGAACTCGCAAAAAAAATATCGGGTATCATGCCGGCCGGATTACGGGACAATTGCGTTACCTATTTTACCCAGGGGGGAAGCGGTGCCGTAGAAACGGCCATAAAGTTCGCAAGAAAGATTACAGGAAAGTCGCAGATTGTGGCATTTCATGGTGACTACCATGGTGTATGGTGCGGGAGCGGATCGTTAACTACCGGCGATCAGTACCGACAGGGATATGGTCCTTTTATTCCCGGTGTGATCCATATCCCATACCCCTACTGCTACAGGTGCTGCTTTGGGCTTGAATATCCCGGCTGCGGGCTGCAGTGTGCCAAATATGTGGATTATGTAATGAATACCCCCTACACAGGCACAGATGATGTGGGAATGCTGATTGTTGAACCTCTCCAGGGAGAGGGAGGATATGTGGTGCCTCCACCTGGATGGTTTGAAGTAATTAAAGATGCCTGTGAAAAACACGGGGCCTTGTTTGTAGCGGATGAAGTCCAGTCCGGGGCCGGAAGAACAGGAAAAATGTGGTCTATTGAACATGCCGATATTGAGCCGGACATGTTGACCTGGGGAAAAGGCATGGGGGGTGATCTGCCTAATGCTGGGATCAGCATAAGAAAAGATCTGGCTCAAAAGATAGAAGAAAGCTCACAGCCCAACACATTTGCAGGTAATGCCTTAACTGCCGCTGTAACGCTTACAAACATAGAAATATTAAGTGAAAATGACTTTGAACTGGTCAAACGGGCAGGACTGCTGGGTGATAAAATACAGGGCTGGCTGAAGGATGGGGCAAGAGATCTTCGTACAATAGGAGAGGTAAGAGGGCGTGGGCTGATGATAGGAATAGAAATGGTCAAAGACAAAAATACAAGAGAGCCGCTTGACGGGGATTCAATGGGGAGCCTGATAGCGAATATGCTGAAACGCGGTGTTGTAATGGTACCCTGCGGACGGTACGGCAATGTATTTCGTTTTATGCCCTCTTTAGTGCTTACGGAAGAGTATGCGAAGAAGGCCTCTGATATCTTTCTTGAAACTATAAAGGAGGTTGATGCAGATGGAAAAATTATCTGACAGGAGAAGGATCAATATGACAAACACAATCAGAATATTGATTATCACCTTTTTAGTCGCGCTGATGGCAACAACTGTCGTGCATGCTGCAAACCTTTCAGAGATGAACGGAGCGCGCCTGATTCTTACCAATGGCAAGATTTGCACCGAATCGGCAACAGAAGAAGCTATGGCAATCGGGGACCGGGGCATTATCCTGGCAGTAGGTGATGTGAAAACTATAAATCGATACAAGAGGTCAACAACACAGGTTATCGATCTGTCCGGTGACACAGTGCTGCCCGGATTACATGACATACATGTGCACCCGATCTCAGGTTATCAGCGAGGCTGTAATTTTGAGCAAGGCTCATCACTGAAGAAAGTACAGGAAACCATAGCCGAATGCGTTAAGCAAAGTAAGAAGAATGAGTGGATTACAGGTGGTCAGTGGGATGCTGATTCCCTGGGTGGAATGCCTGATCGTAAAATGCTGGATAAAGTTTCACCGGATAATCCTGTCGTACTGAGAGATATAAGCGGACACAGCACCTGGGCCAACTCCCTGGCATTAAAAATATCCGGTATTACCGGCGATACCCCAAACCCAAAAGGAGGTATTATCGAACGCGATAGAGATGGCAATCCGACAGGTGTACTAAGAGAAGCTGCCGGTCGATTGATCAGGTCTATGGAGAAACCGCCAACTCCTGAAGAGTCCCAGGCTGCTTTAGAGTGGGCACTTAATGAGATGCTATCATACGGTATCACCTCCCTTACGGATGCAGCTGTTAGCGGAGGCCTGGCAAATATGTATGCTTCATTGGCTGATTCGGGGAAACTTAAGCAGAGAGTGCGGTTATGTTTTATGTGGGACCCAAAAAATAATTTCGCAGATGTTATGATCGCTGAGCGTAATCTTTACTCACGAGATCGAATTTGTCCCGATTGTGTTAAAATAATACTGGATGGTGTTCCAACCGACAGTCACACTGCAGCGATGTTAGAGCCATATGAAGACACTATTGAAGGAAGGAATGACGAAGCCAGCCGCAAAGGCCTCCTCCTGGTTTCGACTGAAGAGCTTAAAAAGGCAGTGACACGGTTCGATGCCATGGGGCTTACAGTCAAATTCCATGCTGCCGGGGATGCTGCGGTTCGCCAGGGTCTTGATGCCATTGAAGAAGCACGCAAGGTTAACGGTTTCAGCGGTCTACATCACAATACCGGACATAACAGCTTTATCCATATGGATGATATTCGTCGTGCACGGAACATTGCCGCAACATTCGAAATGTCCCCGTATATCTGGTATCCTAATCCTATTATTGCCGATATAGCCAAGGCTATAGGGCCGGAACGTATGAAACGCTGGACCCCTGTAAAAGATGCTATTGATGGGGGAGGTCTTGTAGTCCCTGGTTCCGACTGGGCAGTAGTGCCCTCTGTCAATCCGTGGATTGCCATTGAAACACTGGTAACACGCCAGAAACCCCGAGGGGGAGGAGAAACACTCGGAGAGAGTCAGAAAATCACATTAAAACAGGCCATAGATCTGTTTACAGTGAATTCGGCTAAACAGATGGGAAACAGTAATAAAACAGGAAGAATTGAACCTGGAATGCTGGCCGACCTGATCGTTGTCGACCAAAATCCCTATGAGATTCCCATTACAGAAGTGCATAAAACCGTGGTCAAGAAAACCATTATCAACGGAGAAGTTGTGTATGATCGATCGGAAAATCAGTAACAGGTAATTTTTCCGGACTTAACAACCGGGCAATGGGCCTGTCCCATAAAGAGGAAAATGATTGTGGAAGAACTCAAAAAGGTACTTGGCTTTTGGTCATGTTTTGCAGCCGCGGTCGGTCTCGTGATAGCATCCACAACTCTTGTTTCGCTTGGGCAGGGCATGGGAATTGGTGGCGGAGGATTTTTATACGCCATGATTGCAGCCTGGGTGTTACAGCTTTTTTCTGCCATGACCTATGGGGAACTTGGTACTATGTTGCCAAGGGCAGGAGGAATCAGCACCTACACACTTGTGGCCATGGGGCCGTTACCAGCCATCGTGGCCACATTTTGCGGATACATTATCGTTAACCTCCTGGCTGGTCCGGCCGAACTGGCAGTTGCCGGGTTTGTGTTCAAAGATGTTTTTGCCGACTGGTGTCCGCCAATGGCATTTTCCATCCTCCTGCTTATTTTTCTGACTGTAATGAATCTGCTGGGTACGGACATTTTCGCAAAGGTACAGATATTTTTTACTACAGTCATGATTGGATCTATAGGCATCCTGGGCGTTATCGGACTCCTGGAAATAGCCATATCGACTCCCGATATACCAGCTCCGCTTTCTTTTAATCCTATGGGCTGGAATGTTTTTTCTTTACTGGCCATGGGTATTTGGCTCTTCATCGGTATAGAGTTCGTTACTCCCCTTGCTGAGGAGACCATTAATCCGGGTCGAAACATCCCATGGTCCATGTTTATAGGCCTGGCGGTTATCCTGATAGTTAAGGCTCTCTATGGAATTGCTTCGATTAAATATGTCCCTATGGATGCGCTTGCTGAGTCTACCCACCCGCACATAGACATGGCCAGAGCTCTTCTGGGAGCAGGTGGAGGTATCTGGATTGGTATTGTTTCTATTTGCGCCACGGCGAGTACTGTCAACACGGTTCTTGCAGCAGTACCAAGGCTCTGTTACGGCATGGCCCACAGCGGTGAGTTACCATCTTTTTTTGGATGGCTGCATCCCAGATTCAAAACACCATGGACAGGTATCATCCTGTTGGCTTTAGCCATGTGTGTTGTTTTGATCTCGGGTTTAGCAGGAATTGAATCAATTGTGACCTATATAATGGCAGCTGCATGGACGTGGATACTTTGCTACATTATAGCGCATGCAGATCTTATTATATTAAGATACAGGTATCCGGACCATAAACGCCCCTACAGGAGTCCTTTCTACCCTATTCCTCAAATATTTGGAACTTTCGGAATGATCTATGTTATGATCTATATTTACCCCGATCCAATAATGAGGAATCAGATCATTAAGCTGGCTCTTTATTTCCTGATGGGTTCAATTTGTTACGGTGTCTTATGGATCAAACTCAAGATGAAGACCAGACTATTTAATCCAATCCCAATGGAAGAAGTCAGGCATTAGATACTTATCGTATTACTTTTCAGGGAATTAGAAGGTTATTAATACCTTTGCTAACATCTCAATTTATAAGAATTAAAAGCAATTAACATACCATATTGCTGACATATCATAATCATGGTTTAATGCATTGACTTAACATGAATATTTTAATGGATGCAAATGAGGTTTGTAAAATATAGGCGTGATTGATTGTCGAAATACAAATTAAATGATTCAATTATAGCAAAAGTATTCATTACCAGCTCATCAACATATTGTATATGCCGGAATAGGGTCAAAATCTGCAATATCTGCTATGATTCCGTGCATATTTGCGCCCTAAAATCATTTGATATACAAAGTATATTAGTACTTATAGCCTTTTAGGGCAAACCCTTTTTTCAGGTTTACCCTGGTTCCTATTTGCCTATGAATATAAATTATCTATCCATCTAATGGCTTCAGTGTCACTGACGTTCCCGAGATAGCGCTGAGTAATGGCTAAATTAGCATGTCTTAAAATTACCTTTGAGACAATTTCTACCGGCACTCCTGACCGGGATGCATGAGTAGCAGCATGCCGACGTAAATCATGGGGTCTTAATTTAATACCTGCTTTATTCCCTGCTCTTCTCACTATGGCTCTGGCTCCCTCATAACTAATCCGAAATATCTTTTGATCAGAGTCAGTGCAGTTTTCTCTTACATAATCCTTCAATCTATCCGCCACCTTTTGAGGAATAAAGACAAATTCCGCATCCTTTCCACTTTTAGGTTTTCTGATGATCAGCTTTTTTTCATTTACATCATCAGCAACCAGATTCAAGACTTCTCCTATCCTCATACCACCCCTCGCCATAAGTTCCAGGAGAAGCCGGTTTCTCGTCTTTGTTTCTTTAAAAATGACTTCATCTATGGTGTCCTTTTCGATTGTGTTCCAGCGAGCTAGCCCTCTATTTCTGTAGAGCTTTTTCAACATAGGTGTGGCACATGGATTATGGAGATCATGATTGATATTGTTTCTAATGAAATTGAAAAATGAGGAGAGATGACCATAACGTGTACGCTTTGTTTGCTGCTTGTTGCCTTCAGTAATCCGGTTCAGGAATGATAAAACCTCATCCGTGGTTATTTCCTCTAAATTTCTATCACTGAATTCTATATTAAAATTTGAAAGGGTAACATGGTAGGCTTTAAAGGTGTTTTCCCGAGAATGAGACTTATGGTACTCCAGATAAATTTTGATTGCTTTTGATACTTGCATGGTAATCCTCCTTTTATTGAGGTTAATAAAGGAAAAAGCTAACCATGCAATTATAAGATATCATTCATATATATGGACTGAAATTTATTTTCGCTCGTGTGGAAAATGGCAAGTGATATGCAATCGGATTGTGTTCAACTAAACCACAATATCTTGACTTGAGCCTTTTTTTTGTATATGCAGATTCTTAATCTCAATCAGCATCTGGCCTACACCTGATCTAATTACATTTTGTGCCAACATGGTTCACTCCTCGGATACTCCAGAAATTGAATAACACCATTAGTATTGTTGAGTTTGTCGAGATTTAAACATTATGCAAGTATTGTTATCCTTCCAATGGGTTAGGAATTTAAATAAGCGGAGCAACAAATGGATATAGATTATGATTTAGATAAGATTCTTAACATTGTTCCTGCAATGGTATGTATTGGGAGCTCAGATGGTTATTTCAAGTATTTGAATCCAGAATGGGAAAAAGTCACTGGATATTCATTGGAAGAGCTTTTTTCTCAGCCTATATTTGATTTTATTCATCCTGATGACCAGGAAAAAACACAGAATGAAATCAATAAACAGGAAAAGGGTAAAACACTATATTTTGAAAACCGTTACCTCTGTAAAGATGGTTTATATAAGACTTTCGAGTGGAGGGCTACTCCCTCTGAGGGAGATAAACTATTTGCCGTTGCCAAAGACATCACTGAGAGTAAGCAGGCAGAGGACGCGTTGCGAGAGTCAGAAGAGCGGCTTAGATATCTATATAATGAGGCAATAGACGGTGTTGCTATAGCAGACGCTACAACAGGCATATTGGTTGACTGTAATAATATCCTTGCGAAAATGGTTGGCAGGTACAAATCAGAACTGATAGGAAAACATCAAAGCATCCTCCATCCTCCTGAACAGTTTAGAGGTGAAGTTTCAGTGACGTTTAATAAACACCGTACCGACAAAAGTGGGCAGATTCTTGATACTCAAATCCTTACTAAAACAGGTGAGATTAGAGATGTTGAGATCAAAGCCGACATTATTAAATTGGACGGAAAGGAAACTGTAATGGGGATCTTTCGAGATGTTACAGAGCGCAAGAGATTGAAAGGAGAACTTTTAAAAGCTCAAAAGCTCGAATCCGTGGGGCTGTTTGCGGGCGGTATCGCCCATGATTTCAACAATATTCTTACAACGATTCTTGGCAATGTTTCCATGGCCAAGAGGCAGGTGGCATCGGAGGATGAACTATTTGAAATGTTAAGTGAAGCCGAGATGGCTTCCTTGAGGGCTCAGACACTGACTAAACAGTTGTTGACTTTTGCTAAAGGTGGCGCGCCGATAAAAGAGACCGCCTCAATCAACGATATCCTCAAAGAATCATCTTCCTTTGTGCTGCGAGGCTCAAAATCCCGATGCGATCTTTCTATAGCAGAAGACCTCTGGCCTGCTGAAGTTGACGTCGGGCAGATGAGTCATGTCATCAATAATATTGTGATCAATGCCAACCAGGCCATGCCGGAGGGAGGGACCATTCAGGTCGCCGCAGAGAATCTAATAATAGAGAACAGATATAGCTTGCCGATTAACCCAGGCAGATACATCAAAATATCCATCACGGATCACGGGGTTGGCATAGCCGAAAAGTATCTTTCAAAGGTATTTGATCCTTATTTTACGACAAAGCAAGAAGGGAACGGTCTCGGGCTTGCCACTACCTATTCCATCATCAAGAAGCACAATGGACACATCACTGTGGAATCCCAGGTGGGGGTTGGTACGACATTTCACATCTATTTGCCTGCTTCAGACAAAATAGTCCCTGAAAAAGAGGATGTTAAGCTAATAAAGGGCCAAGGCAGGATTTTGGTAATGGATGACGAAGCGTCGTTAAGGAAGATGGTCGAAAGAATGCTGGGGAACCTGGGATATGAATCAGAATTTGCACAGGATGGCGCTGAAGCGATTCGGATGTTTAAGGAAGCTAAAGAGGGTGGAAAGCCATATGATGCCGTAATTCTGGATCTAACTATACCCGGCGGGATGGGTGGTAAAGAAGTGATTAAGAAATTGCTGGAGATAGATCCTGAACTAAAAGCCATCGTTTCCAGTGGTTATTCGGATGATCCGGTCTTGGCGAATTTTCAGGACTACGGCTTTAAGGGTATGATGCCTAAACCATTTGAATCCCTATCATTGGGCAAAGTGTTACATGAAGTGCTCAAGGATGAAAAAAAGTAATTATCGAGGATAATTATCCTATTCATGAGCCTGTCTTACATCTAAAAACTTAACAATTCCGGAAGTAATCATTAACAGCACATCTATATATTGTGTATACAGGAATGCGGTCAAAACCTGCGATCACTGCTATAACCTCAAAAAGGACTACTTCTGAGATCTTTACATGATATCTGTATTTTTTTTAAACACAATGATAATCAGCCAAGCGGGATCTTATCGCCCTGTCATGCGTATCGTCTTGTTGGGTTTTTTAACTCTTGAATAAGTCGGAGTGACTACCTGTACGCTCAAATGTTATGCAGTCATTTTCTATTTTATAGATTAATAGCCAATCAGATTCGATGTGGCATTCACGACGCCCAAACCAGTTACCAATCAGTTTATGGTCTCTATGGATAGAATCTAATTTCTCTTCTTCGATTAAAGAACGTAAAATAATCTTGAGCTTCTCTATTTTTTTTTGTCGCTTTTTTATCCTTTTTATATCTCGCTCAAATTGACGTGTATAAATAGGTGTAAGCATCAGATACCTAGCTTTTTGAACATATCATCGGTATCTTTGCATATGACTAGATTCTTACCGGCGTCTGTTTCATCAAAAGTTTTTAGTGTAGTTTCATTGGGGATGACGAGGTCAAAGGGCAAGCCATTTCTTATTTCAACTTGTTTATAAAAAAGTGTAATAGCTTGAGTTGATGTTAATCCGATTTTACTAAAAACTTTCTCTGCTTTGTCCTTTAAATCAGGCTCCATTCGGGCTCTGACTGTTGATGTTTTACTCATGGCTTGTCCTCCAATAAAATTTTATCCGAATGTAGCACAATTGGGGCACATTATCAAGTATTTTTATATCTTAATCCCCTCAACTGATGAGTCTGAGAAATCAAAAAATACTTATGATGTAAGCAGGATGTCTGTAAGTTTATCCGCGTAGGCTTTACTTTCAGCATCACCCGCTACAATGCTAATCTGATCGGGACCTGAAACACCAAGGTTTATGGCAACAGCCTGTTTCATCTGGTCCTGTTCAAATATTTTTCTATCCATAATGGTGCTGTTAGCACCCACTTCTTTTAAAACAGCAAGCCCTACCGCATCAATAGCGACCCGATCTGTTCCTGCTAAAATTACATTGGCTTTTTTTCTTGTTCCCTCCATGGGTCCACCGTCAGTAAAGACCTCGATTCCGTCCATTACAATAAGTTGAGGTGTGTATCCAAGGTTTATTTCAGCAATCATCTTCCTCATATGAGGTTCTTTGTGTAACTCTGCAAACATCTGTTTTCTGTGAACCGCCCCGACACTGAGCTTCATTGACATGGTATAATGTCCCCCGAAACCATGTGTCTTCAAACAGCCGGTAGTAACAGTATATTCAGACTCCACAAGAGGGCGCGCCATGTAGAAACCGTTATTCCAGTGGCTTCCCGGAGGATTTATCAGGATCCAGTCTTTTTCATCGAGTGCTTCAAAGTTTATAACATCAAATCCCATTTCATTTCCAAGATCAAAGATTCCCTTATCCTCCATGACTTTTTTTGTATCACCCGGTCCGCAACGGTCACCGACCGAAACCGAAATCGCGTCCCTGTTTTTTACCTCATTAACAAGGGTCCCCAGCACATCATTGTGTGTTGATCCCGGTGTCGGATCTGCAGTATTGAAATTAGGCTTAATGAATACTTTTTTCCCTTCCATCTCAGGGAACTTTAAAAGGTTCATGACATCAGCCACGCCCTTTTTACGATCATCTGTCCTGATAAGGGCTACAATTGACTTCTTATTTTTTTCCTTTGCCATAAGCGGAACTCCTGTGGATAGACCAGCCATTCCTATCATTGACGTGTAAATAAACTCTCTTCTGCTTAATTGAAGCATGACGGACAGGCCTCCTTATATCTTTCTGGGGTAAAATAGATGAAAATGTTAACCAGGATAAATCGGTGAAGATAATAACATATAAAATTGATTATTTATATTAATATCTGAGATGCTGTTTTGACAAAGTAAAAAACCTGGGCTATAAATACGGTAAAGTCATCATTACTAAACTAACCGGTTTGCTGAATGATTTATACCTCTTTAATCTTTCTAATAATTTTATATAGCCATTGGCGAATCTGCTTTTATATTTAGATTAAGAAGCTAAATAAAGAAGATTAACCTCAACTAATTG
>JBHPCX010000043.1:0-29308 GCA_042573485.1 Thermodesulfobacteriota bacterium | reverse complement strand
GACAGGGTCAACTTCAGGAAACATGTTAAATGGAAATACCGATTCCTTCACACCATAGTGGGGAACTGCCCTGGGTTTAATATCTAGATCCTTAAGACTCTTCCCCAGCATGACCTGTGTGGCCATGCGTGCCATCTGGATGTTGCAGACCTTTGATACAAGGGGCACAGTCCGTGATGCCCTGGGATTGGCTTCCAGTATATAAACTGTATCATTAGCAATGGCATACTGGATATTCATGAGGCCGACTACATTTAGTTCAATTGCGATCTTCCTGGTGTATTCGTATATGGTATCGATATGCTTGATAGGAATACTGACAGGCGGAATAACACACGCTGAATCACCTGAGTGGATCCCGGCAAGTTCAATATGCTCCATGACTGCAGGCACAAAAGCATCTGTACCATCTGCTATGGCATCAGCTTCTGCCTCAATGGCGTTTTCCAGGAATCTATCAATCAGTATCGGTCTTTCAGGACTCACATCTACTGCAGCATTAACATAACGTATCAGCATCTCTTCATCATGTATAACTTCCATTGCCCTTCCACCAAGTACATATGAAGGTCTTACCATAAGGGGATATCCGATTGATTCTGCCACTTTTAAAGCCTCTTCCAGAGTACTTGCCATGCCTGATTCGGGTTGCGGTATGCCGAGTTTTTGCATCTTCTGGCGGAAACGATCACGGTCTTCAGCCAGATCAATAGTGTCGGGTGAAGTACCTATTATTTTCACACCGGCCTTCTCCAGTTCTGACGCAATATTGAGGGGTGTCTGTCCTCCGAACTGGACAATTATGCCTTCCGGTTTTTCTTTCTCATAAATGCTAAGTACATCTTCCACGGTCAGGGGCTCAAAATATAATTTGTTGGATGTGTCATAATCGGTTGAAACGGTCTCGGGATTACAGTTTACCATGATTGATTCGAGTCCCTCATCCCTTATGGCGAAGGCCGCGTGAACACAGCAGTAATCAAACTCGATACCCTGTCCTATCCTGTTCGGACCGCCGCCAAGAACCATGATCTTTCTGTTTTGACTTGTTTCCACCTTATCAGGAGCATTATATGTTGAATAATAGTATGCAGCATCTTCAACACCGCTTACAGGTACAGGCTCCCACGCCTCAAGCACACCAAGAGCTTTTCTTTTCTCCCTGATTTCGCTCTCCGGTATATTCAATATTTGTGAGACATACTTATCGGCAAAACCGTCTTTTTTAGCCTTGATAAAGAGATCGTCAGGCAGGTCCTTTGATTTGTATTCAAGAAGGTTGTTTTCCAGTTCTACGAGCTCTTTCATCTGCTCGATAAACCAGGCTTTTATATGAGTCTTTTTATGAAGATCCTCTACTGTAGCACCTTTACGTATTGCTTCATACATTATAAACTGGCGTTCACTTGTTGGTTCAGAAAGCATATCCATGAGCTCTTCCAGCGGTTTTTGATTAAAATCCTTTGCAAATCCCAACCCGTGCCTGCCATTTTCAAGGGAGCGTATAGCTTTCTGGAAGGCCTCTTTATAATTCTTTCCAATACTCATGACTTCACCAACAGCACGCATCTGAGTGCCCAGTTTATCTTCAGAACCCTCAAACTTTTCAAAAGCCCACCGGGCGAACTTAACAACCACATAATCACCCCATGGAGTATACTTTTCAAGGGTTCCTTCCCTCCAGTAGGGCATTTCATCCAGGGTCATACCGCCTGCCAGAAGGGATGAAACAAGAGCTATTGGAAATCCTGTCGCTTTTGAGGCAAGCGCTGATGACCTTGATGTTCTCGGATTAATCTCAATTACAACAACCCTGCCTGTTTCAGGGTCATGTGCAAACTGGACATTAGTACCACCTATAACTTTTATTGCTTCTACAATATCATAGGAATATTTCTGCAATCTTTCCTGGAGTTCAAGATCAATTGTTAGCATGGGGGCAGTGCAAAAGGAATCACCTGTATGGACTCCCATCGCGTCAACGTTTTCAATAAAACAGACTGTAATCATCTGATTTTTTGAATCCCTTACAACTTCCAACTCAAGCTCTTCCCAGCCCAGAACAGACTCCTCAACAAGAATCTGCCCAACACGGCTGGCTGAAATACCTCTGGAGGCAATGGTTCTTAACTCTTCAACATTATAAACAAGCCCGCCACCGGTCCCCCCCATTGTATATGCAGGACGAATGACCACTGGATATCCCAGCTCTTCAGCAATTTTTTCAGCTTCTTCAACAGAAAAGGCAGGTTTACTCTTTGCCATTTCAATACCAAGTTTATCCATTGTCTCTTTAAAGGCTATACGGTCTTCACCTCGCTGGATAGCATCAACTTCAACACCTATAATCTTCACACCGAATTCTTCAAGTACGCCTGCGCTGGCAAGCTCTGATGATAAGTTCAGGCCTGTTTGTCCTCCAAGGTTAGGAAGCAGGGCATCCGGTCTTTCTTTTTCAATTATCTCTTTCATAACTTTAAGGTTTAGCGGCTCAATATATGTGGCTTCTGCTATTCCGGGATCGGTCATAATAGTAGCTGGATTAGAGTTGGCTAGCACTATTTCGTATCCTAATTGCCTAAGTGCCTTACATGCCTGGGTTCCTGAATAATCGAATTCGCAGGCCTGGCCGATAATAATTGGTCCTGAACTGATAATCATTACTTTTTTTATGTCCTTGAGCTTCGGCATAAATCCCTCCTTATTTTTTTTGTTCAGCTAATATATTTGAGGTGTTTTTTAGTGTCAAGAATATACAAGCCTTGAACTAATCCACAGGATTTTATTTCTTAACAAATAACTAATGAAAGTATACAGAATAAACAATTTTGTCCTAATAATATTTTTGTTATACATTTTTGTATCTTATAAAAAATTAACCGAACTACATCCCTGGGCCTATCCCTTTGTATTTACTGATATTTTTCACCGGAGCTATAATGGCATAACCATTGCTTTACTATTTTTGAAAATATTAAAGGAGATTACACTATGAACGAAGGAGATACAGCTTTTGTTTTAATATCTGCAGCGCTGGTAATGCTTATGACACCTGGGCTTGCACTTTTTTATGGAGGTATGGTTCGCAATAAGAACGTACTGGGCACTATAATGCACAGTTTTATACTTCTTGGGATTATCACACTTGAATGGGTGCTGATCGGCTACTCGATGTCATTCGGACCTGATATCGGCGGTATTGTCGGCAATCTGGACATGTTCGCACTCAAGGGTGTAGGAATGGAAGTAAGCGAAGGGTCAACAATTCCCGATCTTGCCTTTATGATTTTCCAGTGCATGTTTGCCATAATTACACCGGCCCTCATTACGGGTGCATTTGCGGAACGCATCAAATTCAGTGCTTTTCTGCTTTTTACCCTGCTCTGGGCAGTATTTGTATACAACCCGCTCTGTCACTGGGCCTGGGGCGGCGGCTGGATGGGTGAAATGGGCGCTCTTGACTTCGCAGGAGGAACGGTTGTTCATATAAGCAGCGGATCAGCAGCGCTTATAGCAGCTATTATGATAGGTAAAAGAAAGGGTTACGGGAGCACAGCCTACATACCTCATAACCTGCCAATGACAATTACAGGAGCAGCATTATTGTGGTTCGGCTGGTTTGGATTCAACGCCGGCAGCGCTCTGGCATGTAACGGTCTTGCTGCAAACGCCTTTGTTGTGACCCATATTTCCTCGGCTCTGGCAGCATTGTCATGGGTTATAATGGAGTGGATCCATAGAGGTAAACCGACAACACTTGGCGCGGCAAGCGGGGCGGTAGCAGGTCTTGTTGCCATTACGCCTGCCTGCGGTTTCGTCGGTCCTGTGCCGGCAATAATAATAGGAGCACTTGCCGGGATTATATGTTACGGCGGTGTACTCTTTAAGAGCAAGTTAGGCTACGATGATTCTCTCGACGTCGTTGGGATTCATGGCCTGGGAGGCATCTGGGGAGCTCTTGCTACCGGCCTTTTCGCCCAGAAGGTTATAGGCGGCACAGATGGTCTTTTCTTCGGAAACCCCGGGCAGTTATGGGTCCAATTCGTTTCAGTTATAGCGACAATGGCATTTTCATTTGTTATGACATTTATCATCCTGAAGATTGTCAGCCTGGTTACAGGTGGTTTAAGGGTTAGTGACGAAGATGAGGAGAAAGGTCTGGATATCAGCCTGCATAATGAAACCGGCTACAGCATGTAGATGGAGTCCACTTTAAGTTATGGCATATCATATAACTGCCGGATTCTAAGAATATCCTTGCTCTAAATAATATTATAAGTATAACTTAGAATACTGATATGCCATTAATAATAAAAGGAGTAATGTAAATGAAAAAATTAGAAGTAATTATAAAGACATTTAAACTGGATGACGTTAAAGAGGGACTTTCTTCAATGGGTGTAAAGGGGCTGACAGTCAGTGAAGTAAAGGGTTTCGGACGCCAGAGAGGCCATAAAGAAATATACAGAGGGGCCGAATACCAGGTCGATTTTGTTCCAAAGATAAAACTTGAGATAGTAATGGGATCCGAACTGGTACCGGACGCGATAAAAATCATTCAGGAAAAAGCGGGAACCGGACAAATCGGTGATGGTAAAATTTTTATTCTTCCTGTGGAAGAGGTAATACGGATCAGGACAGGAGAAAAAGGAAAAGACGCCATTTAATATTTATCCAAAACATTCGTGATGAACGTTATCAGGCTTTAGCGATCAGCTAGACAGAGACTTGGCTAAAAGCTGATCGCTAAATGCTCCATAAAGAAATTTTCCAGTTATGAATAAATACCAGTTATTTGCAGGTTGTCATGTCAGCAATGAATTTAGCCGGGCGGAATGATGTTGAAGCGCTTGCTCCTATAAACAGCGGAACGAAACAATCCGCTCATACCGAGCTAAGATATTCCAGAGATGTTCTTTTCAAGGAATTCTCAGAAGGAAAAATAAAGGAAGACTTCCAGGAAGAATATTCGGAAATTGTAGATCAGTACTTCAGAATCAGCATTCAGGAAAGTGAAACCGGCCAGGAACTTTTTAAAAGGAAAATACCATTTGCCCTTGTGGCAGTTGGCGGGTACGGAAGAAAAGAATTATGTCTCAATTCTGACATTGATATTCTTGTACTGTTCAAAAAGAAGATCCCGTCCGATGCTAAAAAACTTTCTGAGGAATTATTTTATCCCTTATGGGACCTGGGTTTTGAACTTGGCTACGGTGTCCGGACCATAAAGGACTGCATTAAACTTGGAAAAAGCGATTTTGAAGTTCTTACTTCACTGATGGACGTCAGGTTTCTTTGCGGTGATTCCCTCCTGCACCTTGATCTCATCGAAACACTCCGGAAAAAAGTTACAGAAAAAGAATCAGCCAGATTTATACGGTGGCTACAGGACAGGAATAAACTAAGAATGTTCAATTTCGGTGACGCGAGTCACCAGCTTGAGCCAAACCTGAAGGATGGAATAGGCGGGCTTCGTGATTATCACCATATCCTGTGGATGGCCAAGGCACTATATAATATTAAGGATACCAGGGATCTGGAATATCTCGGGAAATTGTCCTATAGAGAATATCATGGATTAGAAGAGGGGGTTAATTTTATACTCTTTGTAAGGAATCACCTACATCTCTTATCAAAAAGGAAAAACGACCGCTTGAGCTTTGAATACCAGGAAGATATTGCTAAAAGGTTTGGATTTAAGAAGATTAAAAAAATAGCCCCTGTTGAGCAATTCCTGGGAAGGCTGCATTCATCAATGGAGTATATAAAGATCCTTCACAGGTCATTCCTTTTGGGGCATGCTGTTAAGAGGCCGACAAGAAAAATATATATCGCTCCTGCTGACCTTGAAAAGGGATTTCTTCTTCATCATGATGAAATTTCATTTAATTCAGCCACCGCTATCCTGGACGATCCGTTTATACTTATGAGAATATTTGAAGTCAGTGCTAAATACGGCATCATATTGACCATGGACTCACGAAGGCTGGTAAAAGAATTTCTATCACTGATTGACGATGAATTCAGGTCATCTGAGGTATTGTTTAAAAAATTCCTGAATATCCTCAACGGTAAGAATTCGGTAGAAACACTTGACCAGATGTTTGACACAGGTTTTCTTGATGTGTATATCCCGGAATTCGGTAAAGTGCGTAACAGAGTACAATTTGATGCTTACCATATATTCCCGGTTGGAAGACATGTACTTGAAGCAGTCTTACACCTTAAGAACATTTCAAAGGAAAAGGATCTGCTTCTGGTCCATACATTTGCCGATCTGAAAAACCATGAACATCTTTTCCTGGCAACGTTCCTGCATGACATTGGAAAAACGGGTAAAGGTCACGCAAAAAGAGGCGTAAAGATATCGCGATCGTTACTTGAGCGTGTTAATTACTCAAAGGAATTGACAGAAGAGATTCTCTTTCTTATTGAAAACCACCTGCTGCTTGCTGAAACAGCTACAAGAAGAGATCTCAATGACGAAAAGGTAATAATAGAAAGTGCCAGAAAAATAAGCACAATAAACAAACTCAAATCTCTCTACCTTTTAACCTGGGCAGACTCAAAGGCCACCGGCCCAAAAGTATGGAATGATTGGTCCGGCAACCTGATCCAGGAGTTATTTTTTAAAGTGCTCCACATACTTGAAAGAGGTGAACTCGCTACTCTAGACACTTCCCAGAATATCGTCAAACTGAAAAGACAGATTCGAAGATTAACATCAGGCTCCTTAAGCAGAGAAAACCTTGAGAATTACTTTGAAGTAATGTCCCCGAGATATAAGTTGAATACACCGGCAGCGGAAATTGTTAAACATATTAAGATGCTTGAAGACCTGAGCATTAAACTGGAGAACGGCATAAAGGATCCCTTTGTTTTCGATGCGAAGGAAAATTTTAATGGCGGCTACTGGGAAGTGAGTTTTATTGCAAAAGACAGACACGGACTTTTCTCCGATATAGCAGGTGTACTGGCGTTAAATAACATAAATATACTTAACTCGAACATCTATACCTGGAGAAACGGTTTTGCAGTAGACCTATTCTCAGTCACAAAACCGCTTGATAATATCAACCCAGATGAAACATGGAAAAAGATAGCAAGAGATTTTAAAAACAGAACAGACGGCAAGCTGTCTATTTCCTACCGTCTGAACAAGAAGGCTCAACCGGGTGTAACAGGCTTATCGATTAAAAAACCTTCCCGCCCACCGGAAATAAATATTGACAATGATTCATCCGACTTTTTTACACTTATTGAAGTTTTTGCACCCGATAGTGTGGGGCTGCTTTATCTCATAACAAGAACTCTCTTTGATCTTCATCTTGATATCCGTATTGCAAAAACAGGTGCAAAAGGTGATCTAAGTGCGGAAATTTTTTATGTGACAGATTTTGAAGGGCAGAAGATTGAAGATAAAACTCAAATTAATGGAATAAAGAATGCTTTGCTGTTCCAACTTTCAAAGAATTAACCATCATTCATTTTCTTTTATTCTTTATCCTTTAATTCCGGTTACACTGGTTGCATTCATTTTACCTTAATAACGAACTGTCTTACAGCCTCAATAATCCAGGTATTTGACATAAATCTTGAAATAAAAAAAGCAAGCTTTATGCGCCTTTTATCCTTCATACGCACAAAGCTTGCTTGAGTGTTTGACAGGTTAAAAAATTGAAACCAATAATTGTATTCATCTACAATTTTGGCAAATACTTCTCTATTTCGAATTGACTGATATGAGTCCGGTACTGATCCCACTCTATTTTTTTATTTTCGATGAATTTATTGAACACATGTTCACCCAATACCTTTTTCACAAGATCACTCTTTTCCGCTTCAAGTGTAGCAGCGTATAGATTTCCAGGCAGATCGGTTATGCCATGATCCTTTCTTTGCGATGGATTCATCTCAAAAATATCCTCTTCAACAGGATCAGGAAGCTTGTAACCCTGCTCAATTCCATCAAGGCCTGCACCAAGCATCATGGCAAAGGCCAGGTAGGGATTACATGAGGGATCAGGAGACCTGAATTCAATCCTGGTAGCTGTTTCCTTTCCCGGTTTATACATTGGGACCCTTATCATGGCAGACCTGTTTCTCCTTGCCCAGGAAACATATACCGGGGCCTCATATCCCGGAACAAGCCTTTTATAGGAATTAACCCATTGATTAGTAATAGCTGTTATTTCAGGAGCATGTTTCATCAAACCTGCAATATAATTTTTTGCCAGGTCAGACAAATTGTATTTATCATTTTTGTCATAAAAGGCATTTTTGCTCCCTTTAAAAAGTGACTGATGTACATGCATGCCGCTTCCGTTCTCCCCAAATATGGGTTTAGGCATAAAGGTCGCATAAACATCGTTTTTTCTCGCAATTTCCTTTACAACAAGACGGTATGTCATTGTCTTGTCAGCCATTTTCAATCCCTCATCATATCGGAGATCTATTTCATGCTGGCTGGGTGCGACTTCGTGGTGGCTGTACTCAACCTGAATACCTATATCCTGAAGGGCAAAGATAGTCTCTCTTCTCAGGTTGCTTCCCATGTCCAGAGGGCGTGAGTCAAAGTAACCTCCCTTGTCTAATATTTCTGTTGATCCTTCATTGGCAAAATAGAAATACTCCAGCTCAGGCCCGACATAAAATGTGTAACCTTTTTCCTTTACTTTTGCCAGCAAACGTTTAAAAACATACCTTGGATCACCTTCATAGGGTGTTCCATCAGGATTTAGTATATCACAAAACATTCTGGCCACGGGCCTGTCACCACTTCTCCATGGCACAAGCTGAAAGGTTTCAGGATCAGGTTTCGCGATCATATCACTCTCCTGGATCCTTGCAAAACCTTCAATAGACGATCCGTCAAAACCCATTCCTTCAGTTAATCCCTCTTCCAATTCTGAAGGAGTAACAGCGAAACTCTTAAGTACTCCAAGCACATCTGTGAACCAGAATTGAATAAAACTAATATCTTTCTCTTTTACTATTTTTAATACATCTTCAGCAGTTTTACAGTCCATAAAAAACCTCCTATGTTATTACTATGTTTTTAGATAAATATTTACCATAAATCCTTTTATTTTGTGAATAAAATAGCAATTGCCATGCCATTACAATACAATTTCCTTTACTTAATTATTTCAATATGTTATCCATTGAATAGCATTTTTAGAAGTAAAAACAAAAATACAATATTGTAGACTTAATCCTTTACAGGTTACATATTAGTATTTTTTGTTGATACACATTAT
The DNA here is from genome assembly GCA_042573485.1 of Thermodesulfobacteriota bacterium. Lineage (GTDB taxonomy): Bacteria > Desulfobacterota > DSM-4660 > Desulfatiglandales > HGW-15 > JAAZBV01. Next base: position 20,048 of record JBHPCX010000043.1, on the reverse strand, counting down.
ATTGATTTAACTAATAGATTACAATGAGGAAGATATGGGACTCAAAGAAATGTCAATAATACAATATCAAAACATCAGGCCGCTGCCCGAACTCCATAAACTCTGGCTCCCGCTCCATGCCTTTCAGAAACAACTGGACTATTTTGAAAAAAACAGTTTTTACATCATGTCAATCGACGAGGCGCTTAATCATATGGAGAAGAAGATATGGGATCAGAAGCTCCGGCCGCTGAGCCTGACATTTGATAATGGATACATTGATTTCTATTCCCATGCTTTCCCTTTACTCCGGGAAAAAAAATATCCGTCTACATTATTGATATCTCCCAATAAAATAGGAAAAAGCATTAACATAAACGGCACAACTGTTGACTATCTATCATGGTCACTTCTCAAAGAACTCGTTGAAAATGATGTTACTATCGGTGCATATGAGGATGACAAATGGAACATTAACGAAATCGATGAAGAAACAGTTTTAACTCATATAGAGAATTATAAAAAGGAAATTGAAGACAGGTTGGGAATCTCCGTAAATTATTTTGGTGTTAAGGAAGGCGTTCCAGGGGGAACAATAAGGGACAGGCTTATAGGCCTTGGCTACAGGGCTTTTCTCACCCAGTGCCCTACTTATCGGAAAAATGACCTTTATTCCATTGGAAGAATACAGGTTGATGACGATGATTTTAATATATTCCTGACAAAAATATCCAAAACTTATCTCTTTTTTAAAGATAGAAAAAGCTGGGTATACATTCGCAAGTATAATCTAGATAAAGCAGTTCACTGGTTATCGGAAACCTATGACAGGATGAGAGGGCTCAAATAAATGGAATAAAAACGATGATAAATATACTCCACATTCATACCCTGCCTGTAATAAGCGGATCAGGTATTAACACCTTTCTGTCAATGAAAGGCATAAAAAATAATTCTGCAAGTATGGCGCTTGCCTGTGCGCCGGGCGGACCTTTACTGGACCTTGTCCATGATGAAGGGATGGAAGTCATTACATTCCCTGATATGGTGCAACCGATTGCCCCGATAAAGGACATTGCCGCGACAATTAATTTATACAGATACCTGAAGAAAAACAGGTATCATATCGTCCACACCCATAACTCGAAAGCCGGTTTTATCGGAAGGCTGTCGGCAAAGCTCGCTGGAGTTCCGGTCATTATCCATACGGTACACGGTTTTGCTTTTCATGACCAGGAACCATTGTGGAGGAGGATGCTCTTTCGAAACCTGGAGAGAATTGCTTCGAAATGGTGTGATAAAATGATTTTTATATCCGGGCCTCTTATTGATTGGGCATTAAGAGAAAAAATAACATCCGCTGGAAATATTGTTAAAATATACAGCGGGATTGATCCTGATCTTTTTCAGCCTGTATCAGATGAAGAAAAAAAACAGGCCAGGATAAAATGGGGCATCAATCCCGGTGATCCCGTTGCAGGTATAGTATCAAAATTGTGGGATGGAAAGGGCCACAAGGTATTGATAAAGGCATTTAAGGAGTTATTAAAGGATCTGGACAAAGCTAAATTACTTATTGTTGGTGAGGGCTATCTGGAGGATGAACTCAGGTCATGTGCCGAGGAATTGGGAATATCCGATTCGGTTGTGTTTACAGGATTTAAATCCAATGTCTCGGAAGTAATGGCCTGCTTTGACATCTCGGTATTACCCTCCTTTTTTGAAGGCATGGGCAGAGTCCTCCTTGAGGCCATGGCAATGAAAATACCTGTTGTCGCGAGCAACGTGGGAGGAATACCCGACCTTGTTAAAAACAACAGAAATGGTATTCTTGTAACTCCCGGTAATGTTTCAGAACTCGCGAAGTCGATGAAAAAACTCTTGACGAATCCAAAATTGTTAATAAGTATGGGTGAATATGGTCATCAAAGAGTGACCGAAACATTCAGCGCCAGATCCATGAGTGAAAAGATTTTAAATGTATACAGGGATTGTCTTGAAGAGAAAGGACTGAAACTTGGCAGTTAGGAAATTGTGGCAGATACTTATCGGTTTTATTTTATTTGTTCTGATCCTTCCTATTTCCAAATTATACTTTTTTCAGTCAGGTATCAGGTGGTTGTATATATTTATTTTCTCCTTCATCGCTTCATATTTTATCACACCTTTCTTCGGAACTATTGCTTTAAAACTGAATATTCTTGATGATCCGAACTGGCGGAAAATGCACGACAAATCAACTCCTCTTCTGGGAGGGATGGCAGTCTATTTTGCGTTTACGGCTTCCCTAATGTTTAACAATATCTTTTTAAGCGGTATGACAATCCTTCTCATCGGCTCCAGTCTTATTCTTATTATGGGTCTTGTTGATGATATCAAACCCATTCCTGCCCTGATTAAGCTGATTATACAAGTCATCATAACATTAATCATTATTTTTTACGGGGGTATTCAACTTACATTTTTCTATAATACTCCATGGGCAAATTTTATTAATGTACCGATTACAGTGTTATGGATTACAGGCCTGACAAACGCCATGAACTTTTTTGATGGTATGGACGGGCTTGCTGCCGGCCTCTCAATAATAATAGCTTCCTTTTTAGGAGTCATCGCCTTTGAAACAAATCAGCCGGCCCTGGGATGGTTTTCAATAGCACTGGCAGGTTCATGTTTGGGATTCCTGCCTCACAATTTCAGGTTTGGAAAATCAGCGCGATTGTTTCTGGGTGACGCAGGAAGCACCTTTTTAGGTTTCACACTGGCAGGCCTCGCGGTACTTGGAAAATGGTCAAACACAAGCCATTTTGTTTCCCTGACCGCACCGATCCTTATCTTCGGTATACTGATTTTCGATATGACATATGTGAACCTGTCACGTATCAAAAACAGGCAGACAGGTTCGGTTTTTGAGCTGTTAGCACGTGCTAATAAAGATCATTTGCATCACAGGCTTTTTCAAATGGGTTTCACCGCTAAAGAAACCGTATACATCATTTGTTTAATGTCCGCATGCCTTGGTGTAAGTGCGCTAATAATAATGAACCAGAAAATAACTGAAGCTTTACTGGGGTTATTACAGGCGGCAATGATAATCGGCCTGATTATTATTCTAATGCTTAAAGGAAGAGAAAAACAGCCTCCGGAAGGTGGATTTAAAAGAAGGAAAGAAGACAGGATTTCCTGACAGTATTATACTTTCAGCTTAAAATACTCTTTTGTTTCCGCCATGGATATCTCCCTTCCGGGATGGAGATACTCCAGCCTTGCAGAATTTATACGCTCCAGGGACTCAAGCAGCCTGGACATTCTTATCTCATCAGATAAAATCTCTCTTCTCATGTATTCAATACTCTCAACCACCTTCTGCTGGTTTTCACATATGAGAAGAATATCAGCCCCTGCCTTGAATGAAGCAACTGCCCCTTCTGGAACTCCTATGGTTTTTGAGATGGCGCCCATCTCGAGATCATCAGTTAAAATCAGCCCGTTATATTGAAGCTCTTTTCTCAACAGGCCGGTTAGAATATCCCTGGAGAGGGTTCCCGGGTATTCAGGGTCAATGGAGGGATATACGGCGTGTGAGGTCATTATTCCCGACACATTCTTTTTTATGGAACTGATAAACGGGATTAACTGATCTTTTTCAATCTCCCGGCTCTTGAAGCGGATCGTTACCTGATCCTGATGTGGATCGAAATTGGCCATGCCCAGACCGGGAAAGTGCTTGGCAACTGACATTATCCCGCTTTCCTGCAGCGAATCGATAACTATCCCTCCCAGCAGTGCCACGTTATCAGGATCATCGCTGAAAATTCTGCCCTTAAGATGCTTATCAGGTGTACCTGCCTTTACATCCATCACAGGTGCCAGGTTCATGTTCAACCCTACCATACTCATCTCTTTGGCCGTAATTACACCAAATTCCCTGGCTTTTTTTCCCGGATCAGCATCCTTCCCTATTTCCTCATTTCCCGGAAAAATCGAAAAAGGTTCTTTTAATCTCGCGACATTTCCACCTTCCTGATCTACTGCTATAAAAATGTCATTACCATGATGTTTCAGTGCCGCGGTTTTGATATTGGTACAGAGTTCTGCAAGCTGAAGCGGATCACTGATATTCCTGGAAAAAAGAATAATTCCGCCAATATTATAATCCCGTATCAGGTCTTCGGTATTTTTATCCAGGCCAGTTCCCGGTATACCAATCATGAATAACTGACCGATATTGTGGTTAAGTTCTGAAATATCCGGAATTGTATTCAAAACAAATCCTTTTTTCGGGGATTAACGAAATCCATCATATTTTTTTTACATAAAAAATGAATAGGCTCGTGAAAATATTCAGACACCAGCACTTATTTAAAATTTCTACCATTATTACTTTGAAACGGGCACGCGCAGCGTGCCCCTACATTTATGGTATCTGCAAGGCACATGTTTTGTTTTTACATAATTTTAACTAAGTCGGATTGTAGGGGCACGATGCTCGTGCCCAAAAGTTTCTGACACCTGTAAAACCATTATATTAGACTGTAGATTTTTATAATTTCAAAATGGATCCCCGCCTACGCGGGGATGACATAAAACTTTAACGGCAATTAGTGAAATTCAAATGTAATGATAATCTATTAAAACCATGAAATTAAAATTCCCATCCCATTATTTAAATTTTGGATCGGCAATAGGTAAAAGCATTTTAACGCATTTATTGGACCAGCATTAATTTAAAGACTCACCCGTCATTCCCGCGCTCCTTCTGTCATTCCCGCGCCCCTTCTGTCATTCCCGCGCCCCTTCTGTCATTCCCGCGAAAGCGGGAATCCATTTATTTTTAAAGAATATCATTATATAAATCATTCCATTCAGGATTAAAATCTTCAATCAGCTCGATTTTCCATAAACGATTCCATTTTTTAATTTGTTTTTCTCTAAGAATTGCAGAATTAATATCTCCATGCAACTCATAGTAAACAAGATGATGAATTTTATATTCCGCGGTAAAACCGGCAACAACATCGTTTTTGTGTTCCCAAATGCGTTTTATCAAGTCGTTCGTAACACCTGTATAAAGTGTTCCTCTGGGTTTACTGGCTAATATGTAAACAGCAGGCTTTTTCATTATTTAAAATGGATCCCCGCCTACGCGGGGATGACGGAGGATATGGATCCCCGTCGGAGTTTATCCCGCACTTGACGCGGAACCAGAATGACGAAAACGATTTAATGGCAATTCATGAAGTTCTAGTGTATAAATAATCTTTCAAAACCTTTCAAATTATTTATAATCAGATACATGCTAAAAGCAACATATATTTACAGGGAAATAATAAGATGAAAGCTATGATCCTTGCGGCCGGGTTTGGAACACGGTTAAAACCTTTAACCGAAGAACTGCCAAAGGCACTCATGCCCGTGGCAAACATTCCCATTCTTGAAAGGAACATCGAGTATTTAAATTCATTTGGAATTACCGACATAATTATCAACACACACTACCTTTCCGAATCCATACATGATTTTACAACAGGAAAGGTATATTTAACGGTGAGGAATGAAAAGGAAATACTCGGTACCGGAGGAGGAATAGCCAATTGCAGGGATTTTCTCGGCGATGATACATTTGTTGTAATGAACAGCGATATCCTGACAGACATTGATATTAACGCTGCCATAAAAAGACACAAAAAAACAGGGAACCTTGCTTTAATGGTTCTTCACAACCAGGAACCGTTCAACCAGATAATTATTGACGGGAATAATAATATCAAGGAGATACACCGGGAGGGGCCGGGAAAACTGGCATTTACAGGAATTCATGTACTTGAACCGGAGATATTCAATCACATGCCGCTGGAAGGATTCTCTGACATTATTCTTGACTGTTATAACCCGCTGCTTGCATCAGGGAAGAAAATAACCACGCATGTTGTTTCAGGCCACTACTGGTACGACATAGGGACGATAACAAGTTATATTGAAGCCAACAGGTATTTCCTGGGCCCGAATAAGATTTTAAAGGGTTCAACTACTCACATAGATCCGTCAGCAGACTTAAGGGAGTGGGCCATAATTGGAGATGAAGTTTGCATAGGAGAAAAAGCTGTCATTGAAAGATCAATAATATGGAACGGTACACATATTGAAGATGGAACGCTGGTAAAGGACAGTATTATTACTCCACAGTTTACGGTAAAAAAATGATGGACACTTCACAAAAAGACCTTTTTATCCGGTCCTTCCTTAAAAACAAAAGAATCAATGAAAACAAGCCTGAGTTGTCCATACTGGCAGGAGACGGATCAGCAAGAATATTCGAACGAATTCATCTCAAGTCTCTTGATCAATCTTTTATCATTATGGAAAATCACCCTGCCAATGGCTCAATTAAAAAAGAAAACCTCGCCTATTTAAAAATTGGAAAGCATCTGTTTAACAGGGGTATTCCGGTACCTGAGATATATGCCTGTGATCTTGATGAAGGATTATTCATACTGGAAGATATGGGCGACAGGAACCTGCAGGATGAGATGCTTGATTCTGAAGACGGGATTCCTTTATACGAAGATGTCCTGAAAATACTCTTGAGAATCCAGATAAAAGGTAAGGAAGGTTTCAATACTGACTGGTGCTGCCAGTCCAAGATGTATGATGCTAACCTGATGAGAGAAAAGGAGGCCCATTATTTCAGGGATTCATTTTTAATCAATTACATGAAGCTTGATTTTGACGCGGCCGCGATTGAAAAGTCCTTTGATAGGATTATCATGATGGCAGACAAAGCTAAAAAAACCTTTTTACTGCACAGGGATTTTCAATCCCGGAATATTATGTGCAGAGAATCAGGCAGCATGGCAATCCTTGACTGGCAGGGTGCAAGACCCGGCCCTCTTGCCTATGACCTGGCATCTCTTCTTTATGATCCCTATACCGGTCTTTCCGATCATGAGAGAGGAATCCTGTTTAACACCTATTGTAAAATACTTGAAGGATTAAGTAGAAGTGCCGTCTATCCACTTAAAGTATCTTATCCATACATAGCTGTCATGCGGCTGCTGCAGGCCCTGGGAGCGTACTCGAACCTCTCAATAGCCCAGGGCAAAACCTACTTTAAAAAATATATTCCACCTGCATTGAGTTCACTTAGAGGACTGCTTGAGGAAATAAATGATCCAGATCTTTCATACCTGGAGAGGGTTATTAAGGAGTTATCAAAATTATAATAGAGCAAACTTAAGAAAATGGATTCCCCGGTCGGAGCCGGGGAATGACGGATTTGTTGGATTCCCCGGTCGGAGGAGGGGAATGACGGGTTTGTTGGATTCCCCGGGTTGCCCCACCATTTTATTCCGCTCTAGCTAGCAAACGACGGCATATCAAGCCAGAAATGACAAATAAGTGGATAAGGTTAAAGTCCGTCAATTCCGCGGCTCCGACCCGCCGTCGCACAAGGCTATGGCAGGACAGGCCGCGGAGTTCAAATAATTGTGGTGGGGTGTAAAACCCCACCCTACTTATAACAACGGTTTTCGTAGGGTCGGGCTTTACGCCCGACCGAGAAAGATTCTATATAGCTGAATATTGATATAAACCATTATTTGTTGGAGCATAATTCTTCTTCGCAAAGTAAGCGGTTTGGCAGGCAAGCCTGTGAATGACAAACAAACAAAAATGGCTAAAGGTTGTCATTCCCGCGTTCTTTCTGTCATTCCCGCGAAAGCGGGAATCCATTTTATTATTTTTTTTCAGAAGATTTGTTGGCCAATATGTATGCAACAGGTTGCTCAATTTATAAATGGATTCCCCGGTCAAGCCGGGTAATGACGGAGAGTGTGGATTCCCGCTTACGCGGGGATGACGGAGGGAGTGGATTCCTGTCTGCACGGGGATGACACATGAATGGATATGGTTAAAGACTGTCATTCCCAGACTTGCCTTCCGGGCCGTAGCCTTGGCGAAGGCTGGATCGGAAGAATCCAGATAAATTGAGGTGGGGCATAAAGCCCCACCCTACTTTTAATAGGGATGCTCATAGAGTTGCCGTTCCACTTTACCTGGATACACTGCAGTTAGTTTGAGAGTATTCAGGAGAAGTAAAAAAGCCCTATTTATTTAAAAATAGGGCTTTGTAGTTAACCGAAAAAATCCTAATTACGGATTGACCGATCCGGTCGCTCTATTTCAAAAGAAAGTGGAATCACGATAGTCAACAACGCCCCCTATTTATATGTAGGTTCATTCAACACGTTTGGCAATAAGCGTCACTGGAGGTAACTCGCCACCGACGCCGCTTTGCGCCAGGGACGCACGTCTACGTCGATCTGTGTTCATCTTGGTAGTATAAGTCAGTTTTAGCCTGTCTCCCAAAAATGTACCAGTGTACTCGGTTGTGGTACTCGTTCCACCAAAACTTCTTAATTTAATCCTAAAGGAAAAATCATTTCCGTCGATTTTACCATCTATTAACTGATTTTTCTTACCGCCAAATCCTAGGATTGTCCCCGTCAGATTGTTGCCATTCGTCTCAAAGGTAAAAGTGAGTTTACTAGGTGGACCGCCAAAAGCATTTGGTTCTTCTCCACTCCATTCGCCATCAAGACCAGCAGCAAAGGCTACCAGTAGATCATTCCAATAGGTTGCCTCCTCTTCATTAAGAGTGATACCATACATACCTTTCGCATATATCTTGTTGAGCACCTTTCCTGATCTTTCGTGGCCAAGCCTCGCAGCTTGTTCCAGCCATTCCAGGCATGCCGTCTTATCCTTTGCTCCTGCCCAGCCTTTCAGGCACAAACCCCCAGCATTGTACATAGCCCCTGTATCGCCCGTACTGGCGATATCCATGTAAATTTTAAGCGCAATGCCCTGAGCCTTATCATATCCCTGGTTTGCAGCCTCCATTATCAATCCTAAGCCTTTGGCGAGATCCATTTCAACTCCTTGCCCATTGACATACATAGCACCCAGACGAGTCTGAGCCGCTGCGTTACCCTCATCAACCAAAGGTTTAAGTAGTTCGTGCGCCTTTTTGTAATCTTTGCTCCCAATTGCTGAAATAGCATCTTCAAGCTGATCAGCGTTTGACACAAATGGAAAAAAAACACAGATTAGCAAAGTAAATAATAGGGATTTTTCCAATTTCATTTTTTAACCCTCCAATCTTTTCCACACACATAACACCCAGAATTGAATTGATAAGAACTCTCTTTTTGGGACGAAAGTATAGGAGAATGTTGACTTTTGTGTCAAGTAAAACACAATCTTATGGTGTTGTGGGTGCCCCCGGTGAGGCGAAGATGGAAAGCTCCCAGGGTGAAGCAGATGGGTATCTCCATGGTGGCGCGAGGGCTATTTCACGGTGAAGGGGACAGAATTGAGGGGATTTGGCTACACGGATCCTCTCGGCTCGTATCAGATCTATAAAAATCAGGCAGGAATGGTCACGCCTGAGGCGGATAAATCTCCGGATACTCCCTGTCGATATAAAGCCACTTATCAGAATCCGGAAAAGGAAGCGGTAATCTTAAATATACTATTCGAACGATTAACTTAATTTTTCACCTGTTTTATCCTAGAATCCCCCGGGAGGCGTAGTTGGAGTATTCATTCTGCCCCCAGCAGGATCGGTTTCTCCAGAAGTTGATATGCCGGATTTTTCAGTAATCCCTCTGACAAACTCATCCGCCTCACTTTTGTGCCTTTTAGAGATTTTTGCCCAGGCCTCTTTGGACTTGCAGATTTTCTTTTTAAAACGCGAGCCTGTTACTTCTATATAACGACATTCGAGTTCCTTCTGTATGTTTTCTGTTGTTTTATTGTCTGATTTTTCTTTTGTGGTTAAGGAATTGGCTGCAGTATCAGTCGATGTAGTTTGTTTGGTTGGCACCGTGCTACATGAGATAGTCAACAGCGTGATAACTATTACGCAAACCAATGGCATGGAAGTGTTTGCCAGGGCTTTTATTATCTGTTTAAAAGTAAATAATGCGCTCATGGTGTTCTCCTTGCAATGAGTAGTTATTATATTAAATGATTCAAAAGTGCTTATTTGGGGGTTGGAAAGGCTGTTCAGGGCAAAAGGCTGAGGTCCGCATTCTTTCAATGGCCCAGGCCGTACATATCGCTTGTTTTGCCATTCTGGCATTAGCATCAATATGCATACAGGTTTCCATCCATTCCGGCGAGAAAACTGATTGATTTAGTAACAAGAAATCCAGTGTCAGTCAAGTAAATGTATAGATTATAGCCTCAAACAGTAAACAGGGACACCCATGAAGTTACAACTTAAAGATATTGAAGTGATTGAATGAAATCATAAATTCATGGGCATTCCCTTCCCCTAGCACAGAATCAAGTCATAATAAACCACAATATCCTGTAATCGTCTTTTCTTGACATGTGAGTTAAAAATCACCTATATTCACACCTTAAAAAAACTTCTTACCAATCCAATTGGCACTTGAAACAGGCTTGGTAATTACACGCCTTTATCAACATGACGATAACCAGTCGGAGGAAGAACCTTGAAACCCGTTTTAATTATTGCCATCTTTCTATTTACTGCTTCACTCTCATGCCAGACCGCGAAAACATCCCTGGAACGCTGCGCTTCCATTGATGAACCGGCCGAGCGCTTTGCTTGTTACGACAGGCTGGCCGGCCGTTCACCTGCTGACACGACGAAAGAAAGCGGCAAAGTGACCGAAGCGGCTGATCCCGTGGCATCCGGGGCCGACGTCGTTGTGCCGGCTGCTCCTGCCGCGACGCCAACTGTCACCCCGGTTGAGGCGAAGCCGAATGCAGAAGCTACCCTTGGTTTAAAGTATAATCAGATACCGAAAAAGGATCGTCCTGATGAGTTTAAATTTAAGTGGACCAGGATAAAGAAAGATGCCCTGGGTAAGTGGATCATTTTCCTGGAAAATGGACAGGTGTGGCGTCAGACCGATAGCAGGCGTTTCTACTTCCTAAATTCGGAGCACTGGGTAATTATCTCCCGCAGCGTTGGCGGCGGATTCTTTCTGAAAGAACCGGAAGGCAAAAGACGGATCCGTGTAAAGCGGGCCAAATAACGAGATAAGAAAGGGGTCAGACCGTTGAATCCTGAAAACAGCATACCGTATATAATTCAAAATTCCAGATTCAAAATTCAAGGTTGAAGATTACATCAGGGTTTATAGTTTCTGTTCCCTGGCCTCTGGTTTTCAACTAACATCAAAAACTAGAAACCAGTAATGATGTTTATTTAAGAGACTTATCCATTCCAGATATGATCCAAATATAAAAATAAATGTAACAAATTCAGAAAAAATTGTATAATTATAGGAATATAAAATTTCATCTGGTGATCTATATCAGATACACAGGTTTATTAAAGAAGGAGGGCAACATGAAAAAATATATTATTTATTCATTCATGGTTTGTACTGCATTGTGCTGTACATTATCCGCTCAGGCTGCATTGCTTGAAATCGAGTGGATAGACACAAAAAAGTACCGGGATATACGTGCCAGCAACGAAAACCAGAAGTATTTTGAGGAAAGGGTCATCAATAATTTGACCCGGTTTTTCAGGACTGCTGCTGAAGAGCACTTACCAGCCGACCAGACACTTTATGTGCGTATCACGGATCTGGATCTTGCCGGTGATGTGGACTATTTTTTCGCTCGTTTTGGACAACCGGTTAGGGTGGTAAGGGAAATTTTTTTCCCAAGCATTGAGTTTTCTTATATTATGAGGGATGCCCGTGATCAGGTGATTAAAAGCGGAGAAGAAAATATCAGGGATATGGGATTTTTGTTTTACGGCGCGAGGTTCAAGAAAAATCCTCCCTTTGATTTTGAGAAGAAAATGATTGAGGATTGGTTTAAAAATACCTTTAAATAGCACATAAAACCTGCGTTTAAAATTGGCCACTTCCTTCTCTACCAGTTTTCCGGAATACCGTTTAAAGTTTGCTCAGTTAAATCCACACAAAGGACTGCAAAGCAGCATTTAACACGGTAAATCTTGAATTTTGAATATTGAATCACAAATCAATGCCTTGACACCAAACCTCATTTCCTGCCGCATTTTCATGTTTTCCTCGCTCATAGTCCAGTATATTCGACAAGTGCAACAGAAGGTACAAAAAAACCAGACCGGGCAATGAAACGCCCGGCCTGGCTCTTGGTATAGGTTATAGGTTATGGGTAACGTGTGCTTCTAGAACCTCATTTTTATACCCATGAAAAAGCGGCGACCCAGGGTGTCATAGTAACCACCGCTGTAAAGTGGGAAATTTCCTACTGAAGGCAGGCTGAAACTGTTGGGGTTGCTACAGCCGGGGGCATCGCCACAAACGTCCAGATCTGCTGCTGTAGAACGGCCGGCTTCGTTGCCGACAAGTACCGGCTCTGTCTCAAATAGGTTGGTGATACCGGCGCGAAGCTGAAAGGTATCGTTGATGTCCCAGGTAGCGGACAAATCGAAGATGTTGTAGCTATCGCTCTCGATTTCATCGATCGGTGTATAGCCCAGAGTGATGCCGGATCCACCGGCAGCAACCGACGCGTTGTTGGCGATGACAGCCTGCTGCGCGGCATAGTCGGCAGTCCAGACCGGCGGCAGGTGACGCCAGCGTAACGATACGCTCCAGCTGTCCTTGGGATTATTATAAGTGAGCGTACCGAAGATGCGATAATCATAGGCGCCCGCCTGTGTTCCGGGCAGGTTCGGGCCCAGAGATCCTTTCCACTCGACCGGCACGTCATACACTGCGGGAGACTGCCTGGTTTCGTAGCTATCCAGGACGTTTGCCCTCAGATTGAAATTAAGACTGCCCGGTACGTCAAGGCCCAGAGCAGCAATATCGGCGTGCCAGTTAAACATGACATCAAAACCTTTGGTCGAGATCGTGGCCTGGTTGTCGTAGGACAGCACGGAGGTCAACGCACTACCATTGTACTGGTCACGCGGGGTCAGCTGGCAGCCCGGAGTGAGCGCCTGTTCAGCCGGAGAGAGTCCCGTATCCTCGCCGAAGCAGCGGAAATTGGCGTAGTCGACCGAATAGGTCATGATGGCGTCCTCGACTTCAATGCTATACCAGTCTAACGCCAGGGTGATGCCCGATATCCACGGGTTCTCAAAGGGCGAGGACATGATAAAACCAAGCGTCCAGGTGTCCGCTGTTTCCGGATTCAACAGTGGGTTGCCCTCCTGCAATACCCAGTTAAAGGGGCTGCCGGCTCCCTGCTGAACGAAGTCACGAGGGACGTCGGAACTACCAACTATACCTTCGTAGTAGTTGTTAGAAGCTACCGTACCCATCATGGCATCACAGATCTGCTTGGTCCTGTCCGCACCGGCCTGTGTCTGGCCCGGGGCCAGGGACGGAAGGGGCTCGCCATCATCTAGGACCTCGTCATCCGCGAGTGTTGTGCCGCCTGCGCCCCAGGGTGCATTCGCACGTGGAGAGCACGGATCGCCGAAGTTGACGGCCCCCATCATGAAGACTTCCTGCGTATTCAGGAACAGCTCGCCAAGGTTGGGCGCCCGGGTAGCGCGGTTGTAACCGCCGCGCAGGCGCAACCAGTCCTTGACCTCCCAGTTACCCAGACTTTTGTAAGTCATTTCCGTGTCATTGGTCTCCTCGTAATCCGAGTAACGGGCGCCCAGTTCGAGCTCCAGTTTCTGCATGAACGGCAGGTCGGACAGGACAGGTACCAGGGCCTCGATGTACCAGTCGCGGACATGGGTGCTGGCATCCAGGTATCCGGTCGGGTAAACGCCGGCAACCTGATCCATGAAGGAATGGGACGATTGCAGGATATCGGGATTGAACTTGCCTTCGATCTTGCGGTTCTGGAAACCGGCCGCGGTGCGGAGTTCACCGGCCGGCAGGTCAAGCAAGCCGCCCTGCAGGTTTAATTCGACGATTTCCTGGATAACCTCAGTGCGCGTCTGCAGTTTGGCGTTGATAGCATTGAAGCAGTCTTCCGACATCGGCACATCGCTGAACATGGCGTCATATAAACCGGAGGTACACGTGAAGTCACCCACACCGAAGCCCGGCCGGATGGCGGGAATCACTACAACATCTGTAGAAAGGCCACTTCCTACAGGATCCACGGCATACCACTGGTTGCCGGTACCACTGGCACCTCGGGCCCAGTCGGGATAGGCTAACAGGGCACGTGCACGGGTCAGTGACAGGTTGCCGCCGGCCTCATTGTAGGTGGCGGATTCGCCATGGGTCAAATAGATTTCACCCGACCAGTCGCGGAAGGGTAGCTCGAAATCCAGACCCCCTTCGAGCTGCCATGTCTGGATGGTGTTTTCGGTTTGACGGTGCGGCATACCGTCATCCCAGTTCCACTGCGGCTGCCAACTTCCATCTTGAGTTGCCCTGGTGTTCAGCAGCCACGCCAATTCTGCCGGAACCGGATGTCCGGCACCGGGCGAACCACTGGGGATGAAGTCCGGGTTGGCGTTGTCAGGGTCAGCGAAAAAGGCATCGGGGTTGGCTGCTATCAAAGCCAATACATCCGTATCAGTGAAATCAATATTAGGGTCAATCGGACTATCTGTCGTTGGGTTATAGGGAACGTTAGTCTCCCAGCCGCTGACGAGACTGGAGCTGAACAGCAGCGTGTGCGTCCTGCTTTGCGCAAATCTAGCACCGCCGAATACATTGATCTTATCGGTCACATCGTAGTCGCCGTTGACGAAGAACGAATAGCGTCCCTGCGGGGCGCTTGCCATCTCCTGGATATTGTTCCATTTGATCCCTTCATAAGTTGCCGCGTTACCCGGGACCTGGTTATTGTACTCGGTTATGCCTGCATACTGCAGGCCGTCTTTGACTATGTCGGTCCTGGACTCACCTACTGGGTTACCCTGTAGCCAGATTTTGCCATCAGAAGTTAACATATAAGAAACACCGAAAAAACCGCCTCCCATATTTAAAAAGTCCGGGTACTCAGCGACATAGAATGAGCTGGGATTCTGGCCCCCGAATAAGGCCTTAACTGCCCCCCAGTTCGGGCCATTACCTTGAGGTTCATAGCCCACGTAACCCGTGAGCCAGAAATAACCATCAACCCTTGGGTCGGCCCACTTGTCCGTATACCAGTCGCGCTCTTTAGCCTCGGCCTTTTTCCGATCATAACGCTCGGCTCCAAAGGTGATATTGCCGCGGCCGTTAGCTAAATTCACGCCGAGCAGCATGCTTATACGGTTTTCGTCGCCGTCACCGGCCTCTTGAATGCCATACTGGGCGTCGAATTCAAACCCTTCGAAATCTCTGCGGAGGATGAAGTTGGTCACACCGGCGATAGCGTCCGCACCATAA
Source organism: Thermodesulfobacteriota bacterium (assembly GCA_042573485.1). Lineage (GTDB taxonomy): Bacteria > Desulfobacterota > DSM-4660 > Desulfatiglandales > HGW-15 > JAAZBV01. The sequence continues at coordinate 4,737 of JBHPCX010000043.1, read as the reverse complement.
ACGGCAGATGCGCCGCCGCTAATCGTTTCCACACGCTCGATCATGGAGGACGGAATGCCGTTGATGTCGGTCCACAACAGGGCATTGACCGGGACTTGTCTTTTGCCGTCGACCAGGCTCAAGTTGCGGTTGGGACCGAAGCCGCGCAGTGATATCGTGGCGACACCGGCCGAATTTACAGGAGTGATCTGTACCTCAGCCTGCTGGGTCACGGGCGATGAAGCCGGATTATACTCCGGCAATTGAAGCCTATTCAAGGGCTGTACGTCGAATAAGTGAACATTTTGACTGCTGCCCCGATCAATTAACTCCTGATCAACTGGAGAAATATTTTTCAGATCTGGTTGAATCCCATTCCTGGAGTACCGTTAAAATAGATCGACTGGGCCTGCAGTTCTTTTGGAAGTATGTTGTCCAGGCCAAATGGGAATGGATCAAGATCATCAAACCTCCCAAAGTTCATACACTCCCTGATATTCTCACAGCCAAAGAAATAGAAAGTATAATAGGCGCAACAAGAAAACTCAGATACAGGGTCTTTTTGTTAACCACATATTCCATGGGTCTTCGTTTGCAAGAGGCCTTATCCCTTCAAACCGGGGATATCGATGCTGAAAGAAAAAAAGTCCATATCCGCCGTGGCAAAGGCCATAAGGACAGGTTCGTTCCTTTGCCAGACCTCACTTTAGATGCCTTGCGTGAATTATGGTCCAAACATCGTAACCCTGATTGGCTTTTCCCTAATGCCACCGGTTCTCCTCAAAAAATCCAACAGGCAACTAATCACATGGACACAGGTGGAACTCAGAATGCTATGAAAGTAGTGGTTCAAGAATGCGGCATTAAAAAAAAGTCCATATCCATTCCCTCCGGCACAGCTTTGCCACTCATCTACTCGAACGCGGGTTGGCTATGGCGCAATTCCGCTTGATACCCCACCGCTTGCGGTGGGGAGCTTCATTAAAGAGCTTATTAATACCTATTCAGGTTATTTTGTATTTCGATGCCCTGGGTCATCCATCTTTTCTGCTGTAATATCTTTTCTTGCCAGCGGCCAAGATGATGCCATAATATGGGTTGATCCAACTCATTCCTGCCGCGTACGTTCAGGAGTTAAAAAGTGGCGACAGGCAAAACCAATAAAACTCAGAGTGATCAAATTAGTGTCTCCTGACGGAACAATTTCCGTGTTGTTGACAAATTTGTTCGATGCACAATCCTTCTCCCGCGAAGATATTACCGATCTGTACTTCCGACGATGGGAAGTCGAAATCCATTATCGGAATGAAAAAACAATCCTTGATATTGAAAAATTTCATGGCAAATCTCCTAATAGTATTCGCCAAGAACTGTTTGCCATAATGATCATAAGTGTTATCTCTCGCATTCTAATGTATCTTTCGGAATCTCAGCACCATAGTGGCAAAGGCAGCCCTCAATTTAAAAACGCTGTCATAACCATTGCGTATGATGCCGCTGCATTAACCCCGGATGATCCGGCAAAGGCTATTAAAATATTCAAAGAACTTCTTCATGAGATAGCACGCGTCAAATATTATGTATCTCAGAAAAAACGACCATCTCAACCAAGAATTACAAAAAGAAAAATAAACAGATGGTCTGTGGCACGACAAAGAAAAATGCTATGCCACTAAGTCAACAACATTGGGTGTAAAGCCCCACCCTAAGTAAAAATCAATAAAAAGCCCGTCAACAAAATTGTTGGCGGGCTTTTTAAGTGAAGGGTTATTTTAATTTAGCTTTTAAAGCCAAAATTTTAATGCCAGGTAGAATCTGCGTCCAATAATATCGTGGCTGCTAATAAAAGTGCCAAGAGCGTTGTCATTATCTCTTGCGCCAGATGTCTCCGGTTTGGTGTAAAGCAGGTTATTGATGCCGCCGCGCAATTCCATGTTGTCACTTAGGAGATAGCGGGCAAATAAATCAAATTCATCATGGGAGTTTACGCCTTGAATATCGGAGGCACTACCGGGCGCTGGATCCAGTGATGGCAAATGCATCCAGCGTAAACCGCCAGAGAATCCACCGTTGCTGTAGCTTAAGGTGGTAAGCATTTGGTAATTAAAGGATGAATTGACTACGCTTCCTGTGTACTCAACAATTTCTCCTCCTTTGAATGGCAATTGCGAATAATTTTCGAGTTTACTATACAGCACATTCACACCCAGCCGCCCGGGAATTGCATCAAGTCCCATGTCGGCAAAATCTGAATTCCAATCGACTTGAACATCAAAGCCCTCGGAGTATATTGCCCCCATGTTAAAGAAGACTGCATCGAAATTTCGGTCGGCGCCATGATCATTCACCCCATCGTTTAAGTACTCCCGGTTAATGAGCGCGCAATAGGGGTTGCCGGCTGCCAGTTCTGCGCCGGTGTAGGTACCGTCACTTGAGCCTATTAAGGGGTTGTACTGGGCATCCATACATTGCTGATATATCAGGTCATGAGTGGGGGCGGCAATCGCACCCTCAACTTCGATGTCGTAATAGTCAATAGAAAGCCGTAAATTTTGCAGAGCCGGCGCTGAAAAAGGCGAGTTGATAACGACCCCAAGGGTCTTGGTATCGGCCGTCTCAGATTCCAGGTCTGGATTACCCCCTGATATTCCTAAGGACCAGGCCCAGTACCCCGGACCAAAGACGTAATAACGCCAGGTATTCGCAGTGCCCCCGGGCACGTACTCGGGAAAGTTCTCCGGCGCGCCATCGCGAACCATTAAGTGTTGACACAGGACCTGTAAATTAAAGCGGTTGGGGTTTGCTTCTACATTGCCCCACTCCGGTACTGATGGATCACTATTACAGCCATCCTGGCCGAAAACAATGTTACTGGCGCCTGTCGGCATAAACAGCTCGGCGATATTTGGAGCACGGTTTGCATACTGCACGCCACCGCGGAAACGAACCCAATCAGTGACTTTCCAGTCCCCCATTACCTTATAGGTGTCCACTTTTTCTCCCCCGATACTGTAATCCGATATGCGGTAGCCCGGTTCCAGGGTAAAACTTTTGATCAGAGGCAAGTCTTTGACGACCGGGATTAATAATTCCCCATAAAGCTCAGATACATCGGTACTCCCATTTACAGCCGTTGGTAACGCGATATTACCAACGACATCGGGGAAACTTTGGTTGGCGTTAAAACCGCTGTCGGGATTAAATCGAAAATTCTCTTCGCGATAACCGACACCCAACGCGAACTGAATCTTCCCGGACCAGGGCAATTCAAAAATACTGCCCTGCATGTTGGCTTCAAAAATATTTTGTTCCAGTGAAGTGTGGTGGTTCATGCGAAGGGTCATATAATCGGCACAATCCTGAGTGACGGTGGACGAAGTGTTGACACTGCCATCTTCGTTAAATACCGGAATTCCACTTGTGCAGTTATGGATAACGGATACTACATAACCCGCTGAAAAGCCCTTGCCATATTGGTCAGCTTCATATACATCCTGGGACCTTGGCATATGTGTAAACCCTTCGAGTTGCTCAGTGCTGATCGTTGACTTACCGTGAGAATAATACAGCTCCCAGGTCCAATCATCAGTGAACTCAAATGATCCAAACTCGCCGCGCAGACCGCCGCTCATCTGATACACGTTACTCGTCGTATCTGTCTCATAAGGCGGTAAGTAATGCATAGCTTGTTCCAAAGTCCAGTCCGCAGTTGGATCCGGTCGCGAATTTAACAAATCAGCCAACTCGGCAGGCACTGGATGTAGAGGTGTACCAGGATCAAAAGGCCCAGTAGGCGCAGGCGGGTTACCGAAATCCGCTGAATCGGGATCGTCATATTGAGCGTTATAGGGTATTTTCATGGCCCAAATGTTAAAAAATTGCTGTTGGTTAGCGATGGCTATAGCCCGGTTCTCCGAATAGCGCAGATCCATATAAAACTCGATGTTATCAGTCAAATTATACCTTGTAGATCCAAAAATCGCATATCGCTCCAGGGGCAATTGCAAATAGTTAATGTCTTTATTGAAATAGGTAAGCTCACCCGTTTCCGGATTAATTTTAAAACCGGAGTCATAGCTTATTGGACCCGTATAAGGGTGGTCCGCATTAGTTGGATCGAGTGGGTCAAATGCGTTGCCGTTTTGATCGATGCGGTATTGACCGGAGGCCGAAGTCCATGCATCTGGCGAAGTTAAGGGATCTGGCGCATTTGAGCCAACCGGGTAATAGTTGATCAGCGTGGAAGTGCCTAAAGATTGTATACCGCTGGAAGTGGTACCGGGGTCTAACCAGCCATCGACAATAAATTCGCGATCTTTGGCCTGGATATTGCCTCGATCTGCATAGCTGAAACCCATCGTGACATTGCCGCGACCATCGGCAAGATCGGCGCCCAGTAGAGCGCTGAGTTGGAGTTCTTTGCCGTCACCTTCTTCGGTAATTCCATATTGAGCATCGAATGACGCGCCCTGGAAATCTTTCTTCAGAATTAAGTTCACAACACCGGCAATAGCATCAGCACCATAAACGGCGGCCGCGCCACCGGTAATGGTTTCAACTGACTCGATGGCGGCGACGGGAATGGTATTGAGGTCGACCACCAACGCAGCATTAATAGGCTGGACACGTTTACCATCAACCAAAATCAGGGTTCTATTCGTTCCCAAACCTCTCAGGTTTAACGTTGCGGCGCCCTGTGCTGTCAATGCTGTAGGAGTTGGCGAGCCGGCACCACTGTATCGTGATTGAGTACCGGCC